>CAUSCX010000004.1:0-54927 GCA_963530385.1 uncultured Streptococcus sp. | reverse complement strand
CTAAGAAATTAACATTTCAAGAAATTATTTTGACTTTGCAACAATACTGGAATGATCAGGGTTGTATGCTCATGCAGGCTTATGATAATGAAAAAGGTGCGGGAACCATGAGTCCTTACACTTTCCTTCGTGCCATTGGTCCTGAGCCATGGAATGCGGCTTATGTTGAGCCATCTCGTCGTCCTGCTGACGGTCGTTATGGGGAAAACCCTAACCGTCTCTACCAACACCACCAATTCCAAGTGGTCATGAAGCCTTCTCCATCAAATATTCAAGAGCTTTACCTTGAATCTTTGGAAAAATTGGGAATCAACCCATTGGAACACGATATCCGTTTCGTTGAAGATAACTGGGAAAACCCATCAACTGGTTCGGCTGGCCTTGGTTGGGAAGTTTGGCTTGACGGTATGGAAATCACTCAGTTCACCTATTTCCAACAAGTCGGTGGTTTGGCAACTGGTCCGGTAACTTCTGAGGTCACTTATGGTTTGGAACGTTTGGCTTCTTACATCCAAGAAGTAGATTCAGTTTATGATATCGAGTGGGCTCCAGGTGTTAAATACGGAGAAATCTTCCTTCAACCAGAATACGAACACTCAAAATACAGCTTTGAAGTTTCAGACCAAGACATGCTTCTTGAAAACTTCGAAAAATTTGAAAAAGAAGCAGGACGTGCCTTGGAATTGGGACTTGTACACCCAGCCTATGACTATGTTTTGAAATGTTCACACACCTTTAACTTGCTAGACGCTCGTGGTGCGGTATCCGTTACAGAACGTGCTGGTTACATTGCCCGCATCCGTAACTTGGCCCGTGTCGTAGCTAAGACATTCGTTGCAGAACGTAAGAAACTCGGTTACCCACTTCTAGACGAAGCCACACGCGCCAAACTCTTAGCAGAAGAGGAAGAATAAAAAGAGTTACAAGAATGGAAAATGGGCGAACCTAGTGAGCTCGCATGGCTACCCAGAGGCAAGTAGAAGACTTGCTAAAGGGATAGGCACCGCCGTACTGGTATGTGGGGATTTTTGAAACGTTAGGTTCAAAAATCAGTTGGCTAAATCCACTTTGATGAGACTGTTGGAAATCGATGCCAAGGAGACGGAAGATTTCCTTACAGCCTCACAAAGTTAGTTAGCGACGTCCCCAGTACCTAAGGGGCCTATCAAAAAGAAGAAGATGTAAAGGAAAAAACATGACAAAAAACTTATTAGTAGAATTAGGACTTGAAGAGTTGCCAGCCTATGTTGTCACACCAAGTGAAAAACAACTAGGTGAAAAAATGGCAGACTTCTTGAATGAGAACCGCCTTTCATATGAAGAAATTCAAACCTTCTCAACTCCACGTCGTTTGGCTGTTCGCGTACTTGGTTTGGCAGACCAACAAACCGATTTGACTGAAGATTTTAAAGGCCCTTCTAAAAAAATTGCCTTGGATGCAGAAGGAAATTTCTCTAAAGCAGCGCAAGGCTTTGTCCGTGGTAAAGGCTTGACTGTAGATGATATCGAATTTCGTGAAATCAAAGGTGAAGAATATGTTTACGTAACTAAGCATGAAGCTGGAAAACCAGCTGAGGAAGTTTTGGCTGGAATTCCAGAAGTTTTGGCTAGTTTAAGCTTCCCAGTAAGTATGCACTGGGCAAACAATACCTTTGAATATATCCGTCCAGTCCATACATTGACAGTTCTTTTGGATGATGTGGCATTCGATATGGATTTCTTAGATATTCATTCAGGAAGAGTCAGTCGTGGACAGCGTTTCCTTGGTCACGAAGTAGAAATTCAGCATGCTGACAGCTATGAAGAAGACCTGCGCAAAGTTTATGTTATTGCTGATAGCACTGAGCGCGAAAATATGATTCGTGAGCAAATTAAGGCTATTGAAGCTGAAGAGGGTGTTCAGGTACAAATTGATGAAGGACTCTTGAATGAAGTACTGAATTTGGTTGAATACCCAACTGCCTTCATGGGGAATTTTGATCCTAAGTACCTAGAGGTTCCAGAAGAAGTTTTGGTCACTTCAATGGAGACTCATCAACGCTACTTTGTAGTTCGTGACCTTGATGGAAATCTAAAACCAAACTTTATTTCTGTTCGTAACGGAAATGCAGAGTATTTGGATAATGTTATCCGAGGAAATGAGAAAGTCTTAGTTGCGCGTCTTGAAGATGGTGAATTTTTCTGGCGTGAAGACCAAAAATTGAAGATTGAAAATCTTGTAGCTAAATTATCACACGTAACCTTCCATGAAAAGATTGGTTCATTACGTGAACACATGATTCGTACTGGGAAAATTGCTATCCTTTTGGCAGAAAAAGCAGGTTTATCAGTTGATGAAACTGTTGACCTTGCTCGTGCTGCAGCTATTTATAAGTTTGACCTCTTGACTGGTATGGTTGGTGAATTTGATGAGCTTCAAGGGATCATGGGTGAGAAATATGCTCTTCTCGCTGGTGAGGATGCAGCAGTGGCACAAGCTATCCGTGAACACTACCTTCCAGATTCTGCAGATGGTGCTCTTCCTGAGTCTAAAGTCGGAGCTATCCTTGCACTAGCTGATAAATTGGATACTCTTTTGTCCTTCTTCTCTGTTGGCTTGATTCCATCTGGCTCAAATGACCCTTATGCTCTTCGTCGTGCAACACAAGGGATTGTCCGTATCTTGGAAGACTTTGGATGGAATATTCCAATGGACGAATTGATTGCTAGCCTTTATGCCTTATCATTTGATAGCCTAACTTACGATAATCAAGAAGAAGTGCTTAACTTCATCAAAGCTCGTGTTGATAAGATGATGGGTTCTACTGCAAAAGATATTAAGGAAGCTGTTCTTGCAAGTTCAAACTTTGTTGTTGCAGATATGATTGAAGTAACAGAAGCCTTAACTGAAGCTGCAAAAACTGAAAACTACAAATCATCAGTTGAATCCTTATCTCGTGCCTTTAACCTAGCGGAAAAAGCAGAAGGCTCAGTCAAAGTTGATACTAGCCTCTTTGAAAATGAACAAGAAAAAGAACTAGCTCAGGCTGTCGAAAATCTAGAATTGAAAGGTTCAGCTAACGATAAATTGACGCAACTATTTGCCCTTAGTCCTGTTATCGATGCTTTCTTTGACAATACTATGGTTATGGCAGAGGATGTTGATGTTAAGAATAATCGTCTAGCTATTCTAACTGAACTTGTGAATAAAGCGAAAACAGTCGCTGCTTTTAATCTTCTTAATACAAAATAGAAATTAAAAAGTAGATTGGAGGTCCAAATATGACACCAGAAAAAATTGCTCGTATTAATGAGCTTGCTAAAAAGAAAAAAGAAGTTGGTTTAACACCAGAAGAAGCGGTTGAACAAGCTAAACTTCGTGAGGAATATATCGAAGGCTATCGTCGTTCAGTTCGTCATCACATTGAAGGAATCAAAATCGTAGATGAAGATGGAAATGATGTGACTCCTGAAAAACTTCGTCAGGTACAACGTGAAAAGGGTTTGCATGGTCGTAGTCTTGACGATCCAAATTCATAAGTTGAATAAATTAAATACTCGGTTAGCGTATGCTAACCGAGTATTTGTTTTAAAAAAAGGAACCAAGAGAGGTTCCTTTAGTATTAGATTTTAGTTACTTGCCCCAGAAGTAGCATCAGCATCTCCGTGGCCACCATCACCATGCCCACCGGCATCAGATGCGCCTGAAGTAGCATCTGCGTCACCGTGACCGCCAGCAGGAGCAAATGGTCCGCTACCGCCTACTAAACGTTGACCAGTTTCTTTCAGGTACCAGTCAAGCCATGGTTGGAAGTTAAAGACAATTTCATTGATACCAGCATATGATCCATCAGGATAGTACATAGCTTGGTAGTTGTGAGTGTTGATAACACCAGCAGGTGAACCTGGAACGATTGTACGTACATATTCTTGGTTACCGTTGCGAAGTGTTCCAATAACCCACTCAACGTTCTTCATACGTGCTGGTGGAAGTGATCCGTGGACTGTAGACATACGGTTACCAGATTGAGGTGGTACACGTTTCGCAAACATGGTTTCTGGATCTTGGTGAGCGTTGTTGTAGTATAGGAATTGGTTGTTATCATCAGCGTATGTCAATTCAAAAGGCATAGCTTTCAAGAACATATCAATTTGGTTAACAGTCAAGATACCATGGTCAAGTTTAACATATGTATCACCTGAAACAGCACCTGTGATTTCTGCAACTTTTTCTACCCAGTTTGGATCGTCAGGATCAACTTCTGTAATAGTTGTAGCGATTGGTTTTCCACAATCCAAGTCTTCGGGTTCAATTGGTTTTGGTTTTTTCAATTTAGAAACGACTCCTACGTATTTGACAAAGTTATCTAAGCAAGCTTCAAGGAATTTAACGGTTCCTTCGTTAATAATGTTTCCATTTGCGTCAAAAGCTTCTTTAGCTTTTCCAAGAAGAAATTCATTCCCTGGAAGAGTATAAGCATTTACACCTGGAGCGTCAAGAATCTTACGAAGGTGAACTTGAGCACGTGAAGTACCTTGGTCATAATATGAAGCACCCACAATCATGACTGGTTTGTTTTCAAATGGATGAACTTCAAATGAAAGCCATTCAAGAACTGACTTGAGTGAAGCAGAAATTGTATGGTTGTGCTCAGGAGTAGCAATAATCACACCATCAGCTCGAGTAATTTTATTGTAAAGAAGGCGCAATTGGAAACTTTCGTCCCATTTTTCGTCTTGGTTAAACATTGGAACTTCATCGATTTCAAGAACTTCTAATTCAAATTTAAGTTTGAAATTACGACGGATGAATTCCAAGAGTTTGCGGTTATATGATTGGTCATAGTTTGATCCAACAAGTCCAACAAATTTCATTCTTTCGATCTCCTATCTTACAAATTTTCCCAGTCAAATTCTTCTGCATCTTTACGAAGAAGTTCTTGTGCATTACGCAATTTTTCTGTAATCTTGACAAAGATACGGAAGTCATCAAAGATGGCATCCAATTTCTTGATTACATCAAGATCTACCAAGTCACCATTCTTATCAAAAGCTTGAAGAGAATGAGAAAGCAAGAATTCATCTGGGAGAACATTTGCTTTAATTTCAGGCGCATTTAGGATTTGACGAAGTTGCAATTGAGCACGTGATGAACCGAGTGTACCATATGAAGCACCTGTAATCATGACAGGTTTGTTCAAAAGTGGGAATACACCATACGAAATCCAAGCAAGAGCGCTCATAAGAACAGCAGGAATTGAGTGATCATATTCAGGAGTGCCGATAATCACACCATCAGCTGCTTCGATTTTTGCAACAATTTCTAAGGCTTCTGCAGGAATAAGTTTATCTGCAGGTTTGTTGAAGACTGGTAGGTCTTTAATTTCTACCAATTCGATTTCTGCTTTATCAGCAAAGTGTTTTTGCATATATTGAAGCAGTTGGCGGTTTGTGGAACGTTTAGAGTTAGTTCCTACAATAGCAATAAGTTTTAGCATGAGCTTTCCTTTCTCTTTTTGCATTATTTATTAATTATCTTTGGATACCGGATGAACAAGCGATATGTCCATCTTTATCAATAAGGATGGCTTCGATTCCATCGATATTTTCGATTTGCCACATGATAGAAGCGCTGCGCTCACCAAACAATCGTGTGGTCCATATCTCACCATCAACTGAGTGGTCAGATATAATCGTTAAACTAGCTAAATCCGTTTCAATAGGATAGCCAGTTTCACTATCAAAAATGTGATGATAATCCTTTCCATCGACTTCAAGATGCCGTTCATAAATTCCAGATGTAACAACTGACTTTCCAGTAATAGATAAGGTCATCAGGTGATTACCACGTGGGTGATTAGGGTCTTGAATACCAATCTGCCACGGTCGATCATCTTTTGATTGGTTGTTTCCAATGGTAAGGATGTTTCCTCCTAGATTGATAAGAGCAGAAGTGACGCCATTTTCTTTTAAGAAAGTAGCAACCTTATCTGCGTTATACCCCTTTGCTAAGCAACCTAAGTCAATTTTCATCCCTTTTTTTTCTAAAAAAACAGTAGAATCAATTGAATCAAGCTTGATAAAACGGGGATCTATCAATGGTAAAACCGAAGAAATTTCTTCAGGACTAGCAACTTTTGCATCGGAAAAACCAATACGCCAGGTTTGTACCAAGGGACCAATGCTGATATTGAGATGACTTCCAGGAGCTAGACTGTGTTCTAATCCTAAAGAAATCAGTTCAAACAAATCAGGATGGACCTTAACTGGGGCAATTCCCGCCTGATAGTTAATTTCCATCAATTCCGATTCGGTGCTATTCGCATTAAATCGAAATTCAAGTTCCTTGAGCAAATCAAAAGCTTGACGGAGAAGATTATCCGCTTGTTCATGTACCAAGGAAATAGTAATCGTAGTTCCCATTAACCGTTCAGATAATGAACTGACAGGCAAAAAATCAACTCCCTTCAAATCAATTGGAAATAGTTGTAAATCCAGATATGAAAGCAATCTGAAGATTTATATTTCATTTCCATATAAATAGAATATCATAAAGTCAGCGTTTTCACAAATTATTTTTTACAAAAAGTCAAGAAATATGCTTGAATAAATAAAAAATGTGCAAAAAACTTTGAAAAGGTTGAAAATAAATCAATATATATTTCAAAAAAATTTCAAAAAAACAGTAAACTAGTCAAAAAACTTGTAAACGTTCCCAGATAATGATATACTAGAAAGGTAAATAAAAATTAAAGGTAGGAATTATCTTATGAGTAAAATTGTAGTCGTGGGTGCTAACCACGCTGGAACTGCATGTATCAACACAATGTTGGATAACTTTGGAAACGAAAACGAAATCGTTGTATTTGACCAAAACTCAAACATTTCATTCCTTGGTTGCGGAATGGCGCTTTGGATTGGTGAGCAAATCGATGGTCCAGAAGGTCTCTTCTACTCAGATAAAGAAAAATTGGAAGCAAAAGGTGCTAAAGTTTACATGAACTCACCAGTTCTTTCAATTGACTATGATAATAAAGTTGTAACTGCTGAAGTTGATGGAAAAGAACACAAAGAATCATACGAAAAATTGATCTTTGCGACTGGTTCAACTCCAATTTTACCACCAATCGAAGGTGTAGAAATTGTTAAAGGTAACCGCGAATTCAAAGCAACTCTTGAAAATGTACAATTCGTTAAATTGTACCAAAACGCTGAAGAAGTGATCAACAAACTTGCTGACAAGAGCAAACATCTTGAGCATATCGCTGTTGTCGGTGGTGGATACATCGGTGTTGAGCTTGCTGAAGCATTCGAACGTCTTGGAAAAGAAGTTGTCCTTGTTGACATCGTAGACACAGTCTTGAACGGTTACTATGACAAAGACTTCACTCAATTGATGGCTAAGAACTTGGAAGACCACAACATCCGTTTGGCACTTGGACAAACTGTTAAAGCTATCGAAGGTGACGGTAAAGTTGAACGCTTGATCACTGACAAAGAAACATTCGATGTTGACATGGTTGTTCTTGCAGTTGGTTTCCGTCCTAACACAGCTCTTGCTGATGGCAAGATTGAACTTTTCCGCAACGGTGCCTTCCTTGTAGACAAGAAACAAGAAACATCACTTCCAGGAGTATTCGCTGTGGGTGACTGTGCGACTGTTTATGACAACGCTCGTAAAGACACTAGCTACATCGCTCTTGCATCAAATGCTGTACGTACTGGTATCGTAGGTGCTTACAATGCTTGTGGACATGAACTTGAAGGAATCGGTGTTCAAGGATCAAACGGTATCTCTATCTATGGTCTTCACATGGTTTCAACTGGTTTGACTCTTGAAAAAGCTAAAGCAGCAGGATACAATGCTGTTGAAACAGGCTTCAACGATCTTCAAAAACCAGAATTTATGAAACATGACAACTATGAAGTAGCAATCAAGATTGTCTTTGATAAAGACAGCCGTGAAATCCTTGGTGCTCAAATGGTATCTCGTGATTCAGCTATCAGCATGGGAATCCACATGTTCTCATTGGCTATCCAAGAACATGTTACAATTGAAAAATTGGCTTTGACAGATCTATTCTTCTTGCCACACTTCAACAAACCATATAACTACATCACAATGGCTGCACTTACAGCTGAAAAATAATGATTTGTAAAACGGAAGATTTGCTTCTTCCGTTTTTATCATCAAAAAATAGTAACTTCAAATTCGAAGTTACTATTTTTGTTGTCTATGTGTTAGGAAGTTTCTTCTTTTACAAAGGTGAAGCCTTCTCCTAGAATTTCGTGAGCTTCAGTGATGGTAATAAAGGCTCTAGGATCGATCGTATGAATCAGTTCTTTCATCTTAATCATTTCATTCCTTGCTACGATACAGTAGATAATTTTTAAATCTTTTTGACTGTAGTAACCTTGTCCAGATATGAAGGTGACACCTCGACCTAACTCTTCATTGATTTTATCTGCGACTTCCATAGGCTTTTGTGTGATAATCATAAAACCTTTTCCAGCATATCCGCCTTCACCAATCAAGTCAATAACTCTTGAGACGATGAAGTCAAATAGAAGTGTATAAGTAACGAGACGAAGGTCTTGGAAGATAATTAAAATGAGCATTAAGATGAGGAAGTCTAGTGCAAAGAGTAATTTCCCCACGGAGATATTGGTGTACTTGTTCAGAATTCGAGCAACGATATCTGTTCCACCAGTGGTACCACCAGCATTGAAGATAATACCTAGACCAAGACCCAAAAGAACACCCGCAACTAAAGCCACGATGACCAGATCTCCCTCAAGATTAAAGCTGAGAGGAATCTTTTCAAAGATTGCTAGCCAAATGGATAAGGAAATAGTACCAAGTAGGCTGCTGTATAGGGTCTTTGCACCAAATATTTTCCAGGCTAAAATGAATAATGGGATATTGATGATGAGGTTCATCACGGAGATAGGGATGTTAAAGAGATAATAGGTAATCAAGGTGATTCCCGTTGCTCCACCCTCGAATAAGTGGTGGGGCACAACAAAATACGTGAGTCCGAAGGCATAAATGGCAGCTCCGAATATAATGGTTAAAATAGATTTAATATGCCGTAGCATTGAACGCGCCTCCCATTTTTAATTGAGTCTATAGCAGTAACAACCCACCAGTATACAAGACTTATTTGATTTTCATGGACTGAATTTTTTCAGGGTCGGGTGTAACACGGAGGGTCTTTTGCCCAGTATAGGTGACAAAACCAGGTTTTCCACCAGTTGGTTTGTTGAGTTTTTTAACTTCAATCATATCCACCTGAACGAGATTGGAGAGACGTCCCTTAGAGAAGTAGGCTGCAAGTTCTGCAGCGTCTGTTTTAACCTCATCAGTAGGATTGAGATTGCCTGAGATAACAACGTGACTTCCAGGAATATCCTTTGCGTGGAACCAGAGTTCTTCTTTACGGGCCATTTTAAAGGTCAATTCCTCGTTTTGTAAGTTATTGCGCCCCACATAGATGATTGTTTTTCCATCACTAGCTAGATACTGCTCAGGTTTCTGTCGTTTCTGGATTTTTTCCCTTTGTCTTCTGCGGATAAATCCTGTTTGGATCAATTCTTCACGAATTTCAGCAATTTCATCGAGCCCGGCTTGATTGAGAACTGTCTCTACACTTTCCAGATAGAGAATGGTTGCCTTAGTTTCTTCAATCAGGTCAGTCAAGTATTTAACAGCCTCTTTTAATTTCTGATAGCGTTTGAAGTAGCGTTGAGCATTTTGGTTTGGCGTTAGTGCCTTATCAAGTGCAATCGTGATAGGCTGGTTGGTGTAGTAGTTTTCCAAAATGACCTGATCTTGGTCATTGGGAACTTGATGAAGGAAAGTGGTTAGTAACTCACCTTTTTGCCGAAATTCTTCTGCGTTTTCAGTGGCCAGAAGTTCTTTTTCTTGTTTCTTTAGTTTTTGACGATTTTTTTGTAGTTCGTTTTCAACACGTCGAATGAGTTCGCTAGCCTGTTGTTTCACACGGTCACGTTCTGCTTTATCCTTGTAATAGACATCAAGAAGTTGAGATAAGCTTGAAAAATGTCCTTCAATTTTAGTTGACAAAGGCACACAAGAAAAGGATTTATCTGTTAGGCAAGGTTTGGTTTCTTGTCTAAAGAAGTTCCGGAAAGTGGCTAGTTTATCATTAAGCAGTTGTTTTTCTAAATCGGTTGCTGTATCTCTTCCCAAACCTTGAAAGAGATTTTGAAGGTTTTTAGCTGTCAATTCCTGTGTTTGTAGGATTTCAAACAATTTTTCATCCTTGATGGTAAAAGGATTGAGAGCCTCTGTACCTGGAGGAGCAATATAAGTAGCACCAGGTAATAAGGTGCGGTAGCTATTTTGAGAGAAACCGATATGCTTGATAACTTCAAGGATTTTGTGACTAGACTTATCTACAAGTAGAATATTACTGTGTTTCCCCATAATCTCGATGATGAGTGTGGCCTGGATATGGTCCCCAATCTCGTTTTTATTGGAAACCGTGATTTCCACGATACGATCATTTTCGATCTGCTCAATTGACTCAATAACTGCTCCTTGAAGGTACTTTCTCAATACCATAATAAAAGTAGATGGCTGAGCAGGATTTTCAAAGGTGGACTCTGTTAACTGGATGCGTCCAAAAACTGGATGGGCAGACAGGAGCAAACGATGACTTTTACGATTGCTACGGATTTGCAAGACCAGTTCTTGTTCAAAGGGTTGATTAATTTTTTGAATGCGCCCATTTAGTAACTCAGTTCGCAATTCCTCAACCATGTGGTGTAAAAAAAATCCATCAAATGACATGGTTCTCTCCTCGTGAATGTATTCCATAGTATTATATCAAAAAGGTAGAATAAAATCATAGAAATGTGATATAATAAAGCCAAGTAAAGAGAATCGAGAAGCACATGTATATTGAAATGGTAGATGAAACTGGACAAGTTTCAAAAGAAATACTAGAACAAACACAGGAAATTTTAGAATTTGCTGCAAAAAAAATTGGAAAAGAAGACAAGGAAATGGCGGTCACATTTGTGACCAACGAACGAAGCCATGAACTCAATCTAGAGTTTCGTGATACCGATCGTCCAACAGATGTCATCAGTCTTGAATATAAGCCGGAGTTAGAGATTGCCTTTGATGAGGAAGATCTGGAAAATGATCCCGACTTGGCAGATATGATGTCAGAATTTGATGCTTATATCGGTGAGCTTTTCATTTCCATTGATAAGGCACATGAGCAAGCTGAGGAGTACGGTCATAGTTTTGAGCGTGAAATGGGCTTCTTGGCAGTGCACGGCTTTTTACACATTAACGGCTATGATCACTACACTCCCGAGGAAGAAGCGGAGATGTTCGGTTTACAAGAAGAAATTTTGACAGCCTATGGACTCACAAGACAATAAACGAAAATGGAAAAATCGTGACCTAATATCCAGTTTAGAATTTGCCATTACAGGGATTTTTACTGCGATTAAGGAAGAACGTAATATGAGAAAGCATGCAGTGACGGCTCTAATAGTTGTCCTTGCAGGTTTTGTTTTTCAGGTGTCACGAATCGAATGGTTATTTCTGCTTTTGAGCATTTTCATGGTAGTAGCTTTTGAGATTATTAATTCAGCTATTGAAAATGTAGTAGATTTGGCTAGTCACTATCACTTTTCTATGTTGGCAAAGAAAGCTAAGGACATGGCAGCAGGTGCCGTGCTTGTAGTCTCACTTTTTGCCGCTTTGACAGGTGCACTCATCTTTCTCCCACGGATTTGGGATTTATTATTTTAAACAGTAAGAGGAAATTATGACATTTAAATCAGGCTTTGTAGCCATTTTAGGACGTCCCAATGTTGGGAAGTCAACTTTTTTAAATCACGTTATGGGGCAAAAGATTGCCATCATGAGTGATAAGGCGCAGACAACGCGCAACAAAATCATGGGGATCTACACGACTGATAAGGAGCAAATTGTCTTTATCGACACGCCAGGCATTCACAAACCTAAAACAGCACTCGGAGATTTCATGGTAGAGTCTGCCTATAGCACCCTTCGTGAAGTGGACACCGTAATTTTCATGGTGCCAGCAGATGAGGCGCGTGGTAAGGGTGACGATATGATTATCGAACGACTCAAGGCGGCTAAGGTTCCTGTAATTTTGGTGGTCAATAAAATTGACAAGGTTCATCCAGACCAGCTCTTGGCTCAAATCGATGATTTCCGCAATCAGATGGACTTTAAGGAAATTGTTCCTATTTCAGCTCTTCAGGGAAATAACGTTTCTCGTCTAATCGATATTCTCAGTGAAAACCTTGAGGAAGGTTTCCAGTATTTCCCAGCAGATCAAATCACAGACCATCCAGAGCGTTTCTTGGTTTCTGAGATGATTCGTGAAAAGGTCTTACACTTAACTCGTGAAGAAATTCCACACTCAGTTGCAGTAGTGGTGGACTCTATGAAACGAGACGAGGATACAGACAAGGTTCATATTCGAGCAACTATCATGGTCGAACGTGATAGCCAAAAAGGGATTGTCATCGGTAAAGGTGGTGCCATGCTCAAGAAAATTGGGACTATGGCCCGTCGTGATATCGAGCTTATGCTAGGAGACAAGGTCTTCCTAGAAACTTGGGTCAAGGTTAAGAAAAACTGGCGAGATAAGAAGCTAGATTTGGCTGACTTTGGCTATAACGAAAAAGAATATTAAGAAGAGGTGGGCAGTAGCCTGCTTCTTGTTTTTAGAGAAGGAGGAGTTATGCCTGAATTACCTGAAGTCGAAACGGTTCGACGAGGTCTTGAAAAACTGATTTTAGGGAAGAAGATTGCTAGTCTTGATATTCGTTATCCCAAGATGATTAAGACAGATTTGGATCAGTTTCAGAAAGAATTACATGGTCAAGAGCTTCAATCGATGGGGCGCCGTGGGAAATATTTACTTTTTTATTTGACAGACAAGGTCTTGATTTCGCATCTGCGAATGGAAGGCAAGTATTTTTATTACCCAGACCAAGTCCCTGAACGCAAGTATGCCCATGTTTTTATCCACTTTGAAGATGGTGGTACGCTTGTTTATGAGGATGTCCGCAAGTTTGGGACTATGGAATTGCTTGCTCCTGAACTTCTAGAAGCTTACTTTCTATCTAAAAAGCTTGGACCAGAACCTACTGAACAGGATTTTGACTTAGAGATTTTTAGATGTGCCTTGAAGAAATCTAAAAAACCAATCAAATCGCATCTTCTCGACCAGACTTTGGTTGCTGGATTGGGGAATATCTACGTGGATGAAGTTCTCTGGAGAGCGAAAGTTCATCCGGAAAGACCTTCACAGACTTTGACCGCAGATGAAGCGACTGCCATTCATGACCAGACCATTGCTGTTTTGAGCCAGGCTGTCGAGAAAGGCGGTTCAACCATTCGCACCTATACCAATGCTTTTGGCGAGGATGGGACCATGCAGGACTTTCATCAGGTCTATGATAAGACTGGAGAGGCATGTTCTCGTTGTGGAGCCATCATCGAAAAAATTCAACTCGGTGGTCGTGGAACCCATTTTTGTCCAAAATGTCAAAGGAGAAAGTGATGGGAAAAATAATCGGAATCACTGGTGGTATTGCGTCAGGTAAGTCCACTGTCACAAATTTTCTAAGACAAAAAGGGTTTGAAGTGGTAGATGCTGATGCTCTTGTTCACCAACTTCAAAAACCTGGTGGTCGCCTTTATCAGATTTTAGTAGCGCATTTCGGTGAAAAAGTCCTTTTAGAAGATGGGGAACTGAATCGTCCATTACTTGCCAGTCTTATCTTTTCTAACTATGAGGAGAGAGAATGGTCTAAACAGACTCAAGGACAAATCATCCGTGAAGAATTGGGCTCTTTGAGAGACAAGTTCGCTCAGACTGAGGACATATTTTTCATGGATATTCCATTGCTTTTTGAACAGGACTATGCTTCATGGTTCGATGAAACTTGGCTAGTTTATGTAAGGCGAGATACCCAGCTGGATCGCTTAATGAACCGTGATCAGTTATCCCAAGAGTCAGCTAAAACTCGTTTAGCTTCACAGTGGCCTTTAGAAGAAAAGAAGAAATTTGCTTCTTATATATTAGACAATAATGGCAGTCGAGAGCAGCTTTTGAGTCAAGTAGTGACCTTACTTGAAGGAGGCGATGTCCATGCAAGAGATTAGTTGGAAGGATAATCTTCGTATTGCTTGGTTTGGTTGTTTTTTAACAGGAGCCAGCATTTCTCTCGTTGTTCCTTTCATGCCTATTTTTGTCGAACAGTTAGGAATTGAAGGGGATCAAGTTGCCTTTTATTCAGGTTTAGCTATATCAGTCTCAGCCATTTCTGCAGCCTTTGTATCACCAATTTGGGGAATATTGGCAGACAAGTATGGTCGAAAACCTATGATGATACGAGCAGGTCTAGCCATGACCATCACTATGGGTGGTCTGGCCTTTGTTCCAAATGTTTTCTGGCTCTTGTTCTTACGGTTTCTTAATGGAGTTTTTACAGGATTTGTACCTAATGCGACAGCTTTAATTGCAAGTCAAGTTCCCAAAGATAGGTCGGGATACGCTCTAGGAACTTTATCAACTGGTGTTGTCGCTGGAACTCTGACCGGTCCATTTGTAGGCGGGTTTTATTGCCGAAATTTTTGGAATTCGAAATGTCTTTTTATTGGTTGGTAGTTTCCTGTTCTTGGCAGCTATCTTAACCATTCTTTTTATCAAAGAAAACTTTCAACCATTGCCAAAAGAAAAAGCACTGCCTACAAAAGAGCTCTTTACTTCTGTTAAATATCCTTTTCTCCTGATAAATCTATTTCTAACTAGCTTTGTGATTCAATTTGCTGCCCAATCTATTGGTCCCATCCTTGCCCTTTATGTACGAGATTTGGGACAGAAAGAGAATCTTCTCTTTGTCTCTGGTTTGATTGTATCCAGCATGGGATTTTCAAGTATGATGAGCGCAGGTATCATGGGTAAATTAGGTGATAAAGTGGGCAATCATCGACTACTTGTCGTAGGTCAGGTATATTCAGTTTTCATATATCTATTATGTGCAAATGCGACTAGTCCATTCCAATTAGGCTTCTATCGTTTTCTATTTGGTCTGGGAACGGGAGCTCTGATACCTGGTGTCAATGCTCTCCTAAGCAAAATGACCCCTAAAGTTGGCATTTCAAGGGTATTTGCCTTTAATCAAGTCTTCTTTTATCTAGGAGGAGTGATAGGTCCCTTAGCAGGATCAGCAGTAGCGGGACAATTTGGCTATCATTCAGTATTTTATGCAACAGCTCTTTGTGTAGCTCTCAGTTGTTTATTTAACCTTATCCAATTTAAAACATTATTAAAAGTGAAGGAAATCTAGTGCGAGTAAAAATCAATCTCAAATGCTCCTCTTGTAGCAGCATCAATTATCTAACCAGTAAAAACTCCAAAACCCATCCAGACAAGATTGAGGTCTTAAAGTATTGCCCAAAAGAAAGAAAAGTGACTCTACATCTTGAATCTAAGTAGAAATTATGGTAGAATAATAGGGATTTTAAGGAGTTTGATATGTATAACCTATTATTAACCATTCTATTAGTATTATCTGTTGTGATTGTGATTGCAATTTTCATGCAACCAACTAAAAACCAATCTAGCAATGTATTTGATGCCAGTGCAGGTGATTTGTTTGAACGTAGCAAAGCACGCGGTTTTGAAGCTGTGATGCAACGTTTGACAGGAATTTTAGTCTTTTTCTGGCTAGCCATTGCCTTAGCATTGACGGTATTATCAAGTAGATAAGAAAATAATGGGCGGGACTGGGTCTTTGCCTATTTTTATTTTTATACTCTTCAAAAATCTCTTCAAACCACGTCAGCTTCTATCTGCAATCTCAAAACGGTGTTTTGAGCAACCTGCGCCTAGCTTTCTAGTTTGCTCTTTGATTTTTATTAAGTATTAAATGATGTTTGAGAAGGTTTTACAGTAAAAGGAATTTAAAAAATCTAGAAAGAAAACATGAAAGATAGAATAAAAGAATATATACAAGAAAAAGGACGAGTTACTGTAAATGACTTGGCACAAACTCTCGGAAAGGATGGTTCAAAGGACTTCCGTGAGTTAATCAAAACTCTTTCCTTGATGGAACGTAAGCACCAGATTCGCTTTGAAGAAGATGGTAGTTTAACCCTAGAACAGAAGAAAAAACATGAGATTACCCTGAAAGGAATTTTCCATGCCCATAAAAATGGGTTCGGTTTTATAAGTCTTGAAGGCGAAGAAGACGATCTTTTTGTTGGAAAAAGTGATGTTAACTATGCCATTGATGGCGATACTGTTGAAGTTGTCATTAAGAAAGTTGCTGACCGTAACAAAGGAACTGCTGCAGAAGCAAAGATTATCGACATCCTAGAGCACAGTCTAACGACAGTTGTTGGGCAAATCGTTATCGATGAGGAAAAGCCCAAGTATGCGGGCTATATCCGTTCAAAAAATCAAAAAATTAGTCAACCAATCTATGTTAAAAAGCCAGCTATTCAATTGGAAGGCACAGAAGTTCTCAAGGTCTTTATTGATAAGTATCCAAGTAAGAAACACGATTTCTTTGTTGCCAGTGTCTTAGATGTGGTTGGACATTCTACAGATGTAGGGATTGATGTCCTTGAGGTCTTGGAATCTATGGATATTGTATCAGAGTTTCCAGAGGCAGTTCTCAAAGAAGCTGAAAGTGTGCCAGATGCACCATCAGAGAAGGATATGGAAGGCCGTCTGGACCTGAGAGATGAAATTACATTTACCATAGATGGAGCCGATGCTAAGGACTTAGACGATGCTGTTCACATCAAGCCATTGAAGAATGGAAATTTTGAACTTGGAGTTCATATCGCTGATGTCTCTTACTATGTGACAGAGGGTTCTGCTCTTGACAAAGAAGCCCTCAATCGTGCGACCTCTGTATATGTGACAGACCGTGTAGTTCCAATGCTTCCAGAGCGCCTTTCAAATGGTATCTGTTCCCTCAATCCTCAAGTAGACCGCTTGACTCAATCTGCTATTATGGAGATTGATAAACATGGTCGTGTTCGTAATTATACGATTACGCAGACTGTTATCAAGACCAGTTTCCGTATGACCTATAGTGATGTCAATGACATTCTAGCAGGTGATGAGGAGAAGAGACAAGAGTATAAGAAAATCGTTCCTAGTATCGAGTTAATGGCCAAGCTTCATGAAATTCTTGAAGGTATGCGGATTAAGCGTGGAGCCCTCAATTTTGATACCAATGAAGCTAAGATTTTAGTCGATAAAAAAGGCAAGCCAGTTGATATTGTTCTTCGTCAACGTGGTGTCGCTGAACGTATGATTGAGTCCTTTATGCTGATGGCTAATGAAACAGTTGCTGAGCATTTTAGCAAGCTTGATCTACCTTTCATCTATCGAATCCATGAGGAACCTAAAGCTGAAAAAGTTCAGAAATTTATTGATTATGCTTCTAGTTTTGGCTTGCGCATTTATGGGACTGCCGGTGAGATTAGTCAGGAAGCCCTTCAAGACATCATGAGTGCTGTTGAAGGAGAGCCTTATGCAGATGTATTATCAATGATGCTTCTCCGCTCTATGCAACAAGCTCGTTATTCTGAGCATAATCATGGTCACTATGGACTTGCTGCGGACTATTACACTCACTTTACTAGTCCAATTCGTCGTTATCCGGACCTCTTGGTTCACCGAATGATTCGCGACTATGGACGTTCTAAGGAAGTGGCGGAGCATTTTGAACAAGTGATTCCAGAGATTGCGACCCAGTCTTCAAATCGTGAGCGCAGAGCTATTGAGGCTGAACGTGAAGTTGAAGCTATGAAAAAAGCTGAGTATATGGAAGCATTTGTGGGTGAAGAGTATGATGCAGTTGTTTCAAGTATTGTTAAATTTGGTCTTTTTGTTGAATTGCCAAATACAGTTGAAGGCTTGATTCACATTACCAATCTACCTGAGTTTTATCATTTTAACGAACGTGATTTAACCCTTCGTGGGGAGAAATCAGGAATTACTTTCCGTGTGGGACAGCAGATACGCATTCGAGTTGAAAAAGCAGATAAGATGACTGGTGAGATTGATTTCTCCTTTATTCCAAGCGAATTTGATGTCATTGAGAAAGGATTGAAACAGTCTGGTCGTAAGGATAGAGGTTGTCGTTCAGATAAGAAAGAAGACAAGAGAAAAGCTAGTCGCTCAAGTGATAAGCGCAAGCATTCTCCAAAAGATAAAAAGAAAAAGAGCAAGAAACCTTTTTATAAGGAAGTAGCAAAGAAAGGAGCCAAGCATGGCAAAGGGCGAGGGAAAGGTCGTCGCGCAAAATAAAAAGGCGCACCACGACTATACAATCGTTGATACGCTAGAAGCAGGAATGGTCCTGACAGGAACAGAAATCAAGAGTGTTCGAGCAGCCCGCATCAATCTGAAAGATGGGTTTGCCCAGGTTAAGAATGGGGAAGTTTGGCTTAGTAATGTCCATATCGCACCTTATGAGGAAGGCAATATCTGGAATCAGGAACCAGAACGTCGTCGTAAACTTCTCCTTCATAAAAAGCAAATCCAGAAGTTGGAGCAAGAAACAAAAGGGACCGGAATGACTCTGGTTCCACTTAAAGTCTACATCAAAGATGGATATGCCAAGCTTCTTTTAGGGCTTGCAAAAGGGAAGCACGACTATGACAAACGGGAGTCTATCAAACGTCGTGAGCAAGATCGTGATATTGCGCGTGTCATGAAAGCTGTTAACCACCGATAGAAAGAGTGAAGAATATGGAAAAACTAGTTGCCTACAAACGCATGCCTGTCTGGAATAAAGCAACCATGCCTGAAGCTGTTCAAAGAAAACACAATACTAAGGTTGGAACCTGGGGGAAGATTACCGTATTAAAAGGGGCTCTTAAGTTTATTGAATTGACTGAGGAGGAGGAAGTTATAGCTGAGCACCTCTTTGAAGAGGGTGCCAATAATCCCATGGTTCAGCCTCAAGCCTGGCACCGTGTAGAAGCTGCTACAGATGATGTAGAATGGTACTTGGAATTTTATTGTAAACCTGAGGATTATTTCCCTAAGAAATACAATACGAATCCAGTTCATTCGGAGGTTTTAGAAGCTATGCAGACGGTCAAGCCATGTAAGGCACTAGACCTAGGATGTGGTCAAGGAAGAAACGCACTCTTTCTAGCTCAACATGGATTTGATGTCACAGCTGTAGATCAAAATGAGTTATCCCTTGAAATCTTGCAAAGTATCGTAGAGCAAGAAGATTTAGAGATGCCTGTCGGTCTCTACGATATCAATTCAGCTAGCATAGGACAAACTTACGATTTTATCGTATCGACAGTTGTGCTCATGTTTTTACAAGCAGATCGTATTCCTGCTATTATCCGAAACATGCAGGAACAAACCTCTATTGGTGGCTACAATTTGATTGTTTGTGCCATGGATACGGAAGATTATCCTTGTTCAGTGAATTTTCCCTTTACCTTTAAAGAGGGGGAATTAGCAAATTACTACCAGGACTGGGAATTGGTTAAGTATAATGAAAATCCTGGTCATTTGCACCGTCGTGATGAAAATGGCAATCGTATCCAACTACGATTTGCTACTATGTTGGCTAAAAAGATAAAATAAAATTTTAAAACGAATAGAAAAGCTATCAATTTCTATTCGTTTTTTTATATAAAGACTTGAGGGCCAATCAACTGAATTATGCTATACTAGATGTGTAGAAAATGCTAAAGACAATCTCTTAACCCGTATTTCTATGAAGTTTACAATAAGAAATTTTAAATTTTCATACTACTAATAAGTCTTTAATAGGGAGGTAGCGACATGCCGAGTCTTTTAGTCGAACTTTTTGATCATCACACCATCGAGAAAAATGTTTATCAGACTTTTATTTGTGATTGTGATGAGGTTCTATTTCTCTCCCTGAAAAAAATTACAGAAGAAGAAAGGTTGTCCTTGAAACATTTTTTGCTGAATCAAGTTTCCCATGTAAAACAAGTGCATTTTCGGCAAATAAGCCTAGATAAGATTACGGACGATTTGAATCTTTTCTTGACTAACTATGATTCAGTGACCTTAGATGTTTTTGGAGGAGATTCGATATTAGCTATTTTTCTGTATCAGTATGGTTTGGAAAAGCAATTACCGATTGTTGCAATTGATATTGAGCAAGGAAAACAATTCAAATGGAAGATGGGGAAGGTGGAAAAGGAAGAGTTAGTAATTCCTGATCTGACCATTGAACAGTTGATGGCCTTACGGGGTGGCAAACTCATCAAATCGAAACAACCTAAATATAGTCCGAAACAAATGATTACCATCAAAAAACTAGCCAGCTATGCAATTTTAAACCCAGAGCAATGGTATCAGATTACTCAATTCTTTGCATTAGCTAAAACAATTGATTTTCATGCTGAAACAGTAAAAGTTTTGGAAAGTAACGGAAAAAGGTACTCTTATCCAGAATCAATGCTTCCTCTACTAACAGAAGCTAACTTGATTCATATTGATGAGGAAAGTTCCGAACATATTAGTTACACTTTTTCTAACTCTGAGGCACAATTACTCTGTCGCACTAAAGGTCATATTTTAGAATTATATCTCTATCTTTTAGCGATAGAGTCAGAGTATTTTGATGAATGTATGATAGGGGCAGAAATTGACTGGAATGGTATTTTCCCTGAAGTTGATAATGTACAAAATGAAATTGATGTTGTCCTCCGTAAAGGTCAATCCATTATTTTTATATCTTGTAAAATGACAGACTTGTCTGTAGAAGCTATTAATGAACTAGAGGTATATGCCAATCATTTTGCTGGTGAAACTTGTTTGAAATTAATTGTTTGCTCTGGAAAAATCAATCCCGTATATAACCATCGCTGTCAAGAGTACGGTGTGTTGGTGATTAAACAAGATCAAATTTCAAATCTGATTCCCATGTTACAAAAACAGATCAAGAAGCATAAAATATGAGCTAGATTAAAGGATTATTCTAAAAATATAATGGAAAGGCTGGTTTTCTCAGCCTTTTTCTTATCTTTTTCGAATAAAGTAGAAAAGGAGGTTTTATGTTTCTAGCAAGGGATAAAAATGGGGATTTAATCAGCGCTTTAGAGGATGAAGTAAAGAAGCAAGCTTATTATTGTCCAGCTTGTGAAACGAGTGTCCGCTTGAGGAAAGGAAAAAACGTACGTGCACATTTCGCTCATGAAAGTCTCAAAAAATGTGATTTTTTTCATGAAAATGAAGGACCAGAACACCTAGAAAATAAGAAAAGTCTGTTTTATTGGGCTAAGAAGAATGCTAAGGTAGAGGTGGAATGCCTGATACCTGAATTGAAGCAAATTGCAGATATCTTTATCAATAAACAACTAGCTCTAGAAATTCAGTGCAGTCCCATTTCATGTGACCTTTTGAGGGATAGAAGCAATGGTTATCGAAGTTTGGGAATTCAAGTTCTTTGGCTACTAGGAAAAAAGCTCTGGTTAAGAGAGCGTCTAACTAAACTTCAGAGAGATTTTCTTTACTTCAGTAATAATATGGGCTTTCATATTTGGGAGTTAGACCATAAAAAACAAGTTTTAAGACTTAAGTATCTCCTTCACCAAGATTTGAAAGGGAAACTCCATTATCAGGTCAAGGAATTTTCTTATGACAAAGGAAATCTTCTAGAAATATTACGGACTCCTTATCATCAACAAAATCTTACCACTTTTTCGGTTGAACAAGATAAGAACATTTGTCATTACATTCAAAAACAACTCTACTATCAAAATCCCAATTGGATGAAGCAACAAGCTCAGGCCTACTTGAGAGGGGAGAACCTTTTGAACCTGAAGCATCCGGACTGGTATCCTCAAGTAAGGCCGATAGAAAATGGTCTATTTTGTCAGATAACTGTAGATTTACAGGGCTATTACGATAATTTTCAGGCTTATTATCAACTAAATCCCAAAATTGACACACAAAAGCTTTATCCACCTGCCTTTTATCAGCAATATTTCTTAAAAAATATGGTAAAATAGAAAGGATGGAGGAAACTTATGGTATTACAACGAAATGAAATAAATGAAAAAGATACATGGGATCTATCGACAATCTATGCGACAGATCAAGCATGGGAAGAAGCTTTAAAACAGCTGAATGAAAAAGTACAAACAGCCACTCAGTATGAAGGGCATCTTTTGGATAGTGCAAAGAGTTTGCTTGAAATTACTGAATTTTCTCTTGATATGGAACGTCAAGTCGAAAAACTCTATGTTTATGCACATATGAAAAATGACCAAGATACTCGTGAAGCTAAGTATCAAGAATATTATGCAAAAGCAATGACTTTGTACAGTCAACTTGAACAGGCCTTCTCTTTCTATGAGCCAGAATTTATGGCAATCACAGAAGACCAGTATCAAAACTTCTTATCAGAAGAACCAAAACTCCAGCCTTATAAACACTTCTTTGATAAACTCTTGCAAAATAAGGACCATGTCCTTTCACAACGTGAAGAAGAATTGCTTGCAGGTGCTGGTGAAATCTTCGGGGCTGCTAGTGAAACCTTTGCTATTTTAGATAATGCAGATATCGTCTTTCCATATGTTCAAGATGAAGATGGAAATGAAGTTCAATTGTCACACGGCGTTTATATGCGCTTGGTAGAATCTAAGAATCGTGAGGTTCGTCGTGGAGCTTATGAAGCCCTTTACTCTACCTATGAGCAATACCAGCACACTTACGCTAAAACCTTGCAGACCAATGTTAAAGTGCAAAACTATCGTGCTAAGGTTCGTAATTACAAGAGTGCGCGTGAAGCAGCTCTTGCGGCAAACTTTGTGCCAGAAAGTGTTTATGACAATCTAGTATCTGCTGTTCGTAAGCACTTGCCATTATTGCATCGTTATCTGGCTCTTCGCTCAAAAATTCTTGGTATTCCAGACCTCAAAATGTACGATGTCTATACACCATTGTCTTCAGTGGAATACAGCTTTACTTATGAAGAAGCCTTGAAGAAAGCAGAAGATGCTTTGGCAGTTCTTGGTGAGGATTACTTGAGCCGTGTTAAACGTGCCTTCAGCGAACGCTGGATTGATGTGTATGAAAATCAAGGCAAGCGTTCAGGTGCATATTCTGGCGGTTCTTATGATACCAACGCCTTCATGCTCCTTAACTGGCAAGATAACTTGGATAATCTCTTCACTCTTGTACATGAGACAGGTCACAGTATGCATTCTAGCTATACGCGTGAAACACAACCTTATGTATACGGAGATTACTCAATCTTCTTGGCAGAAATTGCTTCAACTACTAATGAAAACATCCTGACAGAAAAATTATTGCAAGAAGTTCAAGACGATGCAACACGCTTTGCAATTCTCAACAACTTCCTAGATGGTTTCCGTGGAACAGTCTTCCGCCAAACTCAATTTGCTGAATTTGAACATGCTATTCACCAAGCTGACCAAAATGGTGAAGTTTTGACAAGCGAGTTCTTAAACAAACTCTATGCTGACTTGAACCAAGAATATTATGGTTTGAGCAAGGAAGACAATCCTCAAATCCAGTATGAGTGGGCTCGAATTCCTCATTTCTACTATAACTACTATGTCTATCAATATTCAACAGGCTTTGCAGCAGCTTCAGCTTTGGCTGAAAAGATTGTTCATGGTAGCCAAGAGGATCGTGATCGCTATATTGACTACCTCAAAGCAGGGAAGTCAGACTATCCACTCAATATCATGCGTAAAGCGGGTGTTGATATGGAAAAAGAAGATTACCTCAACGATGCCTTTGCAGTCTTTGAACGCCGTTTGGATGAGTTTGAAGCTCTAGTTAAAAAATTGGGACTAGCTTAAGATGGTAGAGTCTTATAGTAAAAATGCCAATCATAACATGCGACGTCCTGTTGTCAAGCATGAGATTGTCGAGTTCATGCGCCACAGACAAAAGCAGGTGACTGGCTCACTCAAGGAATTAGAGAAGTTCGCTCGCAAGGAAAATATTCCCATCATTCCTCATGAAACGGTTTCTTATTTCCGTTTTCTCATGGAAACCATGCAACCAAAAAATATTTTAGAGATTGGTACGGCGATTGGATTTTCAGCACTTTTGATGGCAGAACATTCACCCAAGTCAAAAATCACCACTATTGACCGAAATCCTGAGATGATTGGTTTTGCCAAGGAAAATTTTGCAAAATTTGATCAACGCAAACAAATCACTCTCTTAGAAGGTGATGCGGTAGATGTCTTGTCAACCTTGACAGAGACCTATGATTTTGTATTTATGGATTCTGCCAAGTCCAAGTACATCATCTTTCTACCAGAAATCCTCAAACACCTAGAAGTAGGTGGAGTGGTTGTCTTAGATGATATTTTCCAAGGAGGAGATATTGCTAGGGATATCATGGAAGTCCGTCGAGGACAAAGAACCATCTATCGTGGCTTGCAACGACTCTTTGATGCGACTTTGGACAATCCAGGATTAACCGCTACTTTGGTTCCTCTTGGAGATGGAATTCTCATGCTGAGAAAAAATCAAGCAGAAGTAGAACTGCCTGATATTGATTGATTTCAGATATTTTTAAGACAATTTGGTAAAATAGATAAGGTAAACCTTTATTTAGTGAACAAAAGGAGTAAACATGAAGAAAAAACTAATGGCAGGAGCCATCACATTGTTGTCAGTAGCCACTTTGGCTGCTTGTTCAAACAGTTCTGAAGGAACTGACTTGATTAGCATGAAGGGCGATGTTATTACTGAGCATCAATTCTTTGAAGAAGTTAAAAACAATGCGACTGCACAACAAGTCTTGCTGAATATGACCATTCAAAAAGTTTTTGAAAAACAATATGGTTCAGAAGTTACTGATAAAGAAGTCGATGATGCAGTTGCAGAAGAACAAAAGAAATATGGTGATAGCTATCAAACAGTTTTAGCTCGTTCAGGTATGACTGCAGAAAGCCGTAAAGCTCAAATTCGTACAAGTAAATTAGTTGAGTATGCTGTTAAGAAAGCCGCTGAATCTGAATTAACAGATGAAAACTACAAAAAAGCTTTTGAAGAGTATACTCCAGAAGTAACGGCTCAAATTATTAAACTTGATAGTGAAGATAAGGCTAAGGAAGTTCTTGCCAAAGCAAAAGAGTCTGGAGCTGACTTTGCACAACTTGCAAAAGACAATTCTACAGACGAAAAGACAAAAGAAAATGGTGGAGAAATTACCTTTGACTCTGCATCAACAGAATTACCAGACGTAGTTAAGAAAGCCGCTTTTGCGCTTGATGTCAACGGAATTTCAGATGTTATCACTGCTCCAGGAACTCAAGCTTATACAAGTAGTTTCTACATTGTTAAGTTGACGAAGAAGTCAGAAAAATCTTCTAACTTGGATGATTATAAAGAAAAACTTAAAACAATCATTTTGACTCAAAAACAAAATGATGCAACCTTTGTTCAAGGTGTTATTAGTAAAGAATTACAAGATGCCAACATTAAAGTTAAAGACCAGGCTTTCCAAAATATCTTTACACAATACATCAAAGGCGAAACAACTTCTGACAGCAGCAGTAGCGCCTCAAACTAAGATAGTAATGAACTACCTTCCAGACAGAGGAAGGTAGTTTTTGATTTTCTGAAATAAGAACATTAAAGTTTAACGAATTCAAGTAACTTTCAACTATTTGTAGATTGAGTAAAGATGTCACTCAAGAATTTTTAATCATGAGCCTGTCTTGGGTAAAATTCGAATGTTTATACTGTAAGAGTTTTTTTCTAGGCTAAAAAATGGTATAATAGCTTATAAAACTAGAAATAATATGGGAAAATAAGATAATTTTTCCGATAGATAGGTGACATATGAAAATAAGTAAAAGGCACCTGCTGAATTATTCCATTTTGATTCCTTATTTACTGTTATCCGTTCTAGGATTGATAGTAGTTTATTCGACAACTAGTGCAACTCTTATCCAAGAGGGAAAAAGCACCCTGCAACTGGTTCGAAATCAAGGAATTTTCTGGATAGCCAGTTTGTTTTTAATTGCCTTGATTTATAAATTGAAATTAGGATTTCTGCGAAATGAGCGATTAATCTTCATCGTCATGTTTGTTGAGCTGATACTGCTAGCTCTAGCGCGTTTAATTGGGATTCCTGTCAATGGGGCCTATGGCTGGATCAAGGTTGGTCCAATAACGATTCAACCAGCAGAGTATTTAAAAATTATCATTGTCTGGTATCTAGCACAGCGTTTTTCAAAACAACAGGATGAGATAGCTGTTTACGACTTCCAAGTTTTAACCCTTAATCAGTGGATTCCTCGAGCATTTAATGATTGGCGTTTTGTTCTACTGGTTATGATTGGTAGTTTGGCGATTTTCCCAGACCTAGGAAATGCTACTATCTTGATTTTGGTATCCTTGCTCATGTATACTATCAGTGGAATAGCTTATCGATGGTTCACAACTATTCTGAGCTTACTAGCTGGTGTCTCTATGATTTCCTTAACAGCCATACGGATAATCGGTGTTGAGAAATTCTCTAAAATTCCTGTATTTGGTTATGTTGCCAAGCGGTTCAGTGCTTTTTTCAACCCCTTTAATGACCTGGCTGGAGCTGGACACCAGCTGGCCAATTCCTACTATGCCATGGTTAATGGAGGATGGTTTGGTCTGGGATTAGGAAATTCTATTGAAAAACGTGGTTATCTACCAGAAGCCCATACAGACTTTGTCTTTTCGATTGTCATCGAAGAGTTTGGATTTGTAGGAGCAAGTCTTATTCTCGCTCTCCTATTCTTCTTAATTCTCCGAATCATTTTGGTAGGAATTCGCGCAAGGGATCCTTTCAACTCAATGGTAGCAATAGGTATTGGGGGCATGATTCTGATACAGGTATTTGTTAACATTGGAGGTATATCAGGCTTGATTCCTTCAACAGGAGTAACCTTCCCTTTCCTTTCGCAAGGGGGGAATAGTCTCTTGGTTCTTTCTGTAGCCATAGCATTTGTATTAAATATTGATGCCAGTGAAAAGCGTGCGCGACTTTTTAGCGAATACGACGCACAGTTTTAAGACATAGATAACAAGGAGAAAAAAATGTCTCTTCAAAAGTTAGAAAATTATAGTAACAAAACGGTCGTACAAGAGGAAGTTCAAATCTTGACGGATATGCTGGAAGATATCACGAAAAATATGCTTCCTGCTGAAACCTTTGATAAGATCATGCACTTGAAGGAACTTTCTTCAAAACTTGACTATCAAGGGCTAGATAAAGTAGTAACAGGTCTTTCAAATGATGAGATGGTCTACATTTCTAGATACTTCTCTATCTTGCCACTTTTAATTAATATCTCAGAAGATGTTGACTTGGCTTATGAGATTAACCACCTAAATAATGTCGATCAAGACTATCTGGGTAAATTGTCAACAACGATCAAAATGGTGGCTGAAAAAGAAAACGCTGCTGAGATTCTTGAACACTTGAACGTGGTGCCAGTTTTGACAGCCCATCCAACTCAGGTTCAACGTAAAAGTATGTTGGATTTGACCACTCACATCCATACTCTTTTGCGTAAATATCGTGATGTGAGGATGGGGCTCATTAACAAGGAAAAATGGCATAATGATCTTCGCCGCTACATTGAGATTATCATGCAGACGGATATGATTCGTGAGAAGAAACTAAAAGTAACCAACGAAATCACCAATGTGATGGAGTACTACAATAGTTCCTTCCTACAGGCTGTCCCTAACTTGATGCTTGAGTACAAGCGTCTAGCAAAAGAACAAGGAATTGACCTAAAACAAGCTAAACCAATTACTATGGGAATGTGGATCGGTGGAGACCGTGATGGAAATCCATTTGTAACAGCTGAGACACTTATGCGTTCTGCTACCATTCAAAGTGAAGTGGTTTTGAACTATTATATCAGTAAGATTTCTAGTCTTTATCGTACTTTCTCTCTTTCAACGAATTTATCAAAAACTAGCAAAGCTGTTGAAGAAATGGCTGCTCAGTCTGGAGATACATCCGTCTTTCGTGAAAAAGAACCCTATCGTCGTGCCTTTCATTTGATTCAGTCCAAATTGATTCAAACTCTCTTGAATTTAAAAGAATGGTCTGTGGTTGGCTCGTCAGCTGATGAACGCCATCCTGTTGAACGTCTTTTTGGTACTCAAGGGCATCAACAAGGAGTGATTACTGACTATATTAGCAATCGACTTTCAGGAGCTATTCAAGAGCTGGCTGAAGATCGTCCACCATTTTACGAAACAGTTGAAGAGTTCAAAAAAGATCTATATACTATTAAGGATTCATTACTTGAAAACAAGGCAGAGTCCTTGCTTACAGGTGAATTTGCAGAACTTTTAGAAGCTGTAGAAGTCTTTGGTTTCTTCTTGGCTTCCATCGACATGCGTCAAGACTCAAGTGTTCACGAGGCCTGTGTGGCAGAATTGTTGGCATCTGCTGGAATCAATGACCACTATAGTGATTTGTCAGAAGATGAAAAGTGTGACTTACTTTTACATGAATTGTTAGAAGATCCTCGAATCTTGTCTGCAACTCATGCTGAGAAGTCTGAACTGCTCGAAAAAGAATTGGCTATTTTCCAAACAGCACGCGAATTAAAAGATCGTTTAGGAGAAGATGTCATTCGTCAAACGATTATCTCTCATGCAACCAGCGTGTCAGATATGCTTGAGTTAGCAATCATGCTAAAAGAAGTTGGACTGGTGGATGCTGAAAAAGCGCGTGTTCAGATTGTTCCACTCTTTGAGACGATTGAAGACTTGGATCATTCAGAAGAAACAATGAGAAAGTATTTCTCTCTACCACTTGCTAAGAAATGGATTGCTTCTAAAAACAATTACCAAGAAATCATGCTTGGCTACTCTGATAGTAACAAGGATGGCGGTTACCTGTCATCTTGTTGGACACTTTATAAGGCACAACAACAATTGACTGCTATTGGTGATGAATTTGGAGTCAAAGTAACCTTCTTCCATGGTCGTGGTGGTACCGTTGGCCGTGGTGGTGGTCCTACTTATGATGCTATTGCTTCTCAACCACTCAAGTCCATCAAGGATCGTATCCGTTTGACTGAGCAAGGAGAAGTTATCGGAAACAAATACGGAAACAAGGATGCAGCCTACTATAACCTCGAAATGTTGGTTTCAGCAGCTATCAACCGTATGATTACCAAGAAGAAGAGTGATACCAATACGTCAAATCGCTATGAAGCCATCATGGATCAAGTAGTAGAACGTAGCTACGATATTTATCGTGAACTTGTATTTGGAAATGAACATTTCTATGATTATTTCTTTGAATCGAGTCCAATCAAGGCTATTTCAAGTTTCAATAT
The DNA here is from genome assembly GCA_963530385.1 of uncultured Streptococcus sp. Classification (GTDB taxonomy): domain Bacteria; phylum Bacillota; class Bacilli; order Lactobacillales; family Streptococcaceae; genus Streptococcus. The sequence continues at coordinate 25,556 of CAUSCX010000004.1, read as the reverse complement.
TGGTTCTCGTCCAGCAGCTCGTAAAACGATCACTGAAATCGGTGGTTTACGTGCTATTCCTTGGGTATTCTCATGGTCACAAAGTCGTGTTATGTTCCCAGGTTGGTATGGAGTTGGTTCAAGCTTTAAGGAATTTATCGACCAAGATCCAAAAAATATTGAATATCTTCGTGATATGTATCAAAATTGGCCATTCTTCCAATCACTCCTATCCAACGTCGATATGGTCTTGTCAAAATCAAATATGAACATTGCCTTTGAATACGCTCAACTTTGTGAAAGTGAAGAAGTACAAGCAATTTACTATACGATTTTAGATGAATGGCAGTTGACTAAGGACGTTATCTTGGCTATTGAAGGCCATGAGGAGCTCTTGGCAGAAAATACCTATTTGAAAGACAGTCTCAACTACCGCATGCCTTATTTCAATATCCTTAACTATATTCAGTTAGAATTGATTAAGCGTCAACGTCGTGGTGAGCTATCTTCAGATGAAGAAAGATTGATCCATACAACTATCAACGGAATTGCTACAGGATTACGTAATTCAGGTTGATACAAGTTAGTTTTTATAAAAACCGTAGGAATTTTTGTTAATATTTAAAATATTTCATGAAAACCCTTGACAAGTTTTAGTAAAATGATATAATTTAACCATTCAGAAAGTAATCATTGAAATTTTTTAGAGAGTCTGTGGTTGGTGAAAACAGATAGATGGAAGTGATGAAAATTGGGCTGGATGTTATTAAGAATTTGAAATCATAAGAATTCGGTGAGCACACCTTACAGTGCAACTCGTTTTAGCGAGTAAGAGCGATAGGACTAGTTCCTATAATTGAGGTGGCACCGCGCATCGACGTCCTCACACAAGTTTTTTGTGTGAGGACTTTTTCTATGGGGAGGAAAAATTATGGAAATCAAACGATGGCGTCGCTTGAATAAGTGATTGAATAAAAAAATAATAAGTTAAGAAGAAATAAGGAGAAAATTATGAAAAACAAACGTCTACTCGGTATTATCGTAGCATTAGCACTTGTTGTTGGTGGAAGCTTGGTCTATTCTAGCTTAACGAAGCAAGAAACTAAAACTGAGACAGCAAATAAAACTGCTAAGGTTGGTGTTCTACAGTTCGTCAGCCACCCATCACTCGATTTGATTTACCAAGGTATCCAAGATGGACTTGCTGAAGAAGGCTATAAAGGTGACCAAGTTAAAATCGACTTTATGAACTCAGAAGGTGACCAAAGTAAGGTTGCCACAATGAGTAAACAATTGGTGTCAAATGGAAATGATGTTGTTGTCGGAATTGCGACACCTGCAGCTCAAGGTCTAGCAAGTGCAACAAAAGACCTTCCTGTTATCATGGCAGCTATTACAGACCCAGTTGGAGCTAACCTTGTACAAAACTTGGAAAAACCAGGTGGAAACATCACAGGGGTATCTGACCATAACCCTGCTCAACAACAGGTTGAATTGATTAAAACATTGACTCCTGATGTCAAGACAGTTGGAGCTCTTTACTCAAGTAGCGAAGATAACTCAAAATCACAAGTCGAAGAGTTCAAAGCTTACGCAGAAAAAGCTGGTTTGAAAGTAGAAACATTTGCGGTTCCATCAACTAACGAAATCGCTTCAACAGTTAACGTTATGACTGGTAAAGTAGATGCAATTTGGGTTCCAATCGATAACACCATTGCCTCAGCATTCTCAACTGTAGTATCAAGTAACCAAACAGCTAAAAAACCAATCTACCCAAGTGCGACTGCCATGGTAGAAGCTGGAGGTTTGGCATCAGTGGTTGTTGACCAACACGATCTTGGTGTTGCTACTGGTAAAATGATTGCCAAAGTCTTGAAGGGTGAAAAACCTGCAGATACACCAGTTAATGTCTTCTCAACTGGTAAATCAGTTATCAACAAAAAAGTCGCTCAAGAACTTGGAATCACAATTCCTGAATCAGTTCTCAAAGAAGCTGGTCAAGTAATTGAATAAGAATGTAGGAGGAGTTGGAGACATCTCCTCCAATTTTTAAAATAAAGGAAACGAAACAAACATGCTAATATCTATTATTTCACAGGGATTGGTCTGGGCTATCCTGGGGTTGGGAATCTTTATGACCTTTCGAATCCTGAACTTCCCAGATATGACAACTGAAGGTTCCTTCCCATTGGGAGGAGCAGTAGCAGTGACTCTGATTACACAAGGAGTCAATCCTTTTCTTGCTACCTTAGTAGCTGTTGGAGCAGGCTGTCTTGCTGGTTTAGCAGCTGGACTATTGTATACCAAAGGGAAAATTCCAACTCTTCTATCAGGAATTTTAGTCATGACTTCCTGTCATTCTATCATGCTCATGATTATGGGACGGGCTAACCTTGGACTTTTAAACACCAAGCAAATCCAAGATGTTCTTCCATTTTCATCAGAGGTTAATCAATTACTGACAGGTTTAATCTTTGTGACTTTGGTTATCCTTCTCATGCTTTTCTTCCTAGATACCAAACTTGGCCAAGCATATATCGCTACAGGGGATAATCCAGATATGGCTCGTAGTTTTGGTATCAATACAGGACGTATGGAGCTTATGGGCTTAGTCTTGTCAAATGGTGTTATCGCCCTTGCTGGTGCCTTAATTGCCCAACAAGAAGGTTACGCGGATGTTTCTCGTGGTATCGGTGTTATCGTTGTTGGTCTTGCAAGTTTGATTATCGGTGAAGTTCTGTTCAAGAGTCTTACCCTAGCAGAACGCTTGGTTACCATTGTAGTTGGTTCCATCAGCTATCAATTCTTGGTATGGGGAGTCATTGCTCTCGGCTTTAACACTAGCTATCTCCGTCTATACAGTGCCCTTATCCTAGCAACATGTCTAGTCATTCCAACTCTTAAGGATAAATACTTGAAAGGAGTCAAGTTAAGCAAATGACAGCAATTGTAGAATTAAGAAATGCCACAAAAATTGTGACAAATGGCTTCGATGAGGAAAAGATTATTTTAAACGATGTTTCACTTGATATCTATGAACATGACTTCATCACAATTTTGGGTGGAAATGGTGCAGGCAAGTCAACCCTCTTTAATAGCATTGCAGGAACTCTGCCCTTGACTAGCGGGAGTATTCGCATCATGGGGGAGGATGTGACTCACTTCAGCCCTGAAAAGCGTGCCAAGTACCTCTCTCGTGTCTTCCAAGATCCCAAGATGGGAACTGCCCCTCGTATGACTGTTGCAGAAAACCTCTTGATTGCAAAGTTTCGTGGAGAAAAACGTGGTCTATTTCCAAGAAGACTCTCAGCTTACAAGGAAGAATTTCAAGCAACCATTGAGAAGGTTGGCAATGGGCTAGAGAAGCACTTAGATACACCGATTGAATTCTTGTCAGGTGGACAAAGGCAGGCCTTGAGTCTCTTAATGGCAACCCTAAAACGTCCAGAACTCCTTTTGTTGGATGAACATACAGCTGCTCTTGACCCTAAAACAAGTGTAGCCTTGATGGAATTGACAGATGACTTTGTCAGTAAGGACCATCTGACTGCGCTTATGATTACCCATCATATGGAGGATGCCCTCAAGTACGGAAATCGTTTGATTGTTATGAAAGAAGGACGAATCATCCAAGATTTGAATAAGGATGAAAAAGCTAAGATGAAGATTTCAGATTACTATCAGTTGTTTGAGTAGATAATTTTTAAATCAAGTATCCTTAAAAACTTAGAAGTAAGAATTTCTGCCTCTAAGTTTTTTGTATTACTTGTTGTCAACAAAATCAGTGGCTATGTTTTCCATAGCTAGGTTCAGATCCTACACTAATTTTCACTCCAACTATAAGGCATTTTTATTTTCACATTCTGATGAAAAAATTAAAATCGCTCATCTCGTTTACTTCTTCAAACTCCTAGATTTTTTCTGCTAATAATCCATATCATTATTTTTGGAGATCAATCATGAAATATGGGGATACGAAGATTTCGACAAAGGGACGAAAGTTGGATTAGCAGTTAGTTGCAAGCCTTGGAAAAATTAGGGTGTGAGAAGATTATTACAGATAAGAAATCAGGAAAAAATTTTGTTCGGAAGAGATACCGGCGCTTGGCGAGATAGTTATGGAGTGTGGATGAGCTATACATCCAATCAAATGATTGCTTGGGACGCAACTGTGAAGAAATTATTGAATACTAGCTCATTCTAACTGTAAAAAAAAGAAATAGAAATTATTGACCTTGATCTTCCCTTACTCAACACGAAGGAGCAGGTCAATGGTCTAACAGGGAAGTTCTAATCGGCTCTGCTACTTCAAATTCTTAGTTTTGTAGCACAAGTAGTTCCCTAGAATATCCGAAAACGCCAACAAGAAGGCATTCAAATTGCAAAAGATAAGGAAGTTTAGTTTTGTATGAGAAGTTTGGAAATATCTGATGAGGCTAGAGATAACCTTGAGAGGTATTGCAATTAAATCTACTTACTTAGAAAATGTGCTAAACGGAGTGTGCCATATGACGGTGGCCAAGTGGGTCAAGGAACTAGAATAATTGGGGATCTCTTCATAATTTCTTTCTTTTGACTTGGAAAACAGGTGGAAAGGTGCTATAATAAATCAACCGTAAAAAAAATACGATTAAGGAGATTTGTCATGTTACAACGTTTTTCGGTGAAAAATTTCAAAAATTTTAAAAATGAATTTGTTTGGGATTTATCTGCCGGTAAATATAATTTTAATTCTGAAAGTATCAAAAATGGAATTGTGAAAAATTCTGTTCTTTATGGGAAAAATGGATCAGGAAAATCTAATTTGACCTATGCGGTGATGGACATTACTACTCATTTAACCGATTTTACAAAACAAGAAAATCACTACAATCAATATATAAATTTTGATAGTACGGATGATTTTGCTGTATTTTCTTATGAATTTAAGTTTGATCAAGACCGAGTCGTTTATCACTATAAAAAGAAAAATATGACAGAGGTATTTGATGAGGAAGTCTATATCAATGACAACTGCGTTATCTTTGAAGATTTTCAGGCAGGTAGGCGTGAAGTCAAATTGGTTGGCGCAGAAAATTTAAATACAAAAACGAGAGATCTCTCCTTATCTTTTGTGAAATACATATTTAATAACACAAATTTAGAACTATCAGATGAAACAAACTGTATTTTTTTGAAGTTTAAAGAATTTGTTGAAGGGATGTTATTCTTTGGTTCGGGAACATCAGAGGGAGATTTTTACCAGGGATTTAAATCAAGTCAAGGTTATATCGCATCAGCGATTGTGGATGCAGGTAAATTAGAAGAATTAGAACATTTTTTGCATGAATTTGATATCAACTATTCATTGGAACGAGGGGAAGATTCTGAGGGGAATTCTGTTATTATGGTTCGTTTCAAAAACCGTACAGTTAATATCTATAGTGTGGCATCACATGGGACCAAAGTGATCATGGTTTTCTTCTATTGGATGATTCAACTTAGTGATATCACCTTTTTGGTTGTCGATGAATTTGATGCCTATTACCATAATGAAGTTTCGGAAACCATTTTGAAAAAGATCAGAAATGGAGAAGTTCAATCCGTGTTTACAACTCACAATACAACCATCATGTCGAATGATTTGTTGCGACCGGATTGTTATTTTATCGTACAGAACAACCAGATTAAGGAACTGTCTTCTCTAACCGTGAAAGAATTACGGCTGGCTCATAATTTGGAAAAGATGTATAATTCAGGTGCTTTTGATGAGTAAGAACAGGATTGTATTTGTAGTTGAAGGAAAGATAGCTGAACCAAAACTTTTATCAGAAATAGCTAAATCAATCGGGATTGAAGCATCACAGATCTATCCTTATGAAACAAATATCTATTCTCTCTATCGTCATTACACAGAGTATAAAAAATCATTTGCAGATGAAGCAGATGATGTTGACCTATTTTCTTACATTCTTGAGTTAGAAAGTGAGAAAGAACAAGATGAACAAAATGACATTGTCAACTTATCTCGTAGAGAAGTTTCGGAAATTTATTTGTTTTTTGATTTGGATGGCCATCATCACAGTTCTAGATCTGAATTAGACTTTGATCAGAATATGAGAGAAGTTTCGGAGATGATAAATGAATTTTCAAATGAAACAGGTGCAGGGAAGTTGTACATCAGCTATCCAATGGTAGAGGCTCTCAAGCTCTATCAGAAAAGGACTTCTGATAAAGTAGCTTTTTATCATTTTAAATTAGATGAAAAAAAGACGAAGTCTGGTAAAACTTTTAAGGCTGTTTGTGAAAATCACAAAGATCATTTTAATTTTGGACAAGCCTTTAGTGAGCAGGATATTGAATGGATTAAACTCTATCATCTCTTACTTAGTCGGGAGATTTATCAATTACCAACTATTGACTTTAAAGAGTATCGTGCAAAAATTTCTACTATAGAAACTTTTGAAAAACAATTGAGTACGTTCAAGTGTAATGAAAGAAGCTTTGTCTTTAGTAGTGTAGCGGAATTCTTGCTAGATTATATGAAGGAAAAAGATTTCCCAGATCTAACAAGTTTTCAGGATTTCGAAAGAGAGATCGTAGATAAATGGGATGATATAGAAGGAGCATAAAAACAGTAGATCTTAGCTCACTACGATGACCACCATGCTTTGATAGCAGACCGCAAGATGTTGGATTATTTGACCGTTTATATCGGTGAAACCTTTCGCAAACACCTAGGAGGAAAATGGTTTATTGACCTTAAAAATAAAAAGAACGCCTATTATTCTATGCCTGTATTGACTGATCCATCCTATAGAGGAGAAGTTTATATAGCACCAATGACTTTTGCAACGGCTTGTATTAGTAGAAAAGATGGTCAGTATATTAGTAGGATATTGAAAAATAATCTCGAAGATCAAGTAAAATAGGATTGAATTTCTTCTAATTTTTTACAAATATTAGAAGAATTTGCTCAAAAGATTCACTTTTTCATGACAGCTGGAAACTTATGAAATAGTCTCATGTAAAGTGTATGAAATGGTTTACTTTTTTTCAGAAATAAGCTATACTAGTTAGAGTAAACTGTGATAAAATGGAGGTATTGTCTATGGTTGACAAGAGACTCATCGAAGAGATCAAAAACAATACCAATATTGTCGAAATCATAGGAGAAGTGATTTCTTTACAAAAATCTGGACGGAACTTTTTAGGGCTCTGTCCTTTTCATGGTGAAAAGACTCCTTCCTTTAACGTGGTCGAGGATAAGCAGTTTTACCACTGCTTTGGATGTGGTCGTTCTGGAGATGTTTTTAAGTTTATTGAGGAGCATCAGCAGGTAACCTTTGCGGATGCAGTGAGGATATTAGCTGAGAGACTTGGGATTCAGATGGCAGCGCCTGTTCAAGGTTCTGTACAGCCTAGGTCGCCCCATCAAAATCTCTACGATATGCATGAGAAAGCCGCTCGTTTTTATCATGCCATTCTCATGACGACTAAGATGGGTGAAGAGGCGAGAAACTATCTCTATAAACGTGGCTTAACAGATGATGTTCTCAAGCATTTTATGATTGGTTTGGCTCCAGCAGAACGCTCTTATCTATATCAGCGTTTAGCAGATGATTATAGTGAGAAGGACTTGCTGGATTCAGGTTTGTTTTATCTATCTGAAAGTAACCAATTCTTTGATACCTTTCATAATCGCATTATGTTTCCTCTTTCAAATGATCAAGGAAAGGTGATTGCCTTTTCTGGTCGAATTTGGCAAGAGGCTGATTCTCAAACTGGAAAGTATAAAAATAGTCGAGCGACGGTAATTTTTAATAAAAGTTACGAATTATATCATTTGGAGAGGGTAAAAAAAGGCTCGGGCAAGGTACCTGAAATCTACCTGATGGAAGGATTTATGGATGTCATTGCGGCTTATCGTGCTGGTATTGAAAATGCAGTTGCTTCTATGGGGACCGCACTGACGAGTGAACATGTGGAGCATCTGAAACGCTTTACCAAAAAAGTGATCGTCACCTATGACGGAGATAAGGCTGGGCAAGCTGCCACAGCGAAAGCCTTGGATGAGCTTAAAGATTTACCTGTCCAAGTCGTCCAGATTCCTGACGCAATGGATCCGGATGAATATCTGCAGAAAAACTCTCCTCAAGACTTGGCTTATCTATTAACCAATACACGCATCAGTCCTATTGAATTTTACATTCATCATTTCAGACCTGAAAATAGTGAAAATCTACAAGCTCAGATTGAGTTTATAGAGAAAATTGCCCCCTTAATCGCCAAGGAACCCTCTATCACAGCTCAGAATTCCTACATTCACATTTTGACGGATCACTTGCCATCTTTTGACTATCAGCAGGTCGAACATATTGTCAATGAAAGTCGTATCAGACAGAGAAAGGATAAGGTCAAGGAGACCTATAGTCCGAGTCCTGTCACTATGTCTGTTACCAAGCAGCTGACAGCAGTGATGAGAGCGGAAGCCCATATCCTCTACCGAATGATGGAACATCCCTTGGTGCTTAATGACTATCGCTTAAGAGAGGATTTTATCTTTGAAACTCCAGAGTTTCAGACCTTGTATGGACTCTTGATTGATAATGGAAGTATCTCATCTGAGGATTTGGCTCATCAGACCAGAGAAGTGGAGAGTGCGTGGTATCAAGTCCTAGCCTTAGATTTGCCACCTGAGATGTCCCCTCACGAGTTAGCTGAAGTGGAAGAGTCTCGAAAAAGAGCTCTTTTGAATCAGGAAAATCTGCAAATTAAAAAGAAAGTTCAGGAAGCTAGCCATGTCGGTGATACAGACACCGCATTAGAAGAGCTAGAACGCTTAATTGCCCAAAAAAGAAGAATGGAGTAAGAATGGCAACAAAACAAAAAGAAGTAACAACCTTTGACGTCCAAGTAGCGGAATTTATTCGCAATCATAAAAAGACTGGTACAGCAACTGATGATGAAATCAATAACGCCCTTGTAATTCCCTTCACTTTAGATGTGGAAGGTATTGAGAATCTTTTGCAACGCATTCAAGATGCTGGTATCTCAATTACGGACAACGAAGGAAATCCAAGTGCGCGTGTTTTGAGTACTGAGGAAGAACCAGAGTTGACTGATGAAGATTTGATCGGTTCAACCTCAGCTAAGGTCAATGACCCTGTCCGTATGTATTTGAAAGAAATCGGGGTTGTTCCTCTGCTTACAAATGAAGAGGAAAAAGAGTTGGCCCTTGCTGTTGAAGCGGGAGATATCGAAGCTAAACAACGCCTTGCAGAAGCGAACCTTCGTTTGGTAGTATCTATCGCTAAACGTTATGTTGGACGTGGAATGCAGTTCCTTGACTTGATCCAAGAAGGAAACATGGGCTTGATGAAGGCCGTTGATAAATTTGACTACTCTAAAGGGTTCAAATTCTCAACTTATGCTACTTGGTGGATTCGTCAGGCCATTACTCGTGCCATTGCTGACCAAGCTCGTACCATCCGTATCCCAGTTCACATGGTGGAAACCATTAACAAGCTTGTTCGTGAACAACGTAATCTTCTTCAAGAATTGGGACAAGATCCAACTCCTGAACAAATCGCCGAACGCATGGATATGACACCTGATAAGGTCCGTGAAATCCTCAAGATTGCCCAAGAACCTGTTTCTCTTGAAACACCTATCGGTGAAGAGGACGATAGTCATCTTGGTGACTTTATCGAGGACGAAGTGATTGAAAATCCAGTGGACTATACAACTCGTATCGTTTTGCGCGAACAATTGGATGAAGTTTTGGATACTCTTACAGATCGTGAAGAAAATGTTCTTCGACTTCGTTTTGGTCTTGATGATGGGAAAATGCGTACCTTGGAAGATGTTGGTAAAGTCTTCAACGTAACGCGTGAACGTATCCGTCAGATTGAGGCCAAAGCTTTGAGAAAACTTCGCCAGCCAAGTCGAAGCAAACCACTTCGTGATTTCATAGAAGATTAAGTTAAGGGAGAGTGAAGATGGCTTACACAGAAGAACAGATTGAAAATATCAAAACACGTATTTTGACAGTACTAGAAGAAGTGATTGACCCAGAGTTGGGGATTGATATCGTCAATCTAGGCTTGATTTACGAGATTCGTTTTGATGGCGATACAGGTGAGACTGAAATTGATATGACCTTAACAACCATGGGTTGTCCCTTGGCGGATCTTTTAACCGACCAAATCTATGATGCTATGACGGACGTTCCAGAGGTTACTAACGTTGAAGTCAAATTAGTTTGGTATCCAGCTTGGACAGTTGAGAAAATGAGCCGTTACGCTCGTATCGCTTTAGGCATCAAGTAAGTAAATTATAAAAAGAGAAATAGTATAGACGCCAGGAAATTCCCAGCTTTTATGCTATCTCTCTTTTTATTTGCTGATTTTATTTGAAGAAAATGGTATAATGGTTACTATGGAAAAAGAGAAATTGCGCATCAATATGCTAAGTTCAAGTGAAAAAGTGGCGGGTCAAGGTGTGTCTGGTGCTTACCGTGAACTGGTACAACTTTTAAAACGAGATGCGAAAGACCAACTGATCGTAACAGAAAATCTTCCAATCGAAGCGGATGTTACTCATTTTCATACGATTGATTTTCCTTATTATCTCTCGACCTTTCAGAAAAAACGTTCTGGACGTAAGATTGGCTATGTTCACTTCTTACCTGATACCTTGGAAGGTAGTTTGAAGATTCCATTCTTCTTAAAGGGGATTGTCAAACGCTATGTATTTTCTTTTTATGACCGTATGGAGCATCTGGTTGTGGTCAATCCTACCTTCATTGAGGATTTAGTGGCTGCTGGAATTCCACGTGAAAAAGTGACCTATATTCCTAATTTTGTCAACAAAGAAAAATGGCATCCTCTTCCTATAGAGCAAGTTGAACAACTTCGTAAAGATATGGGAATTGATGAGAATCAGTTTGTAGTCGTTGGTGCAGGTCAGGTTCAGAAGCGTAAAGGAATAGATGACTTTATCACTCTAGCTGAGGAATTACCTGATATCACTTTTATTTGGGCTGGTGGCTTCTCTTTTGGGGGAATAACCGATGGTTATGAACGCTATAAAAAGATTATGGATAATCCTCCTGAAAATCTAATTTTCCCAGGGATTGTTGATCCAGAACGGATGAGAGAACTCTATGCCTTGGCTGATCTTTTCTTGCTTCCTAGCTATAATGAGCTCTTTCCTATGACTATTTTAGAAGCAGCAAGTTGTGAAGCTCCCATTATGCTTCGTGATTTGGATCTATACAAGGTCATTCTGGAGGGAAATTACAGACCAACTACTGATGTGGATGAGATGAAAGAAGCTATCTTGGACTATCGGGAGCATCCAGAAGCGTTGAAAGCGTTGAAAGAAAAGGCTAAGGCCATTTCAAGAGAATATTCAGAAGAGCATCTTCTTGAAATCTGGCTAAAATTCTATCGGGAGCAAGCAGCTTTAGGAAAAAAATGAGGTAGTATATGCGAATTGGTTTATTTACAGATACTTATTTCCCGCAGGTTTCGGGTGTTGCGACCAGTATTCGAACCTTAAAAACAGAGCTTGAAAAGCAAGGACATGCCGTCTTTATCTTTACAACAACAGACAAGGATGTTAATCGTTATGAAGATTGGCAGATTATCCGTATCCCTAGTGTTCCTTTCTTTGCCTTTAAGGATCGACGTTTCGCCTATCGTGGATTTACAAAAGCTCTTGAGATTGCCAAGCAATACAAGCTGGATATTATTCATACGCAGACTGAGTTTTCTCTTGGTTTATTAGGGATTTGGATAGCGCGTGAATTGAAAATTCCAGTCATTCATACCTATCATACCCAGTACGAAGATTATGTCCACTATATCGCTAAGGGGATGTTGATTCGTCCAAGTATGGTCAAGTATCTGGTAAGAGGATTCCTTCATGATGTGGATGGTGTGATTTGTCCAAGTGAAATTGTGCGAGACCTTCTATCTGATTATAAGATCAAAGTAGAAAAACGAGTTATTCCTACAGGGATTGAGCTAGCCAAGTTTGAACGACCTGAGATTGGACCAGAACATATCGTAGACTTACGTGATAAATTAGGCATTAAGAAAGATGAAAAGATGCTTCTTAGCCTTTCACGTGTTTCTTACGAGAAGAACATTCAAGCTGTTCTGGCAGCACTTCCAGATGTTCTAAAAGAAGAGCAAAATGTTAAATTAGTCGTAGCTGGAGATGGTCCTTATCTGGAAAATCTCAAGGAGCAAGCATCAGATTTACAGATTCAAGATTCTGTTATTTTTACAGGGATGATTGCCCCAAGTGATACCGCACTTTACTATAAGGCTGCTGACTTCTTCATTTCAGCTTCAACTAGTGAGACGCAAGGCTTGACCTATCTTGAAAGTCTTGCAAGTAAGACTCCGGTAATAGCTCATGGAAATCCCTATCTTGATAACCTCGTCAATCATAAAATGTTTGGAACTCTTTATTATGAAGAGAGAGATCTAGCAGGGGCTATTTTAGAAGCTTTAATTGCAACTCCAAAGATGGATGAAAAACTTTTGGCTGAAAAATTGTATGAAATTTCAGCTGAAAATTTTGCTAAGAGAGTGCATGAATTCTATCTAGATGTTATTATTTCAAATAATTTTGAAAAAGAATTGACTGCAGATGAACCTGTTACGAAACGTATTTTAAAGACAGTATTCTATATACCGCAACAAGCAGTTTCCATGCCAGTCAAGGGTTCAAGACGTATGTTGAAAGCTTCTAGAAAACAGTTGAGCCATTTAAGAAAATATTTGAACGATTAATCTAAATAAAGAAAGGAAATAAAAATATGAAAAAGAAATTTATGAGAAGTGGTAGAGATCAAAAAATCGGTGGTGTATGCGCTGGTTTAGCTAATTATTTTGATATTGACCCTACAATTGTACGTGTAGTTTGGGGAGTTCTAGCTTTCTGTTATGGTGCTGGCATTGTTGCTTACTTAATTTTGTGGGCAATTGCTCCTGTATCAAGTGAATTTTAAGAATAGAGTATTAGAGTAAAGGAGAAAACATGGCATTTGGTGATAATGGGAAACGTAAAAAAACTTTCTTTGAAAAACTAACAATGTTTGTCGTATTAATCATGTTATTTGTAACCCTAGCAGGTATCTTTGCTACAGCTATCGGTGTATTTAGCAGATTTTAAAATGCTAGATTTTCTAGCAAGTAGTAATAGTTGGTGACTGGGATTTCCCAGCCCTTTTTAGAGTGAGAAAAGAATATGAGTATGTTTTTAGATACAGCCAAGATCAAGGTCAAGGCTGGAAATGGTGGCGATGGGATGGTTGCCTTTCGCCGTGAAAAATACGTCCCTAATGGCGGTCCATGGGGAGGTGATGGAGGTCGTGGTGGTAACGTTGTCTTTGTTGTAGATGAAGGTTTGCGTACCTTGATGGACTTCCGTTACAATCGTCATTTTAAAGCCCAATCGGGTGAAAAAGGGATGACCAAAGGAATGCACGGACGCGGTGCAGAGGACTTGATTGTCCGAGTACCTCAAGGTACAACTGTGCGTGATGCAGAAACTGGAAAAGTTATCACTGACTTGATTGAGCACGGCCAAGAGTTTATCGTTGCTCATGGTGGCCGAGGTGGTCGAGGTAACATCCGTTTTGCGACACCAAAAAATCCTGCTCCAGAGATCTCTGAGAATGGAGAACCTGGTCAGGAGCGCGAATTACAGTTAGAACTTAAAATCCTTGCGGATGTTGGTTTGGTTGGATTCCCTTCAGTGGGGAAATCAACTCTGCTCAGCGTCATTACCTCTGCAAAACCTAAAATTGGTGCCTACCACTTTACAACAATCGTTCCTAATCTTGGTATGGTCCGTACCCAATCAGGTGAGTCCTTTGCAGTGGCAGACCTTCCTGGTTTGATTGAAGGAGCAAGTCAAGGCGTGGGCTTGGGAACTCAATTTCTTCGCCATATTGAGCGTACTCGCGTTATCCTTCACATCATCGATATGTCAGCCAGTGAAGGTCGCGATCCTTACGAAGATTATCTAGCTATTAACAAAGAGTTGGAATCTTACAACCTTCGTCTGATGGAGCGTCCACAAATTATTGTTGCTAATAAGATAGATATGCCAGAAAGCAAAGAAAACCTTGAAGAATTCAAGAAAAAATTGGCAACTAACTTTGATGAGTTCGAGGAATTACCAGCCATCTTCCCAATATCAGGTTTGACAAAACAAGGTTTAGCACCTTTATTGGACGCAACGGCTGAACTTCTTGATAAGACCCCAGAATTCCTTCTTTATGATGAGTCAGAAATGGAAGAAGAAGTTTATTATGGCTTTGATGAAGAAGAAAAACCATTTGAAATTAGTCGTGATGATGATGCAACATGGGTACTTTCAGGTGAAAAACTCATCAAACTCTTTAACATGACTAACTTTGACCGCGATGAGTCTGTTATGAAATTTGCTCGTCAGTTGCGTGGTATGGGAGTTGATGAAGCTCTTCGTGCTCGTGGTGCCAAGGATGGAGATTTGGTTCGTATCGGTAAGTTTGAGTTTGAATTTGTGGACTAGGAGATAGCGATGGGAGATAAACCGATATCTTTCCGAGATGCTGATGGAAATTTTGTTTCTGCAGCAGACGTCTGGAATGAGAAGAAGTTAGAAGAACTGTTTAATCGCCTCAATCCAAATCGTGCTTTGAGACTAGCAAGAACTAAAAAGCAAGCTGAAAATAGCAAATGATAAGTTAAACCCGTGATGATGGTCATCACGGGTTTTCTGGTTTACTGACTACTTTTGGAATGGAATTTCAAGACTAGACTGTGCAAGGTCTACAGTTAAGTGATAGTCTGTATTGTCACGTACAGTAATCTCAAAGTCTGTTGTGTAAAGAACGAGACGTACTGTATCGCCTTCTTTTAGTTTGTAAATAGTTGGTTGCAATTCAAATTGGAACTCCATCCATTCTTCAGGTTTAATTTCTTCGACTGTAAGTAAGTCATGACAGTTTTGTAAATTCATATAACCTTTAGTGATAACTCTTTGTGCATTTTCTTTGAAAGGAAGTTCACAGAGATGGTCAAGCATATGGTAGCGACCGTTATCTAAGGTACGAGCAGATATTACTCCTGGATATGGTTGAAGGTATTTCTTTTGCCCCAGTTCGAGAAGTTGAGCAGAGAGAAGACCTTTATTGGTACTTGACTTGAGACGAAGGTTTAGTTTAACACGACCATTGATATGAAGATCTTCAGTCACTGGAAGATCAATGGTAATCTGATTCACCTTACCTTGATAAAGTTCATTGTTAAAGGTTTGGTAAGTCTTTCCAAATCGTTCGAAGTCAGAATCTTGGTAATGATTTTCAATGACAGCTTCTTCAGTACCTAAAGAGAAAGTTTTATGGTCAGTTTGATTTCCAAAATCTTCAAGTGACAGCCAGGTTTGAGGAGCAGTATTGTCTTGCCAAACGACTCTTGGAAGTTGGTAGTCAGTTTCTTGGTCCAATAATTTCTGCGTCAAAAGAGCATTCATGGATTCACGGAAATCAATAGATTGCCAATTGTTCATATAAACATGGGCGCCGTTATGATAGAAGAGGTGTTTTTTAATATTGCTTGGAAGAGCATTGAACATTTGATAGACATGAAGTGGTTTGACATTCCAGTCTTGCGAACCGTGGGTAAAGACAACTTCAGCCTTAACTTTTTCAGCATTAAGAAGGTAGTTTCTGTCATGCCAAAATTGGTTATAATCCCCAGTTTTACGGTCTAGATTTTTCTTCAGTTCTTCTATAGAATTTTTATGAGCCTCGTTTCCATGAATATAGTCACCAGCTAAGAGATTACGAGAATAAGTTAATTCATCTAATGAATCGAAGTCCTCACCTGGATAGCCACCAGGGCTTGTTACCAGACCATTTTCACGATAGTAGTTGTACCAAGAAGAAATACCGGCTTCAGCAATGATGACCTCTAAACCATCAACTCCTGTAGTAGCAAGACCATTAGACATTGTTCCTAGGTATGAGATACCTGTTGTTGCAACTTTCCCGTTTGACCAGTCAGCCTTGACTTGATGAGCTCGGGTATGGTCTGTAAAAGCACGGCAGCGTCCATTGAGCCAATCAATGCCATTCTTATAGCCTTCGATTTGTTGGTAGCTACCATTCGGCATCAGTCCCTGAGAATCCTTTGTACCAAGACCAGATACGTAGATATTTGCAAATCCTCTTGGAAGGAAGTAGTCGTTAAGTGTGTAGCTGCTATTGATATGAGTCAGTTTTTCTTCGGCTTCAGCCACAAGATCGGATTGGCCAACTGGTTCAATAAAACTAATCCTTGGCTCTTCTAAGCTAATCTCATGTGGTTCCTTGACTTCTAGTTCAGCTTCCATTTTGTAAAGGGCCTTATCACTAGCTTTATCATTGGTTCCTTGATGGTAAGGACTTGCCGTCATGACTGCTGGAATTTTGCCATGGTAAGATGGACGGATGATGCTAACCTTGACTAAATCAGGTAGACCATCATTATCAGAATCAATACGACTTTCTACATAAACAACTTCACGAATAACATTGTTTGCAGAGAAGGTTGCCAAACTCTTGCCATTGAAATAGTGGTAATCATTGTCCTCAGGGATAAGACCATCACTAACTAGCTGATCAATCAAGGTATTTCCCTTTTTAGTGCGCGTGTTAAGGAGTTGATAGAGATTGTCAATCAAATCTCCGTATACAATAGGGAATGCCGTTTCTTTATGAAAAGCTAGACCATCTTCAAAGTCTACTAAGTAGTTGAAACCAAGCAACTGAAAGGCAACAGTATAGAAAATTTCTGAAGTTAATTCACGATCAGAATTGAAGAAAGTGAGCAGATCAGTTTCTTTGTCAACCGCTAAAGTTGAGAGGGGATAATCCGTATTTTTATAATTAAAAAAACAAGTTCTGACAAAAACTTCAAACTGTTCTTTAGTTGAAAGCACAAGGTTGATCTTGAATCCAAGATTGGATAATTCCTGTAAAGCTTGTTGCTGGGTTACGGGATAATAACTGAATTGATTAAAACGCATAGATGCCTCCTTTGAAGAATCATTTTAAATTTATTATATCAAAAAAGTAGAGAAAATGATAGAATCAGCTGATTTGGAAAGATTAAATTGCTAGTATTCTAACAGAGTTTAAGAGAGTGTTTTAACAAGCCCTATCTTGATTTTTTGAGTATCATTAAAGGTTATGCTATACTAGAAATATGTTAGATTTGGAGAAATATGGTGTGACCATGTGGGAAGAGGACAAGATTATCTCTTTCCGTCAAAAATTATTAGCCTGGTATGACGAAAACAAGCGTGATTTACCCTGGAGACGAAGCAAGAATCCTTATCATATCTGGGTATCTGAAATTATGTTGCAGCAGACTCGAGTTGATACCGTCATTCCCTATTATGAACGTTTTTTGGACTGGTTTCCGACTGTTGAAAGCTTAGCAAATGCAGCTGAGGAACGCTTATTAAAAGCTTGGGAAGGACTTGGCTATTATTCTCGTGTCCGCAATATGCAAACAGCAGCTCAACAGATTATGAGTGAATTTGAAGGCAAGTTTCCATCAACTTATGAAGGTATTTCGAGCTTAAAAGGGATTGGTCCTTATACAGCTGGTGCAATTTCTAGTATTGCCTTTAACCTTGCGCAGCCTGCAGTAGATGGCAATGTCATGCGTGTTTTGGCACGTTTGTTTGAAGTCAATCATGACATTGGAAATCCTAGCAATCGAAAAATATTTCAAGCGATGATGGAAGTTCTGATAGATCCTGATCGTCCAGGTGATTTCAATCAGGCTTTGATGGATTTAGGTTCAGATATTGAGGCTCCTGTTAATCCAAGACCGGAGGAGAGTCCTGTTAAGGAGTTCAGTGCTGCTTACCAACATGGGACCATGGATCGCTATCCCATTAAGGCTCCAAAGAAAAAGCCAATTCCTATTTATCTAAAGGCTCTTGTGGTGCAAAATAGTCAGGGGCAGTTTCTATTAGAGAAAAATGAGAGTGAAAAACTCTTGGCAGGATTTTGGCATTTTCCCTTGATTGAAGTTGATGAATTCTCAGACCAAACTCAAGACCTGGACCTATTCAGTCAAGTAGCGGAACCAATTTTACAGCTTGGACCATCTCCAGAGGAGAGTTTTGAACAGGACTATGATCTTGAAGTTGATTGGCAAGATCTACGTTTTGAAGAGGTTAAGCATGTTTTTAGCCATCGAAAATGGCATATCCAGATAATTGCAGGGCGAGTTGCTGAGTCGCAGGAATATGTAGATAGAGAAGTCCTTTGGTTACGTCCAGAAGAATTTAGCAATTATCCCCTAGCCAAACCTCAGCAGAAGATCTGGCAAGCCTATTTGAAAAGAAGTCACTAGCATCGGTCTTTCGTGTCTTCTTTACATTTTTTTGGTATAATGAGATAAGGAAAAAGGTGACTAAATGAAAAAAATATTAATTGTAGATGATGAAAAACCCATCTCAGATATTATAAAATTTAATATGACTAAGGAGGGTTATGAAGTTGTAACGGCCTTTAATGGTCGTGAAGCACTTGAACAATTTGAAGCTGAGCAACCAGATATTATTATCTTGGATTTGATGCTTCCAGAGATTGATGGACTTGAGGTCGCAAAAACTATTCGTAAGACAAGTAGTGTTCCTATTATCATGCTTTCAGCAAAGGATAGTGAATTTGATAAGGTTATCGGGCTTGAGCTTGGGGCGGATGACTATGTGACCAAGCCATTTTCAAATCGTGAACTACAGGCCCGTGTTAAAGCTCTTCTTCGTCGTACAGATCTTGTTTCAATCGATAACCAAGAACCTGAAACGAAATTACAAAGTCTGCAGATTGGCGATTTGGAGATTTTACCAGATGCCTACGTGGCTAAGAAATATGGTGAAGAGTTAGACCTAACCCACCGCGAATTCGAACTCTTACATCATTTGGCTTCTCATCTTGGTCAAGTTATCACCCGAGAACATCTTCTTGAAACTGTTTGGGGATATGACTATTTTGGAGATGTCCGTACAGTTGATGTAACCATTAGGCGTTTGCGCGAGAAGATTGAAGACACACCAAGTAGACCTGAATACATCCTAACTCGTCGTGGAGTAGGATATTATATGAGAAATAATGATTGAAGTAATTAAACAAACAATTTTGACGAGTGACTTTATCTTTATCCTCATCCTAATTGGCTTTATTATGCTGGTGACTTTTCTTCTGCTTGAGAGCCGTCGTGATAATATTCGACTGAGACAATTAAATCAGAAGGTTAAGGATTTGATTGCTGGTGATTATTCTCAGGTTTTGGATATGCAGGGAAGTTCAGAGATTACCAATATCACAAACAATCTTAATGATTTGTCAGAAGTAATCCGTTTGACTCAGGAAAATCTGGAACAAGAGAGTAAAAGGTTGCATAGTATCTTGTCCTACATGACAGACGGAGTACTTGCGACCAATCGCCGTGGTCAGATTATCATGATTAATGACATGGCTAAGAGACAACTTGGAGTTGAAAGGGATGATGCTCTTAATCAAAATATCTTAGAGTTACTCAAAATTGAAGAAGAGTATGAGCTGAGAGATCTCATTACCCAAAGTCCTGAATTGATGATTTATTCCCAAAATGTTAATGGCGAGTATGTCAGTTTGCGTGTGCGCTTTGCCTTAATTCGTAGAGAGTCAGGCTTTATCTCTGGTCTAGTAGCAGTCCTACATGATACGACTGAACAAGAGAAAGAAGAACGTGAGAGAAGGCTTTTCGTTTCGAACGTTAGTCATGAATTGCGTACACCTTTGACAAGTGTGAAATCCTACCTTGAAGCCTTGGATGAAGGAGCCCTAACAGAACCAGTTGCCCCTGATTTTATCAAGGTTTCTCTGGATGAAACCAACCGTATGATGCGGATGGTAACAGATCTCTTACATCTATCGCGTATTGATAATGCTACTAGCAACTTAGATATAGAATTAATTAATTTTACTGCATTCATTACCTTTATCCTCAATCGTTTTGATAAGATGAGAAGTCAGGATGAGGAGAAGAAGTACGAGTTGGTGAGAGATTATCCGATTAACTCTGTTTGGATTGAAATTGATACGGATAAGATGACTCAGGTCATTGATAATATTCTCAACAATGCTATCAAGTATTCACCTGATGGTGGTAAAATTACAGTCAACATGAAAACAACTGATGACCAGATGATTTTATCTATTTCAGACCAAGGGCTTGGGATTCCTAAAGAAGATTTGCCTAAGATTTTTGACCGTTTCTATCGTGTTGATAAGGCTAGAAGTCGTGCCCAGGGTGGAACCGGTTTAGGACTTGCTATCGCAAAAGAAATCGTTAAACAGCATAGTGGCTTTATATGGGCTAAGAGCGAATACGGTAAGGGGTCTACATTTACTATTGTGCTCCCTTATGATAAAGAAGCTGTGAAAGAAGAAATATGGGAGGATGACGTAGAAGACTAAAATGAGTGATGATGGATTTAAGTACAGCATTTTAGCATCAGGTTCCAGTGGAAATTCATTTTACTTGGAAACACCAAAAAAGAAAATTTTAGTAGATGCGGGACTATCTGGAAAAAAAATTACAAGCCTTTTGGCTGAAATCAATCGTAAACCAGAGGATTTGGATGCTATCTTGATAACGCATGAGCATTCAGATCATATCCACGGTGTGGGCGTCCTAGCTCGTAAGTACGGCATGGATCTTTATGCAAATGAGAAAACTTGGCAGGCTATGGAAAATAGTAAGTATCTTGGTAAGGTTGACTCGTCGCAAAAGCATATTTTTGAGATGGGGAAAACCAAAACCTTTGGCGATATCGATATTGAGAGCTTTGGTGTGAGCCATGATGCAGTCGCGCCCCAGTTTTATCGTTTTATGAAGGATGACAAGAGCTTTGTCATGCTGACGGATACAGGCTATGTTAGTGATCGTATGGCTGGTATTGTCGAGAATGCAGATGGCTACCTGATCGAGTCAAATCATGATGTAGAAATTCTGCGAGCAGGATCTTATGCATGGCGACTCAAACAACGGATTCTATCTGACCTTGGCCACCTCTCAAATGAGGATGGAGCAGATGCTATGATTCGCACACTAGGCAATCGAACCAAAAAAATCTATCTAGGCCATTTGTCTAAGGAAAATAATATCAAGGAGTTGGCTCACATGACTATGGTCAATCAACTAGCTCAAGCAGATTTGGGAGTTGGAGTAGACTTTCAAGTTTACGATACTTCACCAGATACCGCAACACCATTGACGGAGATATAAAAAAGAAGGCCTATGCCTTCTTTTTTTAGACTATTTTACAATCCGGCGAATTCTTTGATTTCTTGAGCTGACATTGAAGAGTCGCAACGGACATTGATTTGTCCATTTGCAACATGGACGAAGCCTGGTACAGTAGGGATTTCATAGCGAGAGCGGAAGTCTTGTAAAGCTTCAAGTTGACTTGGTTCTTCGCTATTGATGAAGTAGATGTGCGCTTTGGTTTCAGCTACCACACCAGCCAATGTACCAGCAAATTTACGGCAGTAAGGACAAGTTTTGCGTCCGATAAAGAAAGTTGCTGTTTCTTGCTTGTCGAGCGCTTCTTGAGCACGCGCAACTGTTGTCACTTCAAGATCTTTGATATTTTCTAAAAATTGTTCCATGAGAATACCTCGCTTTTTTTGATAAAACTAGTATGCCATAAAATCCTTAAAATTGCATAGATTTGATACGGAAATAGATGGTGGGGCAGAAATTAGTAGACTAAGTCTGATTTTCTAGTCCGATATCCCTGTGTATTTAAAGATATCGAAACTGAAGTTTTGGTCAAAAGAGTTAAAAGAAGACGTAAATTACAGTCAGCTTTTACTTTATCATCAAAAATAAAGATCAGGATTTTTCCCGACCTTTAAATGGTTGTTTATTTTACGAAGGCATTGATTTCAGCTTCGATATTTGCAATTTTAGCTTGTGAGTCTTCTTTTGAATTTCCAACTACAGCGATGTAAAATTTGATTTTTGGTTCTGTACCAGAAGGACGAACGGCAATCCATGAACCATCTGTTAATGTGTATTTCAATACGTCACTTGGAGGTGTTGTCAATTTAGTAACAGTGCCATCAGCAGCAGTAGAAGTCTGTGCTTTGAAGTCTTCTAAGACAGAGATAGGAGTAGCGTTAAATTCTTTTGGTCCATTATCACGGAATTTAGACATAATTGCTTTGATTTGTTCAGCACCGTCAACACCTGAAAGAGTCACTGAGATTGTCTTTTCTGCAAAGTAGCCATATTCTTTGTAGATTTCTTCGATACCATCTGCAAGAGTCAAACCACGAGAGCGGTAGTAGGCAGCAAGTTCAGCAACGACAAGAACAGCTTGGATAGCATCTTTATCACGCACGAATGGTTTAATCAAGTAACCGAAGCTTTCTTCAAATCCCATCATGTAAGTGTGATTGTGTTTTTCTTCGAATTCTTGGATTTTTTCAGCGATAAACTTGAAACCAGTCAAGACGTTGAACATCGTTACGCCATAGCTTTCAGCGATTTTTGTAACTAGGTTTGTAGATACGATAGACTTACAGATTGCTGCATTTGCAGGAAGAGTTCCTGCATTTTTGTGAGCTTCTAAGATATACTTAGCCATGATAGCACCGATTTGGTTCCCTGAAAGGTTAAGGTAGCTTCCATCTTTTTGAAGGACTTCAACACCAACACGGTCAGCGTCAGGGTCAGTTGCGACAAGAACCTCTGCACCAACTTTACGTCCAAGTTCTTCAGCAAGTGCAAAGGCTGATTGATTTTCTGGGTTTGGTGATCTTACAGTTGAGAAGTCTGGATCAGGAACAGCTTGAGCTTCTACAACTTGAACAGAATCAAATCCAGCTTGAGCAAGTGCACGACGTGCTAGCATTTCTCCAGTACCGTGAAGAGGAGTATAGACAATCTTCATGTCCTTACCAAATTCTTCAATCAAGGCAGGGTTGATGTTAACATCTTTTACTTCTCTGAGATACTCAGCATCGACTGCTTCACCAATAACTTCAATCAAACCAGATGCTTTTTCAGCTTCTACATCAGCAACTTCAATAGCAAATGGATTTTCGATAGCACGGATATAAGTTGTCAAAGCATCCGCATCGTGTGGAGGCATTTGTCCACCATCTTCACCATAAACTTTATAGCCGTTAAACGGTGCAGGGTTATGACTAGCTGTGACCATGATACCTGCGAAGCAGTTGAGGTGACGAACAGCAAATGAAAGTTCTGGTGTTGGACGGAGACTTTCAAAAACATAAGATTTAACACCGTGTTTAGCAAGAACTGCTGCAGATTCAAAGGCAAATTCTGGAGAGAAGTGACGGCTATCATAAGCGATGGCTACACCACGTTCTTTTTCATTTCCACCTTTTGACTCAATCAAACGAGCCAAACCTTCAGTTGCTTGACGAACAACATAGATATTAATGCGGTTAGTACCGGCACCAATCAATCCACGCATACCTGCAGTACCAAACTCAAGATTGGTATAGAATGCGTCTTCTTTCGTTTTCTCGTCCATGTTTTCCAAATCATGACGAAGGTAGTCTGGAAGTTCTGCGAAATCAACCCATTTTTGGTAGTTTTCTTGGTAAGCCATAGGAAATCTCCTTTAGTATATAATTTAATCGCTTACATTATATCACGATTTGAAGTTTTAGTAAAATGTTAGCATGAGTTTCTGAAAAAGTTATGAAATATAGCTAAACCACAAGGCTTGAATGGCTTATCGAAACATGCTATACTAACTGTATGATTATTTTACAAGCTAATAAAATTGAACGTTCTTTTGCAGGAGAGGTTCTTTTTGATAATATAAACCTACAAGTGGATGAAAGAGACCGAATTGCCCTCGTTGGAAAAAATGGTGCAGGAAAGTCTACATTACTCAAGATATTGGTTGGAGAAGAGGAGCCAACCACGGGTGAAATCAATAAGAAAAAAGATATTTCCCTCTCTTATCTAGCACAGGATAGTCGCTTTGAGTCTGAGAACACTATCTATGATGAGATGCTTCATGTTTTTGATGACTTGCGGTGTACTGAAAGACAACTTCGACAGATGGAGTTGGAGATGGGTGAAAAGATTGGTGCAGAACTAGATAAGCTCATGTCGGACTATGATCGCCTATCAGAAAATTTCCGTCAGGCTGGAGGCTTTACCTATGAAGCTGATATCCGTGCTATCTTAAATGGATTCAAGTTTGACGAGTCCATGTGGCAGATGCGAATCGCTGAGCTTTCCGGTGGTCAAAATACTCGTTTAGCCCTTGCCAAAATGCTCCTTGAAAAGCCTAATCTCTTGGTCTTGGACGAGCCGACTAACCACCTAGATATTGAAACGATTGCCTGGTTAGAAAACTATCTAGTTAATTATAGCGGTGCTTTAATTATCGTCAGCCACGACCGTTATTTCCTCGATAAGGTTGCAACCATAACACTCGACTTAACCAAACATTCTTTAGATAGATATGTAGGAAACTACTCAAGTTTTGTGGAGCAGAAGGAGCAGAAGCTCGCAACTGAAGCAAAAAACTACGAAAAGCAGCAGAAGGAAATTGCTGCCTTAGAAGACTTTGTTAATCGAAATCTTGTTCGAGCATCGACAACCAAACGTGCTCAATCTCGACGCAAGCAACTGGAGAAAATGGATCGATTGGATAAACCTGAAGCTGGTAAAAAATCAGCTAATATGACCTTCCATTCTGACAGGGTATCTGGTAATGTCGTTTTGACAGTTGAAAATGCTGCTATTGGCTATGATGGTGAAATCTTATCAGAACCCATCAACCTTGATCTTCGTAGGATGAACGCTATTGCTATAGTTGGTCCTAACGGTATTGGAAAATCAACCTTTATAAAATCCATTGTGGACCAGATTCCCTTTATTAAGGGTGAAAAGCGCTTTGGTGCTAATGTTGAGGTTGGTTACTATGACCAGATTCAGAGCAAACTGACACCGAGCAATACAGTTTTAGACGAACTCTGGAATGATTTTAAATTGACGCCTGAACTTGAAATCCGTAATCGCCTAGGTGCCTTCCTATTCTCAGGTGATGATGTTAAAAAATCAGTCGGCATGCTTTCAGGTGGCGAGAAAGCTCGTTTGCTTTTAGCTAAATTGTCTATGGAAAACAACAACTTTCTGATCCTTGACGAGCCGACCAACCACTTGGACATCGATAGCAAGGAAGTTCTGGAAAATGCCCTGATTGACTTTGATGGAACTCTTCTTTTTGTCAGTCACGACCGTTATTTCATCAACCGTGTAGCCACTCATGTGTTGGAATTATCTGAGAATGGATCAACCCTTTATCTAGGTGATTATGACTATTATGTTGATAAAAAAGCAGAGCTAGCAGCTAGCCAAGCAGAAGAAGCGTCAGCTGTTAGCCAAGAAAAAGAGACTTCTCCAGTTAATGACTACCAAGCTCAAAAGGAAAGTCAAAAAGAACTTCGGAAATTGATGCGTCAAATCGAAAACTTAGAAACCGAAATT
>CAUSCX010000003.1:0-63116 GCA_963530385.1 uncultured Streptococcus sp. | reverse complement strand
AGAACTAAATCCTTTGCTTAAATTAATTGTCTAACTTTTTGGGGTCAGTACATTTGCTTCCTTACTTTTTTATTAGTTATTCAAGGCTGCTGCCATTGTAGCTGCAACTTCTGCTTCAAAGTCGTTTGCAGCTTTTTCAATACCTTCACCAACTTCAAAGCGAGCGAACTCAACTACTGAAGCGTTAACTGATTCAAGGTATGCTTCAACTGTCTTGCTGTCATCCATGATGTAAACTTGTGCAAGAAGTGTGTAAGCTTGGTCAACTTTAGTGTTGTCAAGCATGAAGCGATCCATTTTACCTGGGATGATTTTATCCCAGATTTTTTCTGGTTTACCTTCTGCAGCCAATTCAGCTTTGATAGCTTCTTCAGCTTGAGCGATTACTTCATCAGTCAATTGAGCTTTAGATCCGTATGCCAAGTGTGGAAGAGCTGGTTTGCCAACCATAGCACGGCTTTCATTATCTTGGTCGATAACGTGGTTCAATTGTGCCAACTCATCTTTAACAAATTGCTCATCCAATTCTTTGTATGAAAGAACTGTTGGTTTCATAGCAGCGATGTGCATTGAAATTTGTTTAGCAAGTGCTTCGTCTCCACCTTCGATTACAGAGATAACACCGATACGTCCACCGTTGTGTTGGTATGCTCCGAAGTGTTGTGCATCTGTTTTTTCAATCAAAGCAAAGCGACGGAATGAGATTTTTTCTCCGATAGTCGCTGTTGCAGACACATAAGCTGCTTCAAGAGTTTCACCTGAAGGCATTGTCAAAGCAAGAGCTTCTTCGTTGTTAGCTGGTTTTCCTTCAGCGATTACTTTAGCTGTAGCATTTACCAACTCAACAAATTGAGCGTTTTTCGCAACGAAGTCAGTTTCAGCATTTACTTCAACAACTGCTGCAACGTTACCGTCAACATAAACACCAGTCAAACCTTCTGCAGCAACACGGTCAGCTTTCTTAGCTGCTTTTGCCATACCTTTTTCGCGAAGCAATTCAATCGCTTTTTCGATATCGCCTTCCACTTCAACCAATGCTTTTTTAGCGTCCATAACACCAGCACCAGATTTTTCACGCAACTCTTTAACAAGTTTAGCTGTAATTTCTGCCATTTTGATTCTCCTATATTTTTTAAAAATAGGAGAGCCGGGCTAAGCCCCGCCCTCCTAGGTAATTACTATTTATTATGAATTAAGCGTTGTCGCCTTCTACAACTTCAACGATTTCTTCAATTGAATCTGCTTGAGCTTCAGAAGCTGCAAATTCTGCTTCAACTGCTGCTGCATCTTCACCTTGACGTCCTTCGATGATAGCGTCAGCCAATTTAGCTGTAATCAATTTAACAGCGCGGATAGCATCATCGTTAGCTGGGATGATTACATCGATATCATCTGGATCAGTGTTTGTGTCAACCATCGCTACAACTGGGATTCCCAATTTTTTAGCTTCTTTAACAGCGATTTGCTCTTTATGTGGGTCAACTACGTACATTACATCTGGGATACGAGGCATATCTTCGATACCACCCAAGAATTTTTCAAGACGTGCACGTTGTTTGTTAAGAAGTGCAACTTCTTTCTTAGGAAGAACTTCAAAAGTTCCATCTTCTTCCATACGTTTGATTTCTTTCAAACGAGCGATACGTTTTTGGATGGTTCCCCAGTTAGTAAGAGTTCCACCCAACCAACGGTGGTTGATGAAGTATTGACCTGAACGTACTGCTTCTTCAGCAACTGCGTCAGCTGCTTGTTTCTTAGTACCAACGAACAATACAACTGCATCGTTAGCTGCTGCATCACGCATGAAGTCGTATGCTTGGTCAGCGTATTTTACAGTTTGTTGCAAGTCGATAACGTGGATTCCGTTACGCTCAGTGAAGATGTACTTAGCCATCTTAGGGTTCCAGCGACGAGTTTGGTGACCAAAGTGTACACCAGCCTCAAGAAGTTGTTTCATTGAAATTACTGCCATGAGTATTTCTCCTTTTTGTTTTTTTCCTCTTCTTGATTTCAGCTTGCAAAACGACCCGAAGGCAACAGCTTCACAATTCATCAAGAATGAGTATTATCGTTTACACGACAAGTTACATTATATCATAGTCGAACCTTTTTTTCAAGTAATTGTGCTAGTTTGTATGCGGTAGAATTTTTTAGAACGCCTAAATTCATACATTTTTTAGGAGAACATCACCGAGTTTTAAAAAAAGACTGAACAAATTTCTTGCTCAGTCTTGACATTGATACACTTATTAGGTATCATTAATTAAAGACTGAGTAAGAAGGTCGGATTCTTACTCGGTAAGGCGAGAAGTGTTAGCGCACTTTTCGTCTTTTTTTATTCGATTAATTTAAGTAAAGTATAACACATTTTTACATACCGCGCAAGCATTTTATGTTTGATTGTAGCACAAAAAGACCTTTTTTTACAAAGGTTATTATTATATAACTTTTTATATACTTTATTATGTACTTCTATTGTTTTCGGAAGTAGGACAATCTTTTACTATCAGGGTAACATTGATATCTAGATGTATTTTCTTTATCCATTTTACTCATTCTTTTTTTAATGGTATAAGCAGAAATTTCCTCTAAAGAAATAAATTTTTCATAATCTTCTCTCCAGTTACCAAAGAATAGTTCTCTCAAGGAATCCTCATAATTCAAAACAATTATCCTACTCATCGTTTCAGCTCCAGCAAGGGTCCAGTACATTCCTCTTTTTTTCATTCTATATGTGACCTTCCGATGCTGACTCTCCATTATCCCGATTCCTGCATGACTGAATCCCCTTTGTTCGGCTGGTTTAGTGTATTGGAAATTTCTCAATATTTTACTCTTGAACTTCTCAAATAACTCTTGTTCTTCTTCTGTCTCGATATAACTTTCGGTCGTATCTAGGACAGTTCTCATTAACTGCTTATCATGTTGCTTAATCGCCTGGAAAGCTCTCTCTAATAGATCTTCAGAGTAAAATTTTAAATAATTCTTCAACTCCTTATTTACATGGTACTCATCCCAAAAATGTTCGTGTCGTTTAATTCGCAAAACCTTCGCAATTTCTTTGAAAACATAGGGTGTATATCCATGACCTCCATCAGAGTTCGTAATCAATAAAGTCTGATCCGTAACTTCGTAATTATTGAATAGATAATCGATTACCTGCTCCCTCACTAAGCGATTGTCAAGACCAATAAATTCCTTTTTGTCCTGGAGTTCAAATCGATTGCTGCCAACTTTCTGGCTTCCTGTATGGACTACAAAATGGGATAAATCATAATGTTTATTATCCTTCTCTGTGTCACGTGCTTTAACCATCACACCATCACCCTCAATATAAATAACCTGGGCTTTTCTTTTGCTAACCTCTTTATTCTCTTCATAATATCGATAGCCTTCTCTTTCCTCTAATAACTTCTCACAGATTTTTACAGCTTTTACTACAATTGGCTTTGTGATAGAGATGTGATAAGTCAATTGGATCACCTGAGTTACTTTATCATATGGCATTAAAGTAGATAATTTGGCCACCTGATACATAAATTCCCAGGAGAAGCGGACATTTTTCTGAAGTCCTAACTTTTCATCTACTGGAATGACCCAATGTTCTCCCTTTTTCCAACGTCTTCTTCTGAAAGTAAACTCACCAAATGTAAAAGCGACGGTTCGCTCCATTGAATGAATACAGGTATAGCCCTTTGCTTTCATTACTGGAATCATCTCCTCATCATACCTAGAAACAAAGTTATAAAATTCTTTTGCGTTTTGAAACAGCAATTGATTTTTTAGTTCTCTCTCATCAAAGAAAGCCATTCAGAATCCTCCCTTATTAAAATTACGCTTATTTTAATAAATTTTGACCTGAATGTTCAAATAATCCTTTGTTCTGACAAAAAAAGAGCCTATCTTTTCAGATAAACTCTTACTTGTCATACCAGGGTTTCTCTTTCTTACTAAAATAGGATTTGCTCATGTCAATAGTGAATATAGCCATCGGAATCAAAATGATACTCCATAAAATTGTCACAATCCCATCTGCAATAAAGGAAAAGTCACCTGTAAAGTGAAGCCCAAAATACAATAATAATACAACTGGAAAGAAAGCTGGAGCGAATTTTAAAACAGCCAACCCTAAAACAATTATAAACACCATACTAAGCCCAAATGTTTTATAGAACATATAGACAGCTATAGCTCCTAGAAAAATAAAGAAGAGTTGAACAAGCCTTTTTATATCTACGAAAATCATTTCAATTACCTCCTTTTGTCATTTTTCCATGCCAAGTTCTTGGTTTTGACTTTTTGAAATCGACTCTTCTTCTAGATTTCCCCACTTGTTAAGCAATTCTTGATCTGTCAACTTTTTCTTTGACTCTTCCTCCTTCTCTCTCTTTTTCTTCATATCACGAAAATAATCTTTCTCTGGTTGTGGATCTTCATCGTCATTATCATTTTTCTTCTTTATTTCTTTACTAAAATCTATCATAAAAAATCATCCTTTCTGATATCTCATTGCTTAATTTTTCTCTGCATCTTTTCCCATTCTCTTATAATCATCTTCTCGATATAAGATGAAGCTGATTTTTCACCATGATACTCTACTAAAGCATCTAACATATCGTATCGAACATTATGATGTAAAGAGAATGGATATCTTTGCTTTTTATTATAGCTCTCAGGAGACTTTCTAATCTCCTGATTTTGTTTCTTAGACGAAGAGGTCTTTCCTCTTTTTGGTGTACTTTGGAATGTTTGTTTTACTTGTGCGAATCGATTCTCTGTCATGCTACCTCTCCTTCTAACACATTCAAAATATTTTCATATACGTAGTTTATATTATCATAAAACCTTTGATGTGTCTCTTTTTGGTTAGCTGTCATCTCTTCATGCTGCTCAAAGACACTCTGACTGATCACAAGACTCTTGGCCATGAGCTCTTTCTTCTGGATAGAACCTAGGTAAGCCGAATCTTCTTCAACAACTTCTAAAAATTGTTTACAGGTGTCTGTTACATTGTTTCCAAAGTACTCAATCTTATTTCCAATAAGATAAGGTTCTGCTTTAACATAGCTTTTCTTAGTAATGACTTCGATAGCTTCGCTCTTGATGAAGTCTACAAAATTTTTCAAAGATAACCAGGCACGAAAACCATTAAGAGAGGCATCAGAAACAGCTAAGACAATATCTGATACGGCTATAAAATTAGCCGTAACTAGGCTCTCGTCATTATGCGTATCAATTAGAATGACATCAAATTGTGCTTCTAACTCCTCGTAATGTTCGCTAAACCACATAAACAACTGGAGATATTTGTTGTTTCGACTAGCCAGATCTAACTGCTCATCTGTCAAACGCTCATCACCACAAATCAAACTGAGATTTTCTGATATTGGAACAATTTCGTACTCTCCAGTCGTAAATATATCATAGACGGTTTTCTCGTATTTTACATCAAATGTTCTTGTCAAATTGCATTCCCAAGCTCCATCAATGAGTAGTGTTCTAAGCCCCTTAACACGTGCCAACCAATCCCCTTCATTAAAGGTATCTGTAGTCTTACCACCGCCACCTTTTCCTAAGTTTGTAGTCTGAATCTTCATGATTCCCTCCTTGAATAATTGTATATTTTGTTATATAACTTTTTATATACTTAATTATATCTGAAACAACTTCTTTTGTCAATATAAAAGCACAAAAAGTTATATAACTTTTTGTGCAACTTATTAGCCATATGTACCGCCTATATTCCCACCAACATAGGCTTTTAGTTGAATTTGTTGAACTGTAGTATTGAAATTTCCAATGAAATAGCTATTCTCTTCCCCACCTTTAGTCAGGACAACTAAAAACTGAATAACGTCCTCTGATTCTGTCGGCATCACTTCTAATTGTTTAGGTTGAAAATCATATTGATTCGTTAGAATAGCCATCGCAAAGGTTTGAACCATTGCATTGGGCGTCATAGATAGATGATTCTCAATTGTTCCCTGTACTTTTGAAAGAACATTTGTCTTTTTTATATCTTCAACTGCTTCTTCAAATGCTTTTAAAACTACTTTTTTATCTTCTTCTGTTGCCTCTGTATAAGGACGTTCTAGTTTTAACTTTGCTGTCCGATAATTCTTCTCGTCTGCTGTTTCCTCTTTGGAAGACGGCTCGTTTTGAGTGGTTCCTGAAGAACTCACCTGGGTCGTTTCTTCTATTTTAGTTTGTTGAGATGGTCTGAAACTCGATACAATCCCTATTCCTGCCAAAATCAATAGAATACCTACTACAATCGATACAACCACATTCTCCTTTATCCAATCAATCATCTTATATCCTCCTTTTAATTTGAACTTAATTTAGCTTCTCTGTCATCTGGATAAGCAAAAGAGATTACCTGTTCTTGTTGTTGTGATTTAGTCCAAATACGATAATTCCATGTATATGGAGTTTTGAACTGATCCCAACCACTCAGAGGTGTATTTTGTTCTACAAACAAGATGGAGCCATTCTCAAAAACATGACATACAATTCCAGTATGACCATATCCTCCACCTCCTACCTGTGTAGAAAAAATAGCGCCTCTTTTGGGAGTTGACTTAACTGAATTTCCAAATATTGATGCCCAGGCTGCTGCCTGATCTTTCCCATTACCTTGAACTGAACCAGAATGACCCCATAAGTGATTTCCAATACTAATTGTAAGATTCACACATTGTCCAGCATACTCGTCACTTCCAGGATTATACCATCCTGTAGACTTAGCATAATCCATGCCTAAGCTCTTAGGATCAATAATAAAGGGTTTCAAACTATCTGGTAAATCTTCTGGTTTATACCCCCATGCAGTCGCATCTGAAGGGACAGTTCCCGTTCCATCGGTACTGCTAGCTGACTCTCCACATCCACTTCTTTCAGCTGAAGAAGATACCGCACTATCTGAAGAACTTATATCTTGTGTACTGGCACTAGATACTTCATAAGGTTTCTCGCCATGAGCAGCAATAGCTTCCTTATCAAGCCACTGATACTTCGTACCTAGTTTTTGGTACATATCAATTAGTTTGCTCTTATAAGTGCCATCTGTGGCCCATCCACCATCTGCTATAGCAGATAGGCTAGCAATACCATTTGTATTGTTTATAGCCCCTTTATAAAGTGTCTGGTGAGCCATAAACTCAGCTTTCCCTACAATCCCTGCATCATAGCTAGAGAACCAAGTATAAGCTCCTCCTGTGCCGTCTCCAACATTCGCTCCAGGCTTTGTCCCACTTAAATCAACACTATCTTCACCATACGTCGCAAGAGTAACTGGGAAATTACTTTTGCTAGAGGTTTTAACACCTCCCATATTGTGAGCTTTCCAGAAGGAGGTACCATTAGGATTCGTAAAATTGAAGCCATTCTCTATCATTGTTTGAGTGATAGAGGCTGAAGGTAGGAAACCTCCTGCCTTCCAAGACAGGATATAGGCTTCCTTATGCTTTTTTACAAAGTCATCGATGGAACCATCAGCTGAAGAAACTGTGGAGTCGCCAGTTGAAGATGTTGTTTCTACAGCACCACAATCATTTCTTCCATTATTGGTTACAGCTCCCATTATCCCAACTAACATGGTTATCCCAACATTGATAATTAATAGGAGAGCCACAAAAGGAATGAGGATCTTCAGTTTAAATATTTTTTTCATGGATACCTCGCTTATTTACCACAATCCTAATATTGTGCGCAAAATTCCATAAAAAACTAAAAATACAATAAATCCTATTCCAATCTTCTTGAGACCGTTCAAAAACTCCTTATCTCGTTCTTTTTGTGCTTCCAGGCGTTTTGGATCAGATTCTCCCTCTGAAGCGAAATAATCTCTTTCTTGTTGCATGCGATATTTACGAATCAACACATATTGATCAAATCTCTGCTTAGTCCTTGCAATCATTCCTAGTTTATTTTTGGCCATTCTACTTTACCTTCCTTTCTTATTCAATACCGCCATAGCGCTCAACTTCAGGAGCTAACAGCTGTTGGTTAAAGACCAGATTTCCAACTCCTGCAATGTTCATGAATAACTGTCCTTTCGCCAGACGAGGTAAAGTCTCTAGTTCAGACTGATTCATTGAACCAGATAAGGCGTTAGCTAGTAGAGGAACACTGGTTTCATCCGTCTGAGCAAAAACTCTATATTGCATCAGGCCAAAAATCCTCTGAACAGCAGTCACATACGGATCCTTATGAGTGCCAATCCCTGTCTCAAACAGAATCCCCCGTAGAGAATTAACGGACAATACAACACCAGCAAAGTTTTCCCCCATTGTATCAATCATATCGGCCAGAAGGTTGACACTACTTTCATGCTTAGGATTAATGAGTGTCTGTGCTCCACTAATATTGACAATATAGTGCTGCATATCCATCTCCGTTAAATCAGGCCGTCTCTTCAGTAATTGCTTACAACGTTTTCCGTTATTAACAATATCAGCTGAGACAAGTGAAAGAACCGAGAATATTTGAACATTTAACAAATGAGGAGCGTTCTTCAATCCTGAGAAGTCAAATGTCACAACTTGCTCTGAAGAGATATCTTGGAATTCTGTTGTTCCCTCGAAAATTTCTGCGTTTGTTGTCAATAGTTCGTTAAACGTATTGTAAATACGCTTAACAGCCTTGATTTCAGCCCTATCCGTGCTAGAACTTTGTTCTAGTCGACGTTTGTAGGCATCCACAAACAAAATAAAATCAGACAGAATAGGATACTCTTCCTTCACAATATCCGTCGCTTTCAGTTTTTCTGGATTCAACGAAGGATTTCGAGCCCACAAATCTTCTTCAATATAGAACTCATTCAAGAGAGTTCCAAATGTGATTAAATCGTCTCCTGTCACTTCATTATTCAGGAGTTTATAGATACTCTTCAGTTTCTCGATGTGAAGGTTGTAAGATTTCTTCTTATCGATTTCAGTTCCTGCTTCATTGGTTACTGTTGGAAATACCTGGAAGATATTGATACGGTTAGCCTCACCTGATAAATCAAGAATCAATCCATGTTGTTTTCGTGTCTGATCAAGAAACTGGCCAGTAGCATCAAAGTTACGAATATAATGCCCCTTCGCATAGAGACCGTCTGTGTGTTTCATAAGAAAAGATCGCTGTCCCATCTTTGGATTTCCAGATAGGATCATAAAGGATCGTGTTCTTTTCTCGTCACGTTCTAGAAAATTGAAATTTACCGCTCCATTTGTTGGAGTCCATCCCAGATAGAAACCTTTCTCATCTTCTAGCTTCGTATGATTAAAGAAATATCCACCAGCTATTGAGTGAGCTGGAGTCGGTATTCCTCTTCGATGATTGGGCAAATCAATCTGATATTCAGCTGGAATAAATGGGGCATGGTATTCAAAATCTAATTCTCCAGATAGAATAGTGGATTTGAATTTAGACGTTTTGTCTTTGACTTCTTCAACCCTCTTAAATAATTCTTCTTTTGTTGATGCAAACACAAAGACACGAATATACATCCCATACATAGCTATATTTCGCTTATCAATTTCACGGCTTAGTTTATTAAGATTATCAATCTCATCTAGTTCTTTCCGATTATTGGTTAGTTTGCTATTGTTTGTAATCCGTGTTGACTTCTCTTCAATAGAGTCCTCAATCTCTTTTTGAAGCTGTCTATTATCTTCCTTATACAATGACAGGAAGGAACGTGTTCCAGGAATCAACAACAGTTCAGAAAGCCAAAAACGATCCATCCCTTCAGTTGGATATTCATAATAGTGTAAGACTGTATGATATCCATCACCACTTATCCAGGAGCGGTCATCCTTTTGAAAATCAATATTTCCTTGCGGTTGAATCTGGCTAAGAAAGGCAAGGTCATATCCTTCATTTTTTAGTTGTCTTTGTCTACGTTTTGATAAATCAGGCATGCTATCTCTCCTACACTTTCTCATTCATATTGTTGTATTGCTTTATAATCTGAATTTTCTTCCTGTAGCTGATATCTTGCGGAACAAAATCATTATTGCCATAGGTTTTAGCCTTCCGAACCAATTCGTCCAATTCGGTTGTTGTAGGCGCAAATAACCACAATATAAACTCTGTATTATAGACTTCTTGTCGGATATTTTCTTCAACTTTAATTTGGATTTGAAGCCAAATCTCACGATCTTTGAGTTGTAAAAAACGTCTATCGTTTACTGATAACTTAGACATATCTTGTCGTACTAAATCCAAATGATGGCGCAAGTCAGAAATTTGCGTGTCTGTATTTGTTGGCAAAGTTGTCGTCTCCACTTGGATATTCGGTCCAAATCGAGTCAACCAAGTTTCAAAATTTTCAATAGTTCTCATAACCTCGTTATAAGACATCGATCCTAAATCTTTACCTGGTATCTCCATCAGCTGTAAGTAGCCATAATCAACTAACTGGATATAAGCCTGGCTGTTTGGAATGATTGATTTTACATCTAACAACTCAACGCAAGAATGTAAATCAAAATATTCCTGCGTTTGTTTCTTCGTTTCTTGAATACGTCCCAGCGGACGTTTCTCATTTTTGGGGGATTGAATTTGTTTAATCGCCATTATGGTTTTCTCCTTCTGATATAATTCAAGCTGATATAACGTTTTCTTCTTCGTCTGAAGAAAAGAAACATGCTGTGCCAATTCTTTTTGCCTCCGTTGGCAGGCAATACAAGATATAAACTCATAACTGGTGTCAACAAAATGAATGCGAACATCTGTATCCACTGGCTTTTAGGAAAGATTTTTAAGCCAACGCTCAAAGCGATTACTCCAGTAATTCCTACAAAAGCAATATCTAGGATAAGAAGGCCTATAATCTTGATTTTGGCATAGATATCTCTAGGTACACCGTATTTTTCACCGTACATTAATTTCTCCTTTATATTTTGTTTTGACACTCACATTATAATGAATAATCGAAAATATCTTTTAAAGGGACAATAGCATTTTTGCCATTATCTTTCAGGAAGGGATTATGTAAAAAGTTATATACTTTTTTGCACAATAAAAGAAGCCTCAATCTTGAGACTTCTTGACTAAATCAAAGAATGATTCTTCAGGAAGGAAAGTAATGGATTGGCCATCTGATATTCTTTTAAGCGCTGCATCATGCTTTTTAGACCTTTTATCTGGATCAAAAAGATTCAACTGCTTGTGTCCTAAAACCAATATATCTGTCTTAGAAGATACATAGTTTTGCACGACAGCTCCTTTACTTTCCAAAAATCGTATGGCTTCTTCTCGAGTTAAAGGTCGTAGACTTCCTGTGATAACAATGTTCTTTCCTGTTAAATCCATAGTTCAGCCTATTCTTCTTCGTCGTCACTCTGAGCACCTGTTATATGACGTCCCCCCTGCATGCGCTGTCCTGCTTGTTGCATTTGTTGGTTCATGTAATTCATTTGGTGCACACTTTGTCGAAGATTTTTTTCAGTTTCAAGGTTTGGTTCTTTCTGAAGAGATTTTAATGGTTCAGATGCTGACAGTTTTGTTGGATCATTAATCAAGCCACTCGATGGTGAATTAACATCAACTGTTACTGATTCAGCCTCTCCAGCTGAAAAACTTGAATCTATGAAAGGAGCACCTCCTAAATCACCTGATGAATCTGGGAATAGTTGTTCTCCTCCATTTTGACCAGATGGATCGAGCGTAAACTCATTGTCATTACCAAAGATACCATTGAAACCACCTCTTTGTACATAAGCATCGTTCTTCAAAGCGTTATATGTAGCCTCTTGAGCAGAAACAGCTTTATCGTCCAAATTATTTAAAACTCCTCCGAGGCTTCCCTTAACTTTATTAAATGTTTCATGCCCTTTTACATCTGCCAAATCAACCATATTACTTACACCACCTTTGGCCGCATTCATCAAGCCCTGGTCTTTTACAGAGTTCAAAGCACCTTGAATACCACCTCCAGTTCTTGCAAGGCTATTCCCCAGAATCTGACTTCCTTTAGACAGGGCATCTGGAGCTTTTTTAGCCATATCCATACCAAATTGACCAAGCGCCATACCCCCATTAAAGACACCTCCTGCTCCAGCCGCAAAGGCATTGCCCATCATCATAGCACCAAGCAATTGTTGAGCTGTTTCGCTATGTCCTGTTGAAACTCCAAGCCAGCGTTCAATCATGGCCACTCCTTGCATTGCCGCAAAGAATACTCCAATATAGACAAAGGCAGCTGCAAGACACTGTTCCCACATATTGAGTCCATCAAAGAATCCGCCAGAAAGCTTAGATACTGCTGAAACAGAAAGGATTGGCAAATCTCTGAAAATCTCAAGTGTTACACGCATAATGATAACTTCAAAGAAAATTCCAGCTAAGGCACCGCCAATCGTTCTTAACAACTCTTTGTATTTCTTTGAGTTTGATAGAGAACTGTATCCAAGGATTGGAGAAATCATTGCTTCAATCACAATATCAAAAATTGATTTGACGAGCTTAATGATCATGCTGACCAAAAGAACAACAAGGATAATATACTGGAGGAACATCCCTATCCAGTTGACTTTGTAGCGCATATAAACTGATTCAAAAGCACTCAATTGATTGATGAGACGGTGTTCTGTAATGCTTTCAACTCCAGTATTATTGGAATCCAACTTATGGAGGAACAAGCCTTTAATCCCTGCTATTTTGTCGGTTTCCTGCATATCCTTTAACAGTTTTGGATTTGTCGTACCATAGTTTGCCCCAAAATCAATCTTGGTCGCAAAATCAGTCGTGTCCCGCTGTGCAGGGTCATCCGTGATATTATTGACAGGAGTTGACCCCTCCTGAACGGGCTTGATATAGCCATAATCATCCATTGGAAACAACTCTGTAGAAAAATCCTTGTAGATCAAAACTTTTAAGTCTACCACATTATTTTTCATGGGCTGAAGAGCCAAGGAGGAAGTTGGTAGACTACCAGATGGCGCTTCACTGGTGACCGTCTGGATAGACATGGCATCCTGCGCCACTGCGGTTGAGATAGTGGTCAAAGCTAGTGGCAATACGGCAGTTACAGCAGTCACCAAAAGGAAATTCGTAATGACCCCTTTGTATTTGACTGGTTTTGTAAAAACTCCTGCAACAGCCGACACAACCAAAATCAGGGTAAACAAGGACGTCCCCAATAACTGAAACCAGTAAAAGAACTGGCCTATAATCGTCTTCTGGTCTCCCAGATAACCGAAGAGACCAAAGAGCTTGAACATATTATTAAAAACATGTTCTAGGCTGGAAGTGATTTGATAAAGAGCCTTGGCAATCCCTCCTGGTAAATAAGTGAGAAATGCCATAAATGCAGGAGTCGGTTCTAAATAGTTGCCCCAGTAGGAATAAAATTCCGCCAGCTTTTTTGCATTCTCGCCTGTGATTTCACCATTGAGATTCTTGACCTCATTCATCAAATCTGAAAAGGTTTGATAGTGCACTAAAGGTACCTTCTTTCTTTCTAAGATACCCCTATCATATTCGATAATGGCATAATCGTTTTTAAAGGGACAATGAAATTCTGACAATAAAAAAAGCCTCAAATAATTGAGACTTTTGTAAGTTAATCTGCTGTTCCATTGAAATCATAGAAAGCATTGTCTTCTTTATAGCCACGAAGTAATTCAATGACTCTAATTTTTTTACCACCTTCAGTCAAGACGACTTGATAGTAAGCACCAGCCTCTTCAGGCTTATCTGCGTTATCACCAACAGCTATAGTAAAATTATCCTTTCCTTTCAGTTGACTTTCTAAACTAACAATAGTTCCTCTGAAAGAGGCTGGAATTGCCTTCACTTGTTCTTCTGAAAGAACACTGTACCTAATGCTTTTACCGTCATTATTTGAAATGGTTCGCTTTTCTTTATCGAATTTTAAAGTAGATCCTACTCCACCACTAAAAATAGAACTATCATAACTATCTTCTTGTGAAAAGCCTGTATAGCTATCTTTTAGCACATTTTTAGCGAGACTTTCAGGTGATTTTTGACCACATGCTCCTAGTAAAATCAAGGCTAACCCTACTAAAACAATTCTTAAAAAGTACTTTGCTTTCATCATTTATCTCCTAACCATTGTTTATTTTATTATAGCAAACAGCTTTTTTTCTTGCAAGTGTTTATATAACTTATTATATATCTTTTTAGATAACTTCATTCGCAAAGAAATCATCTCCATCATCATAATAATCATAGTCACCTTGAATGACACTAGCTACAGCAGCCTGGAATAGTTCATCTGTAGATGCAAATGATTGGGATTGTACCTTTTGTCCTTTACTATGACGACCTGATAATTTAGGAGTTTCTCCATTGTTGCTGAGGAGAGGCATGGTCAAACGTTGCCTCCAGTCTATGATGTTGTTGAAGGCTGTACCTGCATCAACTGCGATCTCCTGAAGTTCTAGCTCACGGTGCGCACTTTCGACTGGAATATCCGCAAGAGTCATCGATGTATCAAATTCCTCTTGTAAGAACATGTACTTGTAAGGGAAGCTCGTCTTATCATGTGCGAAGATTGGATCCGTTGTAACCTTACGTCCAACATTATCCCGTCCCTTGACTCCACGTAAGATAACCGCTTCTCCTTCCTGGAGCTTGGCCAATTGCGTTGGTGTCAACAACTCTTGTTTTGGATTTTCGACAGCTACATTTGGATTGGCTTCGTCCAGGATGTTGCTGGAGCGCCGTCTTCTGGTGATGGTACGTGTACCTAACTCAGCACTAAATTTCTTATTGGTGTCTGAAGACGTTGTTTTGACGTAAACTTTCAACGAACAGTTATCCATAATCGTTTGAGCAACATTTTGGCCATATACATTGTACAGTTGCTCCAGATTTTGAATCCATAGGTAATAGAGAATGTTTTGTCCCAATCCGATAGAAATTTTCGTATCCATGTGAGGAATGGCTGGCATGTTTGTAAACTCATCCAAGATATGGAGAATGCGATTGATACACTTCCGACCATTTGTTAATGCAAGCTCATAGTTGGCATTGTATAACTGATCTAAGAACAAAGAGACAATCCCATTGTATTCTGTGCGGTTTGGCGGTGTTACCAGGTAGATGACTTTAGGTTTATCTGAATAAATCAGTTCAATATCCGACTCTTGAAGAAGATTTTGGGTGTCTTCTTTATTCTTAAGGACGGTTATATCGATATGATCTAAAATCGGCTTCTTGGTATACTCATCTAGTTCTAGACTATCTCCCTTTCTTCGATAGACTTTTTCAGCTGAAAAATGGAAGACTTGATCTCGAACAGGGGAATGGCCATTGTTCTTATGATTGAAATCAATCGTTACCGTAAACTGATCTGGAAGTTTAGGCTCAATGGCATAGTTCAGATAGCCTTCCCCATCGACTAAAGCCGTCGCTTGTTTTACATAATCGACTTTCTTTTCGACTTTCCCCCACTTCTTCAATCCTGTAATGGTTACTTTAGCAGTTTTGTGCTTGAATTCATTTTTAAGTTGACTATTAGTGCTTGATCTCAGCTTGACAGACAATCGACGTGGAAAACCAAAAGACTCTAAGTCAATAGAGTTTTTAGAAGTCAGTTTGGCCACGTTGTCTTGCAAGAACAGGTTGATTCCTGTCATCATGCTAGAGTAGACATTCCCTTTAGTCTCATCACCACCAAAGTCTGAAGCACGAAATTCGATATCCGCCATTTGTCTAAATTTCGAGAATTGTTTTTGATTGATTTGTCTCAAATTATCAAAATAGACTGTGATTTTTGACTTCTTCGACACTTGTTGTTCTCTGCTTGGATTCTCAATGATTTCACCAGTACCATCTACAAAGACTTCTTCAGACCCCATTGTCGCCAAGAATTTCGCAACGTTAGGGATCGTAATGGTATCCCAGGCATCGTCTTCACCATTTTGATAGGTTTCATTAGCTCGATCCATCAAAGCCATTGTAAGAGCATTAAACAGGGATATAGAAGACTTACGGAAGTATTCTGCATTTCCCTTCTCTCCACCTTTTTGTTTCGGATAAATGGATTCTGCGACTGCATTGACATAGGTTTGAGTTTTCTCATAGTAGCCCTTCTTTGCTGCTGCTATGGCCAAAGCTAGCGGATTGAAGGACATAGACCAATCCATATTTTGGAAAGAAAGAACATTGACATCATAGTCACGTTGCCTCATGAGTTTGTAGGATGCTTGGTAGTGTTCCCCTTTAGGATCTGCTAAAACCATCGATGGTTGCAACTCCGCACGGCTATTGATTTCAATTGCTGGAGTGATATGACCCTCCCCTTTACCTGAACGAGTCATACCAATTCCTAACAAGTTAGTAGACTTATCTTCAATGTAGTAGTAACCTGAAGGAAAAGCTAACATACCTAAAATCCGCTCTGCATTGGTCACATATCGACTGATTTTCCTATTTTGCCATAATATCTGAGTTCTCAGTGTTTGACCTGCTAAATCATGAGTCAGTTCATGAAATACAGGAGCCCCACCCTCACCTGGATAAGTTAAAGCTTTATTGGGGATCTTTTTGTATTGTCGACGAATTTCATCAACCGTCACAAAGCGGTCATCTCCTTCTTCATTGTTGTTATAGTCTCGAAACTGCTCGAAGTTTATCCAGGCAGATTTCCAGGCGATAACTAAGCCCAACAGAAAGATTGGAAATGCTAAAATCGGTGCTATCAAGAAGACTTTAGCGTTCAATAAGCTTTGAAACAAGAGGCTGTTTAAGTCAAAGTTTACGACCTTACTAGCATCTTTAAACGACCAGGCACTAAAATAGAGAAAGCGGATTGTAGCTCTCAAAACAGTAACCAGGTAATTGGTTAAGATAAAAGCAATAAAGCTAAAACCTAATCCCATATAAACGAAGCTGCGATAACTTTTAAAATAAAGAATCGGTTTCATTTCTTTATCAAATCGTTTCCGTTCTCGTTTAACAAAAGGAAGGGTGTAGAACATCCTGAAGAAAAGATTCCAAAGAATGAGAGAGACAAGCGCCAAGAGTTTAGGTAAGAATGACTTCATCCCATTGATCAGCCCTCTAACTGATTGTCTCCATACTTGTTTCCAATCAATTCCTTTACGATTTTTCCAACCTCTTTTTATTGCCTGGCTTAGACTACTCTTACCTGCTAGTAACCTTTGATAATTTCTTAAAAAATACGGCTGGAAGAGTTTGAATAGGTAATAACCTGCGACTCCTAGAAAAAAGAAGGTATTGAGCCAACTGGCTCGAATCACTTGGATAAGGGTATAAAATACTACTTCAAATAACTCAAACACACTACTACCCCCTCACACCTTCCAAGAACCATTCCATTTTTCGAGTATAGAAGCTCGAAAAGAGAAATATGTGAAACTGTAACCTTGGAGATGCTTTCTCATAACGGTTAAAATAGTCTTCCAACCATTTCTCCCCATCCAACTGAAGAACATTCAATCGACTAGATCGACTTTGTTCTAAGTAATTGGTCACCTGAAGAGATTCTGCAATCAATTCATCAGACAGATAATTGTATTTTTGTCTTGCCATTGTTGCACTCCTTTCTTATTATTTCTTAATTCCCCTCTATTCTAAAGGATAATATCAAATTCTTTGTTAAAGGGACAAAAGATATTGTTATACCATAAGTTATATAACTTTTTATGTAATAAATGAACAACAAAAAAAGCACACAAGTGTTCTTGTATGCTTTCAATCCCTTTAGAATGGGGAATCCGCATCAATTGGTTCAGGATAGGATGTAGGAATAGAACTTTGTGTCGGCTGAGAAAAGCCTTGTTGTTCCTGCTTACGTCGGTTTGATGCTTCCTTATTTTCAAGGAAAGTGATTCCTCCTTGTTGGTTTGGTGAAATATACTGATACGTCCGACGTTGGCCTTGTTCATCATTATATGGTCGTTGGATAATTTCTCCTTTTAAGAGTATTGGAGAGCCTTTAGATAGGCTCTGAGCCATCAATTCCGCTTGTTTCCCATAAACTTGCACATGGAAGAAACTAGGAATTGGTTTATTTGTATCATCAGTCATGCTAGAGTCACAAACAAACTCAAATTTAAAACTCACATGACCGTTTTGAGTTCGATCTACTGCATCACTTGGGATGAATGCAACACGTCCAGAAGCGATAAATACTTGCATTTTTTTCCCCTTTCAATAAAGACCACAAGAGAGTTTTACCCCAGCTTGTGGTCATCATTTTTTATTTAATTAAGACTTAATTATTCGTCTTTCTTACGCTTCAAACCTGTTAAACCAAGAAATCCAGAAACAATTCCAATAAATGGAAGTACGCTTGCTGCTGTTCCAGTGTTTGGAAGTTCTTTTAATTGTCCAGATGGTTCTTGTTTAGCTGGCTCAGTTGGCTTAACCGGCTCGGCTGGTTTAGGCGATTCAACTGGTTTAACTGGCTCAGCTGGTTTAGCTGGTTCAGTTGGTTTAGCTGGTTCAGTTGGTTTAGCTGGTTCAGTTGGTTTAGGGGGTTCTACTGGTTTAGGGGTAACGTCTTTATCAGTAACTGTCTTAGTGTAGACATACTTAACATGCGTATTCCCTTCTACAACCTTGCCTTTAGCATTGCTTGGAACTGCTACTAGTTTGTAAGTGGTTGTACGTTCAATAACTTTGCCATTTTCTTTGACTGTTTCAACCTTGTCAAACTTACCAGCTTCAGTAGTATAATCAGAGCCTACTTTGCCCTTCTTCACTACATCTTCAGTAGCTTTCAAGACTTCGCCCTTATCCGTAACGTGTTCTACCGTTACTGAACCAAATTTTTCTACTGGTTTAGGAGTAACGTCTTTGTCAGTAACCGTCTTAGTGTAAACATACTTGACGTGCGTATTCCCTTCTACAACCTTACCTTTGGCATTGCTTGGAACTGCTACTAGTTTGTAGGTGGTTGTACGTTCAAT
This sequence comes from uncultured Streptococcus sp., assembly GCA_963530385.1. GTDB lineage: Bacteria > Bacillota > Bacilli > Lactobacillales > Streptococcaceae > Streptococcus. The sequence goes on along the minus strand of CAUSCX010000003.1, from coordinate 44,220 downwards.
GACTTTACCATTTTCTTTGACTGTCTCAACCTTATCAAACTTACCAGCTTCAGTAGTGTAATCAGAGCCTACTTTGCCCTTCTTCACCACATCCTCAGTAGCTTTCAAGACTTCGCCCTTATCTGTAACGTGTTCTACCGTTACTGAACCGAATTTTTCTACTGGAGTTTGAGGAGCATCTGGTTTTTTAGCCACCTTCTTATAAGATACAAGATGGTATTTGAAACTTGGTCTTTCTGGAGTTGAGATGATTGTTTTAACAACAGGCTCAACCTCATGACCACTCATAGACATTCGATGAAGAATAGGATCAATATTTTTCTCTTCATAACCTAGATTCTCATAAACTCGATTATTTTTCCAAAAAGCATCCCCACCATTCACAAAACTATCTGAAATATCTTTTGTACCTGAATCATCACCATTCAAAGTAGTGTGTGGTTTGATTTCAGTCGTAGGTTCTAGCTTAATATCACTAGCTTTCAAACCATCATTTGGATACCAGTATTTATTGACAAATGCAGCAGCCAATTCCTTAGAATCAATCCGTTTTCCTGCCTTGTCATAATATGTCCATGAAGCTTCATATCCCCATTGACCAACATTGATAACTTCTTTCGCTTTACCTAAACCACCATAAAGATAATTAGAAACAATTGTACCATACCGGTCAGCTAACAAAGCAACTTTTCCTGATTTAACAGGTGAACCTTTTAGTGTATAGGATTTTTCAACATAAGCAACACCCAACTGACCAAGTAAAGAATCTGAAGTGTAATTTACTTTGTAAGTAATCGTTTCACCATCACTCACTAGTACAGGGACAACCTTCACATTTTGTTTATCTGAAACAAAAGATTTGCTGCCAAGCACGTTACGTCCGTCATAATGCGTTGTAATTTCTTTTGGAGTGCTGCGAACATTAGAATTCAACAACTCTACACCTGGATCAATTTTCGACGGATTAACTCGATCTTTAGCATCCAAATAGCGAACAGTCCCATTGCTAGACTTAAATTCACCAAAAGAAGCTTTTCCTGCATCAAAATCCTTATCCGCAAGCGCTCGTAACTGATCTCCAGCTTGATTATATAGACCAGGATTCATTGAAAGATTGTCAATCAATTCTTTCTTTTTGTCCTCACTGTCTTTCAAGGCAGCTTTGTAATCTGCTGTTTTCTTTTCAATTTCTGCTTTTTGGGCAGCCACTTCTTTTTCTGCGGTTTTTTCAAGCTCATTAGCTTGTTCATCAGTTGTAGCCTTACCTAAATCTTTAGTTGGCTCTTTTTCAACAGTCAACCCAGCTTCTTTTGCTTTTTCAACTGCTTCAGTCAAACCTTTATCAACCACAACAGATTGATCTTGATTTTCACCAGCAACCTGAGCTGAAGGAGCAGCCCCATCACCAGTAGAAACTTCATCCGCACTTGCAGCACCAGCTCCCATAAACAATACAGCTCCAAGTACAAGTCCTGAAACCAATCCATACGCACTTGATTTGCGGAAGAATCCATGACCCTTCACAGTATTTTTATTTTGTTCTTTCATTTTTAATTTTCCTCTTCTTTCTTTTTGAATCCAAACAAACCAGCTACAGCTAAGCCGGCTCCTAACAACATAGACAATCCTGATGATTTTGAACCAGTATTTGGTAAAGCACTTGTTTTAGGCAAAACCTTCGTCTTAGCCTTAACAGCAACCTCATGTACTTCAGTCTCTACCTTTTCTAGTTTAGGCTCTTTTGCCTTAATCACAAGACTGGAGATTTCAACAGTATTATCAAATACACGTTCTTTTTCTAAAGGAACAGCTTCTAACTGATCCGTTTTAGATGAAGTTACTCCAGCTACAGCACTATCCGATTTCAAACTACTTACTTTTTCAGCAACAGTCTTTCCATCTGCCAAGGCTTTTGCGCTTACTGTTCCTTCACCTGTATAGCTATAAGTTACCGTGTATTTGCCATCTGACAAATCACCTGAGAAAGTCGCTTTCCCATCTTGAATAGGTAAATCAACTGAAGTTCCATTTGGCGCAATGATTTTGACAGAAGTCAATTTCAAGCCTTTGCTTGCGACTACTTCAACAACACCCTTTTGCTTAGTAACAGTTGTCTTGCTTTCAACTTTTTCAACAGCTGTACTTTCAAATTGCTTGATAATATCTGCTTCTGTTTTAGCATTGATTTCACTACGAATATAGATATTCGGGTGACCAAGTGCCTTCATTTGTTTTTCACTGTTATCTGGTTTAAAGCCAGTTCCTGCATTTTGATCCGCTGGAACAAACTCACGATCAATAACTGTCATGAAAGTCTTAGAATTTTTCTTCGCCCACTCCGCAAAAGTCTTGTCCATCTCTTCGTTGTTATACCAGAAGTCAGTAAACTGCAAAACAGATAGAGTCTTCGACTTATCACGATCACGGTCAATAATTTCTTCAAAGCCTAAATCATCATTAGCCTTAGCCTGATAGAAAAGAGAACTGAACTTATTCTGCAAAGCAGACACAAGATTTTCACCATTAGCATCATCCAAAGGAGACAAGAATTCTGGCTCTGTATTCTTTAAAGATTCTGGCTGATAAGCAGGATTTTTTGTCCCAAAAACAGTAGGTGACAATAAATCCCCAATCAACTTAGATGCTTCAGCTTTTTTCAACTTACGAGTAATAGCACCAGATGCACTTGAACCACCTTGAATACCATACGTTTTCGCATAATTCCCTGTATAGAATCCAAGGTAAACATCGTCTTCATCCGTCAACTTTGTATCAATGATCGTCTTGATATTTTTCAGCTGCTCACGGCGAATATCAACCGAACCAGTATAGCCCTTCATCTTCATTTCAGTTGAAGAAAGCGAACCAGAAAAATCGATGATTTCAACAAAGGTCATCGGCTTACGACTCTTAGTCGTATTGGTAGTCGTTTCAACCTTAGATTTTGCTTCAAATTCAATTTTATCTGAAGCCGTCTTAACTACTGCTTCCTTACCGTCAAACTTCAAGATTGACTTAACAGAACCAGCTTTGTTTTCTTTCGCACCAAAGGTATATACGACCTTATAGTCACCAGCTGTTTCAGCAACGAAAGCTTTCGTTACTCCATTATTGGAAATATCAAGCTTTTGCGCTTTTCCTTCAGGAGATACCAACTCAACAGATAACAACTGGGCTGAAGAATCACTTGTAAGGGTAAAGATCCCTTTCTGACCTGCGACATTTGCTTTCGCTGTAATTGTCTGGGTATAAACATTACCAATCTTCTGAGCTGTAGAACCTTTGGCTAAAACAGCTTTCGCACTCTTGTTTCTTTCAGAAACTAAAGCATTGTGCATCTCAACCTTGTCTTTTTCCAATTTCGCAGCTTCCAATTTTGCTTTCACTCGTTGAAGTTCAGTATCTGCATCTTGAAACTCCACAATTTTTGTTCCAACAACTTTTACAGAAAGACCCTTAGAATTATACTCATTCACTAGACCATCCAATTTAGCAGAGATTTCTTTTTGCTTTTGAATTAAAGCATTCAAATATTCTTCTACTTCCTTTGTTCTAGTTTTTAGATCTTCACCTTTTGAAACAGTGATTGAATCAACACCATCAAATACAACACCTGCTTTTTTAGCTTCTGTAATCAATTTCTCGATGGAAGCCTTTGTCTCAAGCACTTCATTTGTCAATTTTTCCAACTGTTTGACTTGTTCTTCCGTATCTTGAGAAGCTTTAGCTTCATCATCGTGAGTTACTTTTTCTCCGTAAGTAACCGTTACACCTGCTTTTTCAGCTTCTGCGACAGCTTCTTTGAGCGTCTTTTTAGTTCCTTTGTCAGCTTTTTTATCAGCCTCTTTTACAGTTTCTGTTTTTTCAGAAGCATCTTTTTGATCTACTTCTTTCTCAGAACCTGCTTCCTTCTTCAAATCAGGTTTCTTCTGATCTTCTACAGTTTTGTTTTCTGGAAGATCTTTCTTAGAATCCTTAGAATCCAAAATTTTCAAAGCAGGCTCTTGAACAGCCCCTTCTTCACCATCTTGAATCGTGGCTTTTTCCGTCACAGATTTTGTTTCAACCACAGTCGGTTGATCAGCAACAGCAAGTTGATCTGCTTGAACAGAAGGTGAACTAAAAGCCATACCAAGCAATGCCATTCCTAAAATAACACCGCAAGCTCCATAAGATTTCGTATTACGAATAGATCCATAAGCCTTTGTTTCCATTGACTTTACCATTTATTATTCTCCTTTTTAATATAAATATTTATTTTCACATTCTCATTCAAGAAGGGGAACGAGATCGTGTTTTTACAAAAAATACAAACATTCCTGATACCTTTCCAAAAAATATACCCACTATTTTATTTAGAAACTCCAAACCACCTGCCAGTTAAAATTGATTTCTTATAACGATGAAAATATTAAAAATTAAATAAGAATTAAATTTAAAAAAAAGTTTTAGTAGCAGCACTTCATCTATTGATAAGCTATCTTTCCTAACTGACAAGCAGTTTGGAATCTCTAAATAATTTGAAATATAATTTCAAGCACGATTCAATCATAGACTTTGTATTTTCTTTACAGCCATTACCGATGATATATTCATCTAATAGAATAAAACCACTGTTCTATTTAGAAACTCCAAACCACCTGCCAGTTAAAATTGATTTCTTATAATGATGAAAATGTTAAAAAATTAAAATTAAAATTAAAAAGGATTGATAAAAAATAAACTTTAAAAAAAGTTTTAGTAGCAACACTTCATCTACTAATAAGCTATCTTTTCTAACTGACAAGCAGTTTGGAATCTCTAAATAATTTGATCTGTAGTCTGTAATTATTGATCAGGCTGTTGTTATAGTTCGATCACACCTTCCTTATCTTACAAATATCTTTTCTTGTATAGCCAACCAACTACTGTAAGCAAACCAACACCTATAGCTTTTATAGAACTTTCAATTTCACCTGTATAAGGCAAGGTAGCTTTTGTTCCATCTGCCTTTGTGACAGTAATTGTCTTATCTTCATTTGATACAGCTCCAATAGCTTCAGGAGCAACCACAGAGCCATCTTCTAGAACAAGGTTACCATTTTGTGTACTCACGATAGAGGCTCCCGTATTCGTCTGAATAGGCGCTTTTGTCACATCATGAACGATTTGCCCTGTTGAAGTTGAGGTGGTTCCGATTTGTGATTTTCCTTGTTGATTTGCTTGATCAGTGGTTTTTGGCTTTTCTTCTGGCACATTATCAGGACTTGCAGCGTTGTCAGTGTCCTGTGCTTTATCTGATGGGGCAGCGGTTTGATCTGGTGTAGTTGGATTGTCATTGGAACTGCTAGTATTGTCCTTATCTTGCGGAGCACTTGGAGCCGTTGGATCAACTGGAGAAGCTGAAGGTTCTGTTGATTGAGTTGCAGGAGCTTCTACTTCAGTCGGCTTTGTAGTTGGTGTAGTTGACGTAATCGGCGCAGTCGGTGAAACAATTTCTGTTGCTGGAGTTGACGGATCAACTGGGTTTACTTCATCCGCTGATACATAACCCGCTTGGATAAGAGCAAGAGTTGAAAGGGCTAGAGTAGCCAAAAGTTGTTTCTTTTTCATGTGAAGTTTTCCTTTTCTAATTTTTAGTGTTAAGATAATCGGATTCTCTCGGCTCAGTCTCCACAACAAAACCATATTTTGAAGAATCGGAAGATTTTACATCGAAAGTTAATCTGATACTAGATGATTTATCCTCCCTTTTAACAGATAGGATATAAGAGACTGTATATTTTTGAGACTCTGAATCATAGCTCAATTTCTCTAAAATAACAGATTGTAGAATCCCCTCTTTTGGTGCTGTAAATTTAGCATCACCTGAAGAAAGAAAATCTACTAGTTTTTCCTTTTTGCCTGAATAATAGGAAGGCAAGAAATAACGGCTAAATACATCTACTTGATTTTTTGTTGAAATAATAAGTTGTGTATTCTTTTGTTTATCATAGAGGTAATTTAACTGTTCGGACTGTTTCGATAACTGATTAAAACCATAAAAAACGGAGACTAAACTTGTTAGAGTCAGTAATCCTAAGAAAGCTAGTAAAAGGTAGACTTTTCTTAAAGAAACAGGTGGAACAGACCCAGGGTTGATATCAGAAACAGCTCGTTTTCTAACTTGTGGCGGATGTGACGTACGACTTAAAGTTGGTAAAGTATCCTCTCCCTCGATTGGAAACAGTGGAAGGGAAGAATCGGAGAATCCTAAACTTTGTTTATATACAGGATAAATCTGGTTCTCAAAATACTCCCTTTTTTCTTGATAGCTGTAATTTGCAAATTCAGAGCGAGTAAGTATTGCTTGAATGAGGGGAGACAAGAGGTTTTCATAGTCTTCTGTAATGAGGAATGGACTAGCATAAACCTCTCCTTCTGTCACTACGCTTTTTCCTTCCATATGGGCAATTGCCACTTTTTTCAGCTGAAACTGACCATACGCCTGCTTCAACTCCCTAAATAACAACTCGGCCTGTTGAAATGTTAGGTAGGGTAAGCTTTTTGCAATCGGCTGAGAAAAATCAGAAAGATGATCCAATCCTTCGATGATATCAAACAACTCACTATCATCCTCTGGACCTCTTCCATCTTCCCAGGTGATTTCTAAAAATAGATCATCTGTAATCGTACAGCGACCTTTATTAAAGAGTGAAAAAGTCATAAATCACCACCCCTTAACTTTTCACGAAATCAAAAATCCATTCAATGATACTTGGTCCCGCTGAAACACCAATAATTGCAATTGCAATTGATACCCAATGTTTTTTCATCGAGGCTTTTAACTCCCGTCCACCAAACGCATAAATGAGCGAAGTGACAACGGCAGCTAGTCCAAATAGTGCAACACTGACTAGTTGAACCTTTGTAATTCCTTGTTTCGCCAAGTTATCCGACTTAGCAAATGGATCGTCTGCATAGGCTGTAGATCCTGTTAGAAACAGGGAAAGGCTCAATAAAAACATCTGTGATTTTGTTTTTACTTGCTGAAGTTGTCTTGTCAAACAATTTTTCATAGAAATCCTCCTTTGTTTTTTGACAATGTTAGTATAATAGATAATTGAAAAAAATTTTTTAAAGGGACAATCATTTTTTTACGGTGAGTTTTAAGAAAATAATGCTTCACCAAATGACGTCTTTTCAACTTCAACATCGAATAATATTTTTCTTTTATCTTCACGATGATGCTCATCTGGCGCATCACCTTCTACCCAAAGATGGAAATGATACTCTTGATTGTGATCAGATAAGTTCAGAAACTCTTTAGAAATTAAAGGGAGAACCTTATGTTTAATCACTCTTTCCAGTGGCCGTGCCCCATCCTTTATATTGGTTCCTACATCCAATAAATAAGTAACCAAACTTTCTTCATAAGAGAGAGTCAACTTTTGATTCTTCATTCTTTCTTCGATTTCTGATAGTTGTTTGACAATAATTTCCTTATTCACTTCCTCGTCTAACATGTTAAAAATCAATTTATATTCAATTCGATTGAGAAATTCTGGTCGAAATTTAGTTTCCAACTCCAATGTCATGCTCTTTTCAAACTGAACTTTATCCCTATCGGTCAACTTTTTAAAATTCCCTTTCAATTCGTACTGCTTAATAATTTTTTGTGAACCAATATTCGTAGTAATAATGACAATCGTATTTTTAAAACTCACTTGCCTTCCAGTTGAATCAGTTAAACGCCCTGCATCAAGCACCTGTAAAAATAAATCTACAACTTCTGAATGTGCTTTTTCCACCTCATCAATTAGAATAACGCTATAAGGTTTTTGTTTAACCTTCTCAGTCAATTGACCTTTTGTTCTAGTTTGACGATCTCCAATAAGCTTTGTAATATCACCTTTTTGCTTATACTCAGACATATCAAAACGAATGATTGCCTCCTCATCATCAAACATTCCCTCTGCTAGTGCCAGGGCAAGCTCTGTTTTCCCAACTCCTGAAGTTCCTAAAAACATGAAGGAAGACAGCGGCTTTCTTTGATCCTGTAAACCAGCTTGTGCAACTGTTATAGCATTCACAACAGCATCTACAGCCTCATCTTGACCTTTAACACGTCGTGACAGCTTTTCTTTTAAACCATCTAGTCTTTCCTTGTCACCTTTCAAAATCGTCGTAACAGGAATACCTGTTTTATTCTTCAGCACCTCTGCGATTTCTTGCTTACCGACGTGTACTAATCCATTTGTAGAACAAATTGTCGCTGCTTCATCTATTAAGTCAAAGGCTTTATCAGGTAGAAATTGATCAGGTATGTAGCGAACAGATAGAAGTACAGCTTGTTTTACAGCATCAGAACTAATAGACACCTGGTGAAAATTTTCATAAATAGTTTTAGCTTGTTCAAGAATTTCAATCGCTTGAGTAGTTGTTGGTTCAGAAACCATAATCGGTTGCATCCTTCGCTCTAGCGCTCGATCCGTTTCGATATATTCATGAAATTCATCTAAAGTAGTTGCGCCAATCAATTGAATCTCACCACGTGACAAAACTGGCTTAATAATATTTCCAGCATCCAGAGCACCTTTATCTGAACCTCCAGCACCAACAATTGTATGAATTTCATCAATAAAGAGAAGATTCTCTCCTTTGGTTTCTACCATCTCCTCAATAATTTTTTTAAACTTAACAATAAATCCTCCATCCTCATCTGACATTAAGCTAGATAGTTCCAGAGAACGCACGGTCAAATTTTTTAATTTTGGAGATACCTGGTTTCTTAAAATGGCTAAAGCAAATCCTTCAACAATAGCTGTTTTTCCAACTCCAGCTTCTCCCACCAAAATAGGATTATTCTTAGTTCGCCTGAGAAGAGTGGTCTGAACAGCTTCTACTTCTTTATCACGTCCGTACACCTGATAATCTTCCGCTTTTTTTGAAACTTTTTCTGTCAAATTATCTGTATAACGATCTAAATAGGGTGTTTTTTTCTTTTCTTCAGTAGTCACACTTAATCACCTCTTTCTTTTACTTCCTTGATTTGAAGAGTGAGCTTATCATTTATCGCATCCACAAATTCTCGTGGATTGATTGTCCCTTCTCCAATCTGAGATAGAAACATTTCCCAGCCTCCTGTTGTCTCTGGATCAGAGAACTCATTGTCATAAAGATAATTGATAAGTAAGTAAGCTTTATTGGTAGGCGTTAGTTGACCTGTTTTTTTATCTTTGACAATATAGCCCTTGCTCTGAATTTTTTTAATGATTTCTCCTCTAGTGGCCTGTGTTCCCAAGCCATATTTAGGAAATATTTGGCCGATCAATTGGCTTTCAGTTAGTCTTTTAGGTGGTTTTGTTTCACCCCCTACAATCTGAACCTGCGTATCAATTTTATCTCCTACTTGATAATCAGGAACTTCAACAGAACCTCGTACCTTTCGAGAACTCCATTCAGCCCATCCTAATTTATGAAGCATTCTACCCTTTGTTTTAAAAACAAGACCATTATTTTCTACCTCAATTGTTTTGGTTGAATAATAACAATCATCCGCAAACATCAAGATTGCCTGCTTCACCACTGCTTCATAAATCAGTCGTTGGTCAGTTTTTAAATTTGAAAGGTTTGGAATTCTTTCAGTCGGAATCAAGGCTGAGTGGCTCGTACCAGACACTTTTTCATCATTGACATAATCTTCTCTAGGCTCCAAAAACGCTGGCTCAAAATGACAATTAATAGCTTTTTGATAGGCAGATAGATTTTCTTTTAAATCGTCAAACTCAAATTGATTGATGTATTCTGAGTCCGGTCGTGGATAGGAGAGAAAACCTTCCAAATACAGTCCCTCAACAATGCTCTCTGTTTTACTTGAATCAAATTTCCAGACGCTTGCTGCAAAACTTTGTAATTCAGACAAGGTAAATAGTTGTGGAGCGGATTTTTGATGTTCTTCTACCTCAACTGAAGAAACAACAGAGGTAGTTGATAATCCCCTTGAAGAGGCTAAAATAGCTTCACTATCTTTAGTTTTATATTTGGTCGTAAAGAACACCCCATTTTTATTATCCTCCAGCTGAAGCTTCCAATATTTTTCTGGGGTAAAGTTGCGGATTTCTAAATCATTTTCACAAACTAGTCTGACCGCTGGTGTTTGAACTCGACCAACCGATAGATGGCTACCTTTTGTTCGAGGGAGTTGTCCTCTTGCTTGAAGATCAATCGTTGCAAGAGGTGATAAGTTCATTCCTACCAACCAATCACTTTGTGCACGTGCTTCAGCTTCCAAATAGTAATTATAGGTTTCTGAAGGTTCCTTCAATTCCTGAAAAGCTTTTTGAAGAGCTTTCTTTGTCATGGAGCTTGCCCAAAGACGTTTCCAAATTTTCTCCTTCCCCCCTGGTATGTGCGATAAAATAGAGTACGCAATTCGCTCTCCTTCTCTATCAGCATCCGTCCCAATAATCACTTGATCCGCTGCTGCCACTTCATCATAGATTCTCTTAAATTTTTCTCTCGAATCCTTGTCCTCTTTCAGATGTTGCTTAAATGAAACATTTGTAAGAGGTAATTTATCAAGCGACCAATTGTCTGGTTCACTATATTCAAATAGGTGCCCTTCAGCAGCCACCACATGTACTTCAACTGGGAAATAGGGTGACTGCCTAATGACATAGACACCTTTCTTTTTACTAAATTGTCCCAAAGCTGTAGCGTAAGCTTCTGCCTGTTTCTCTTTTTCAGCCAGAACAACTATAACCATATCATTCTCCTTCTACTTCATTTTCTGTCATTGTAAGCTATAATTAAAAAATCTTTTGTAAAGGGACATTGACAAATAATAAAGTGAGTTGATATCAAAAAACAGCACAAAAAGTTATATAACTTTATATACAAAAAAGAGGCTCTTAAAGAGCGCTCTTTCTAGACTTTAAGCCCCTTCTTTGGGCTTTGGATAAAATTTTGATTTTGTACCACCTGTCTGTTTAACTGGTAAGGTTTTGTATGTTGTTCAACACTTTTTACAATCTTAGATACTGTCCCATGAATCCGTTTCATAGATTGCGCTAGTTGTTGATCATCAAGAGATGTTAAATTATCAGTCCAAAGTGCCATATAGCGAATGGCTTTCTCAGAGGTATCTAACCCAAAATGCTTAGAAACGAGATAACTTGTCATCTCAGCTTCAAGTTCTCTACGATCTTTTGAGACATCCTCCTTATACGAGTTAGCAAATTTAGGGTTATGTAGACTAGCATGCGCTAACTCGTGAATAGTAGTTGCAATGACTTCTCCAGGAGTATTATCTGGATTCAAAAGTATTTTTTGTTCATCTGAATAAAAAGCTCCCTTCGCACTCCTCAACTCTTTTGCATCGTCTTGATAGATTGTTACTCCAATATCCTTAGCGTAGTCTGAAAGCCCCTCTAGCACCTCTTTCGTACGAATATGATCCATACTAAAGTCATAGTGACGATTTGGCATCGCTTTTGGATAAAATTCAGGCTTCAAGGTTGTTTGGGACAACTCAAATACTTTATACGTAGCGAATTTAGCTAAGCCTGTATTTGAATCTCTTTCCTGAAAGAAGCGAGATTTTAATTTTCCTTGCTTCTTTAAAGATTTTTCTTCAGGTGTCGCTTCAGAAAGTCTTTTATATTTTGGATTGCCTTTTCCATTTTTTACCTGGTTCCCATTTTCATCCAATACAGGAATCATTTCAACCATCATAGGTCTAAACAAGGTAATATGTGATTTTTCTCCTGTCTTAACCGAAAGATTGTTATGAACAACTTCTCTTGTTCGACCTGTTTTTTTATTGGTATAGGTATTTCTAGTTTCAAATACCTGATCTGAAGTAATCCCAAGAACTTCCCCCATAGATTGCCATTGATTATAGGTTGCGACTGCATTCGCTCCTGGCCACTGTTCCTGAATCAACGCCACATTTCTAGGTGAGAGTTCTGGGAACTTACTCATAAAATTTAGATACTCTTCTAACCGTTCTGGTGTTTCTGTGTACTCTCTCACTTTTTGAAAGGCAACCTCACTCAATTCATGAGGCGTTAAAGTAGCATAATCAATACTACTTGGGTTTACTTCAGGAGTCTCCAATTCTGAAATAGGTTCCTCTTTTAGAATCTCCTCTACACGCTGAAGAAAATTATTTTTAGTTTCTTGCTTAGAAGATTGAAAAGCTACCGTTTCTCTTGTATCAAGGGTTTGACTTTCTCCCTCTCCTATCAATCGGGCCGATTCATTTGCTTCCAAGGAAATCTCCTTATTCACCTCTTTATTTTCCAGCTGAGAAAGAATTTCTTCATCCATCGATGCTAGTTCAGATTGACCGTTTAGTCGACGATATCCTAATCCTAGCATTTGTGAAATTGGTTTAGTCTCATCTCCAACATCATATCGAATTCCCTCTTTAATCACTTTCCCACCTGGGGCATAAATATCAAACTTAATTTTTGTAGGAGGGATATAGGCTTCAGGAGTGCCTGCTGTTACTTGTTTCATTCCTTCTTGATGAATTGGATAAAAGTCCTGATTGGCCTTGTATAACTCTCTAGCAAAATCTTGATAAGATATCAGTTCTGTTTCTTTAAAGGGTAATTTAGGGCCTTCTGGACGCTCCTCAGACCATTGAAGGCGTACATGGTAGTTTTCCTTATAGATATGGTCTTGTTGCCATTCTTTATAGAAGTCTGTATTTATATCTAGGAGATTATCTTCTCCAGCAGCTGCAACAATCTGATCAAATTTATCATTGTATTTCTTAGCATAATCAAGATATTGATCCCAGGCTTTATGAAATTCTTCTGGAGTTTTTGAGATGTCATTTGGAACCCCTAAATTATAGACAGTATCCAAAACTTGAGTAAAAGTTACTGAATCAAGTGAAGTTTTATCTATAGTATTTACTGAAATCGTTTGTTCAGATTCTTTAGGAAGCTCTTCATACTGCTTATTTCTCAAGACAGATAGCATTTCCTCGCCACCATCTTTTACATATTCCTCATTAATTGACAATTGCTCAATGTGACCATCTCTTTCTCTATAGACACCAAGAATTGTGCCAGTATCTATATCTTCCAGTTGTTTACTTAAATCACCCTTCACTCTCATTAAAGATGCAGGGACATGAGTAAATTCCTTTTCTTTGAATAACAATAACAAATCAGTATCTTCTGGTCTAATTGCTTTTGAAAGATCCAGATTATTAAATTTCTTTACAGATGAAAGATCGTTAAACACAAAGGAGTCTGACTCTATCACCTCAGGTAATAAGTTCAAAACTTTTAGTTTATCCGACATTCCATTCGTAAATTTTAAATCTTTGAAATGCCCTTTCCCAGCTGCAACATCTTCAACGAATGACTCAGACAAATGTTCTACCCACTCATTATATACAGGTGTTACTCCAGTTAAGTGCATCCAATTTTTCTTGTCAAATTTAACATTTAGAATTTGGAATTGATTTTCTTCTGGATTCTTATAAACATAGTGGATACTTGTCCCTGACATTTCTCTTAGATACCATTGAGCTGAGTCCCTCATTGCGTTTGCGTATAAATTTAACGCTCGCATATTTTTTCTGAAGGTTTTATTTGACATTCGATCCTCATCGATGGTAAAATGAAAATGAACATTGGCAGGAAAATCAGGTTGAGAATTTTTCTCAACGGGCTGCGGTGCTGTCCCTGGAGTTTCTACTCCTAAAGAACTGGAATTGCGATTCAATAGTTCGCCCCCAGTGTTAGTCTCTTGATTATTATCAAGAGGCTTTTCTTTTTCTTCTGAAACGACCGAATCTAGTTTAACATTCTCCTCAACCAAATCCTGATAATGATAGTCATCATCTTCCTTTTGTGCCAGTTCAAAGTAAGGACTTGGAAGAATTTCTCCCAATTGCGTTGAAAGATCACTAGTTTCACTACCAATATCATATCGAAAATCATCTGTCAGACGATTCCCCACCTCATCTTGCAATGCAAAATAAGTTTTATCATATCCCAGACTAAGCATTCTCAAATTATTCTCTTCATACAATTGAGCTATAAAGTCCTTATATGGGATCACATCCCCTGATGAGAATTTCTGAGATAGATTTGGATTTTCTGTAAAATCAAAGGCTACAAATAACTCTGGAGATACTGAACTCCTCTCTTCCTCTATCATTTGTTTTACTCCAGCATTTACTTGCCCTTGTTTGGCAAGTAATTCACCCACCTTCAGTCTTTCCTCATCTGTTTTCGGATGATACTTGGTTTGTGAAGATAATTGAAACTCTCCTTCTTCAGTCAACTCCAGAGCAACTCTTCGTAACCCTTTTACAAAATACGTATTTGGTTGTTTTTCCCACTGATTCACTAGGCCCTCATCAATTAAGGATTGAGTTGCTGGTTGAATGCTAATTTTACCCATTTGTTCAGATATGCCCTCAAGTCTAGTCAACTCTTCTTGATAACGTTTGAGAGTAGCTTTGGTAAAGAACGACTCCCCACGTTCAGCTTTTTCTAGTTCTTCACGAATTCGAGGTATATTTTGAACACTCATCTCCAGACCACTTCCCTGACGATTCAACCCCATTTCTTTCAAATGTTGTTGATGCTCCAGGCGCTCTACTCGCTCTTCCTGTTGCCTAATCTCATCCATCTTTGAGAATACTTGACCTTCTATTTGTTCTTGCTTACGCATAAAGCTAGCACCGCCTCGCTTATCATTCATGGGTTGCCCATTTGTTAGCGCTTGGTGGGAATATGCTCTTGAAATAGCATCGTCTTGTTCACCTTTTAGTCGTTCCAGTTTTCTACGCGCTTGGGCAAGACGACTGTTATCAGTTTTGTCTTCCTGTCGATTCTTTAAAACATCATTCCAGTCCGTTTTATCTTGCCCTGGTCTTAGTTCTGGTAGATCCGAATTGATAACAGCTCCTTTGGCTTCCAATTCTTGAATGAATGTTCTACCTGCGTTATCATTATCTAAAGCTAGAGTGATTAAATCCGCATTTTCCTCATTTTCAAAAAAGTGATGATCAATAGCTACTTGAAGTCCGTCTGCCAATTGTTCAGGTGTCCATATTAGCGCTTTTCCTGACATTTCAGCCTTAATTTGAGATAGATGACGGCCAATAGTAGATTCTTTCAAACCATCCATAGAAACTAATCTGACATCCTGAAGACTATCCTTATGCAATTCATAGTAGGACATTAAATCAATTGGACTCTCAGTAAAAATCAATCGTTTTGGGCTGCCAATATCAACATGAATACCAGTCATAGGATCGGAGTTTTTCATAATCACTTTAGCATATCCATGTTTTGGCCACTTCTCCCAATTCTCCTGGATTCCTTGTAAAGAGGCTCCAACAACTTCACCTGAAGAAGAAAGGGATTTGAACACAATAACTGGCTCAATCGCATTTGTTGAATTTACGCTATTACCTTCCGCAAAGTAGTCAAGTTTGGCATTAGCTTGGGCTAAAACACCCTGTTCTAAAAAATAATCAATCGTTTCATCGGATAGCCCACGTTTATTCCGCAGATAATCTCGTCCATCTGAAAACGGCTGCTCGTATTTCTCAAGATAGTATTTAAAATCTTCTTGAGGCCTCTCAACCATTTGAAATTCTTTAAAATTTCCATCATTTAAAAAATCTACAGATTGGTTAAAATCCACTTCCTTTATTGTCTCAACTAAAGCAATCGAATCTCCACCTGTATTTCTAGAAAACCATTTCCATAAATTCTTATCAGGCGATATAACTAGACTATCATGTTCTTTCCATCGATAGTCTCGTCCAGAACGAACCAGCTCCATCTGAAGCTCGTTTGCAACATCCAAAATATCTCTAGAACGTGCAAATTCAACACGTTCTCTACGACTTTTACCACGTCTTGATTCTTGTTCTGTCATATAAAATCTCCTTAAAATCCTTCATACTGTGGTTTATACGGCTCTTTCTCTGCTTGTAGAAATGTCTCTGGATCTAAGTGAACCAATTCCCCTACTGAAAAAGATTCAAATAGCTCAGAATTTTCCTTAAAATCTAGAATCATTTCTAAATCAGAATTTCTTCCTTGACCCTCAAAATGCACTTGTTTGCTATCGGCATTCGTTGCCGTAATTAACCATTCAGCTGAAAAGTCAAAATCTTCAACTGCAACATCTGGAAATACTAGCTCCATTTTTCTACTCCTTTCTCTTTTATCCTTTTATTCTACGTAATAACTGAGGAATCACAGTTAAAGGGACAATAGATTTCCATTTTCAACAAAAAAAGTCATTGCTTTTACAATGACTCTTATATACTGTGTCCTTTCTCTTCAAGTTCTTGTCTCTCATCACTTCTCTCACGTTCCATGAGGGCTTTTTTATTTGCACGTTGGGCCCTTTGAAGAGAATTGGTCAAATTTCTCATGAAATCTGTATTGATGATTGCTTTACCTTGGGATTGTTGGATATTTTTTCTTTGCAGGACCTTTCTTTCTTGCATTTTCTGTGAAACAGCTTGAGCTAACTGACTTTTCTGATTACTTTCCTCCTCTGGCAACAATTTCTGATAGAGTGATTTGAGCTCAGAAAATCCTTTCGCATTCTCCTGTTTTAATTTATGTATAGTCACTTGATCAGTCGTTTGTGAAATTTCCTTGTTTCGACTGTAAATCTGATGTTTCAGCTGAAAAATTGAGATATGGGTCTGTAGCTCTTCTATATAGCTATCTTTCGTCACAGGATAGCCCTTTAGAATAGTCAGCACTCCTTCATCTTGAAGAGGTTGAACTGCCTCTAATTCTCCCTTCAAACGTTTGATAGGTACTTGAATTGCTAATGAATCAGCCTTTTCTACTGAAAATGAAACACTATCTTCAAACTGGTTAGCAAGAGATTGTTTTAGAGATTGGTCTGCTTCACCTAGTTTATAATTTGGAGTCAACTGCAATTCAGTCAGCTTCAGTCTTTGAAGAATCTCCTTCTTTTTTAATTCAACAAATGGCTTATCAGTTTCAAGTGGTTGAATTTGATCAAAGAGAGTTTTACGAACTAATAAACTACTCTGTTTTTCCTCCAATAAACTCAATTTTAAAGCATAGCGAAATGTTCCTAGCTCCTGGCGCTCTTTTAATGATCGATCACTTTTCTTTTTGGCCGCTTCTACAAGATCTTTCAAATCAGCTGAAGAAAATAGCGACAAGTCTCTTAAACTAAGTTGCTTCTCCAGTAAGTCT
Source organism: uncultured Streptococcus sp. (assembly GCA_963530385.1). GTDB lineage: Bacteria > Bacillota > Bacilli > Lactobacillales > Streptococcaceae > Streptococcus. Next base: position 27,025 of record CAUSCX010000003.1, on the reverse strand, counting down.
TCTTTCATTTGACTCACATCATAAACTAATTCCCTAACATATTCAGGACGTCCCAAACCTGTTCCGTGTTTATCATAAGCAGTATAGACTGGTTTTGTGATTTCAATAGGTTTTGCTCCATCTTTCAAATCATAACCCAATTTTTTCCAGGCATCTAGTGTTTTGATGACACTTGCGTTAGGATCCTGGGCTAAAATTAATTTTTGATTCTTTACTGAGAAATTGGCCAAATTTTTTTCCAGCCGAACGTCAGCTATTTCAGGAGCATTCTCACGAAATAGGTGCAAGATCTTATTTGCTAGTCGTTCTCTCAATTCCTTCTCTCGACTCGCTATTAATTGCTGCAGATGATAGCCTGCAGCCTCCTGTTGTGTTTTCTCAACACGACCATCTAGTTTCCGAATCTTCTCGTAGGTTGATTTTTTTCCAGCCGAATAAGCTCCTCTATAGATTTCTAGGAAGTCCTTCGTTTCTTTCAGAAATTCTTGATAGAGCTCTTTCCCATCATTTTCTAAATAGGAATCCAGATAGCGATCAATGAAGAATTTACTGACTGCAAAATCTCTTGCATTTGAGCCATAGCGCCATTTTTTATCCATTGGTAAATGGTTGTAAGCCTGCTCCAAAAAATTTTTTTCAGCTGAAGAACGCACCATCTGATCTCTAAATACAGAATTGATCAACTCACTTCTGATATTGGCCAAGATTTGTTCTCGTCGAACAATCATTCCTCTAGTCTGTTCATTCAACAGGCCATGAAAAACATCGCTTTTAAAACGCTCAATAGTTTTCTGGGAAAAGTTTCCTCTGTACTCCATTCGTCCACGAGGTCGATAGAAAATTTTTTCTCTTGCAGACTCGACTTCTGATAAACCAAAATGCACATGAATATTATCCGTATTCAAGTGAATGTTGGCCCACCAAAATGATGAATCAGATAAGCCTTCTTTTTCAATCAACCTCGGCAATGCTTCACGTATGACCGACTTAATAGCTTGCTGATCGACTTTCCCAGTTTCCAGATCATATAATCCCTCCTTGGCCAAAAAATCATTATCAAAAGAGATAACACCCTGCCATAGAAGAGATCCATTTTGATAAGCCTGTTCTAATTTACTTTTCAATTCAGTTACTTTGCTACGCTGCAAATAATTAGCCTCTTTTGTAAAAATCGCAGTCATCTCTTCACTTTGATTTTCAGTAGCATAAGAGCGATTCATATAATCAATGTATTCCTGAAAATTTAGTTTCGTTTCTGGAACTTCTGCTTGAATTTTTTGTAGTTCATCTTCAGTTAGAGACTCGATATTTTGTCTATGTGTTTCTAAATTTAATTCGTTATCAACCTCAACAGCTTCGTCTCTATTAGTGTAGTCTACAAAGCCACTATTTGCTTCAGTGTATTGCAGCATGAAGGTAATACTTGGACTAGACTCACTCACGAGTAAGGTCTCCTTTCAATTAATGAGAATGTTTAATTGTTTGACCGCGTGCAACATCTTCTTGAATGACATCGTTGATTCTTGCCATTAATTCATGCTGTGTAGGATCCAATCGTGAATGAATAGATTCTAATTCTTGAACATCAAAATCATCTTTCGTAATAGCATGAAAGTTGATTAGCGTTAGATAGAGAATTTGATCAAGTTGACGATGAATTGCCTTGTTATCATTTCCAGAATCAAAGGCATCCCCAAAATTTTTTTCCAGCTGAGTCAGTCGCTCATAGAAATTTTTTCCTTCTCCTAATTCAATAAAGAGTTTATAAAAAACTTCAATCAAAGTGACAAGCGTTGCTGAATTATTTCGATACTGTTTCTGCAAAGCAGACGATTCTTTCAAGTAGGATTTTATTTCCTTAAATTTTTCATGTGTTTCTTCGCTAAAATATAAGCTAAGTCTTGGATTCATTTTTCCCTCCTCAATTTTTCTGAGATGATCCTGTCAAATAATTGATTTTATATCCTGGTTGAATATTAAAGATATATACATCAAATGAGATCTCATCATCTTCAATACTCTGTGCTTCCATACGAACTCCTCTGGCAACTAATTCCACATTTCTAAAAATGGGAGTTACTCGATAGCGAACATGGTGGTTCGTATTTTTTATGTAGTTAGCAATTTTATTTTCATAGTAGACCATTGATGATTGTTCATCTTCAAAATTTGCATTTAAAGCACGTGTACCTGTAAATAAATTTTTAGCATTCGCATTCTCTCCACTCAATTGAAAACCGATTAAGTGAGAACGATTATATAAATAATCTTCTTTCCCGTTGAAAATTATTTTTTTATTTTTCCAGCCCGTCGGTGTGATAGACGAAATAGATTCTCTATCTTCAGTTGGCATCAATTCTTTTCCCAACATCGCTTCAGCAATTCCTACACGATTTAAAAAATCTAGATCAGAATATTTTTCCCAGCTGCCATTTTCTAAACTCAATTCGTTTTTTATAAATTGTGATTTTTCATTGACGACAATCACTTGATTTTTCCCATCATACTCCTTCGATTTCAAATCATCATTTTTCAGAGTAGGATTCAAATTAGAGTCGGAATTTTTTTCTTCAGCTGAATCGGCTATGTTCAATTGAGTCGGGATATCATTTTGTGTCAAGCCAGATTTGATAGCATTAAAATTGTTAGGTTGCACGATAAAGATTGCAAGAAAAATGAGAATGATGAACAGAGATTTATTCTTCTTCATTTCTAAACACCACCTGACCGTCGTTCAGCTTCAAGTGCAGATACATCATCCATAAAATGTAACCATTTTGTAGTTAGATCATTTACAATATCTTGTTTAACATTTAAAGCTGAAAGAGAAATTTCATTCTTCAACATCAATTGTAAAATCTGACTCTGTTGTTCTTTGATATCAGATAATGTTTCCGCAAATTGGTTATTGTACAAATTCAATCCGTCATTCATTACGATATTTTGAACTTGCGACAACATAAACTCATTGAAACTTGGATAGTTATATTTTTTTGAAATATCTCGAAGTTGTTCAAACATATCATTAGGTATATTTCTGATTTTGATTTCTTTAGTCATCACTTTCTACCTCTCCTTCATACTCTAACCAACGTGAAATATGATCGCCATAACAATCCATTTTTTCTTCAAATTCAGATAGTATTCTGGTCTGTTTTTTCATTTGGTTCAAAACATGGTCAGAAGCTAATTTCATATTTTCTAAATGAGCCACATACAAATCTTGAGCACGATTAAATTTTCCATACTCAATTTTTTCACGACAGATTGAGAGCAGAAAATCATTAAATGACTTAGCTTTATTTTTTTTAGCAAGAGCTTTTAGATAGCTAACCTCTTCCTGTGTTAATCCTCTAATGAGAATGTCCATCTGTATCCTCCATCTTATTATTTATGGTCCCCAAAAACAGGACTTCTTTTTTCTTTTGTCGAAGCAAAAGCAAAAAGAAGCAAAAAAGAAAACTTCAACCTCGCAACATCACGAACCGATACGGTTCTATTTTTGCGGTTTTTCAACACACTAACACACACAGAGGGACTAAGGTCCTTTTTAGGTGTGTTGTGGTAGAAAAGAGCATAAGGGAAACTGTCCCCACGTAACGTGTGGAGTTGATAGTATCAACGTTTCCAATGATATCAATTTTCTCGGTTTCACCTACTTACACACACATGATATACTTACCTTTACACACTTTATAGGTGTTATACTTACACTGTTTTTATTCTTTACATACTTTTACATACACCATTTTTGACTTTATTTAGAAGTTCAAAACTCAAAAATTAAGACTGATTTTCAGCTGGAAAGGTTCCTTCTTCACGATTTTTCTTAGCTGCTAAACGTTGTTCTTTTTCCTCTTCTTTGATGAGATTTAATTCCATTTTTAACTCTTCAAAAATCGATTCATACGACTGATTTTTGTTTTTCTTCAATTGAATTTGAACATAAATTTTACCAATTTGTTTTTGAAGATTCTCTTCTGCTTCTTTACGTTCCTTTTCCAAAAGGGCAACTTTTTTCTTTGCCTCTTCTAGTTGATTGTCAATTTTTGTTAAATCATTTTTAGCCATGATTACTTCTCCTTTTTATTTAATTAATCCTATTGTAATCGAAAATCTCAAATTATTTTTTAAAGGGACAATCATAAAAATAAATCCCCTTAATTCAAAAATTAAGGAGATTTTTGCCTGCTATTTGTTGGTAAACACGAACTCACTTATAATTGAATATGCGCTCTTTGTTTCACTTTTTTAATTCATTTCTACAGTTTCAATAGGGTTTGAAAATTCAAACGTTCCATCTTTGACTGCCTGTTTTTTCTTGTCCAAAGACTCCAATTTAGCCTTCAACTTTTCTATGTTTTTATAGGCTGTTTCGATGGTTCTATTCTTCGTTTCGATGTTTGTATCCAGCGTAGCAATATTCTTTTGATTGGCTTCGAGATCATCACCTGTTAGATATTTTGCTTCCGCTTGAAGACTCGCTTTTCGTGAATTATCATCTTCAATTGATTCCTTCAATTGAGCAATTGATGTTGTCAATTTTTGAGACTGTTCATTCTGGAAATTGATCTCTTTTTCTATTTCCTGAAGAGTAAATTCTTCTCTGGAGACAACCTCAATAGCTTTAATTTCAAGCTGAGTATTTTGAGGAGTTACAAAGAATTGTACAGTGTCATCTTCTTCAGATTTCTTCTGAGAAACCTTTTTGGAATCACTGGATGGCGATGAAATATTCACATCAATTGAGCTAGAAGAGACTGTCTGATTTGTCACATCGATCGCAAATGCACCAAAATTTTTCGGAACTCCTTTAATAATAACTGATACTTTATTATCAATGATTGGGACAACATCCATTTCTATTTTTGAGTCTTTATGTTGCGCATAGAGTTTCCATTTCAATCGTTTGGCATCGATGCCCCGATCTATCGAAGTCGTAGCATCTTTCGTCTCAAATTGTAAAACAATAATTCCAGTATCTGGTGAATATTCCTGGCTGACCAATTTCATCTCACCACTACCATTCGCAAAAACCTGCTTTGTTTTGAGTTGTTCTGAAGTATATGTTTGTCTTTGTGGTGAGAAAATCGCTCCCATCAAAAGACTTAACCAGGTCACAAACAACATTGAAAAAATGACCAGTTTTCTCTTAATAATATTCTCTTGAAACCAAACTTTAGTCTTAATAAATGGCTTCAAAATTGAGCTAGATTTTATCTTTTCAATCCAGCGTTTGATTGTATCTATCATAGTGGATATATCCTTTCTACTTTATGTGAATTTTTGTTTTTAGAACAATACCTTATCTCTGATCCTCATGCTTCTTACATCCTTTCCAAATAAATGAAACCTTACTTTTCGGCCAAACACTTTTTAGTAACATTAAGAACGCTAATGGCAGTCTTTTCGTTTTGATTTCATTTCCAAAGTTATCACATATAGTTATCCTGAAGAGCGGTACGAACCAGATCGCAATCAAGATAGTTCCAACCACGCCATGCGCAATAGCATTTAAAATTTGATACATACTACCTCCTTAAATACAGCCTAACTTTTCAGGTGCCAAATCCAATGTTAGCCAAAGAGCTTCATCATGCGAAATATGTGTTAGTTGTCCTCCCTCATCATTAAAACGATGTAGGGTAAACGTTCCATCTGATAATTTTCCTAAAACAACCATTCCTTCATTTGTCCTAGTACGCCAAAGTTCCCAATCTGAAAAGCTGTCTCGGCCCATTTACTTAGCTTTACCCTTTTAGTCATTTATGGCCTCCTGGATTCCTTTCTCATCTGCTACAATCTTTTCCTCTGAATCTCTTGAAGCATATAGATATTTCTTTATTTTTCCCTTACGAATCTTGATGATAGTTGCAGCTTTTTCAACCTGGTATTTTTCTACCAACTTTTGACCTGCTTCTGTCTGAGTATCAATGTAAAATGTTGGATAGGAACCTTTATTGGCTGCATCTACAACTACACTTTTTCCAACCTGACAGTAAGGACAATCTTTTTTATAAAATACTAGGTTTACATTTTGATCAAGTACAGTATTCTGATATTCCTTCTGAGTAAGGTAAGGATTATAATCTAAGATAAAATGATCTTTATACACCCTATATCCTCCTAGAACTGTGAGACTCACAAGTAAAATGGCCAAAATAGCCCCTAGAGCTAACTTAATGTGTGTAAAAAGTTCTCTCACCCTATTTCCTCCTCATCCACAAAATCAAAAATAGATCCTTGGGTACAATTAACTTTGGACAATTCTCTCAGTTCTGACTTCAAATCAGTAAAAGTTGTCATCACTGATTGAAAGAGTAAGGGATCAAATTCCTCAGAATCCAATACATGTACAATTGGCAACATTGGATAATGATCTCTCAATTCTTCCTGAAAATAATCTGAAATTGTCTTCCCATTGGTAATAACGCTATCTACTCTAATAATCGCTGGAATGCTAGAAATACTCTCCTCGTTTTGATAAAAAGTTAAAGCTACATCCCCTGCAGAAATAGACTCAAATTTTAAGTTATCCGATGAAAGTTTAAAATAATAAGCCAATGGTTCCTGTCCAACTCCTGTTAGGTAATAGCCTCGAATAATTTTGAATGACTCTGACATCGACCTTTCCCCTTCCTAACAAACTTTTAGAAGTCTAAACGGAGCTTGATACACATCAGGATAGTGAATCAATCTCTTTTTTCTTTGTTCAGGAAGTGGTTTACGGTAATGTTTTTGAAGATACTGAAAAGCAAGTCCCAAGGTATCAAAAACTAAAACTTTATTCTCCCCATTACAAATATAGTCACCTAATTCAAAACTGAAAATTACGTACTTCATTCTTCTTCTCACTTTCTATTTTGGCCAATCATTGCCAGATGATCTGTCTCTAACTCAGAATCATATCCGTTTTCAAAACGAACTTGTTGACGAATCCCTATAAGTGAGAGAACTAAGAAAAATCCTCCTACAAATATAAGGCTAAATAATCCAACTAAAATCAAAATCATATCATTCCTCCATATGTTATTTTATACATATAAATATCTGTGTAATAATCGTAGATATAAATGTAAGGCAGTTTACGGGTTTTTTCGATTATCCAATATCCAGTTCAAATAGAGATAGTTGTTGTGTTTGTTTAAAGCCATCTTTAACCCTTTCTATCACTCTCTGAGTAAACTCTATACTTTCTTCAAAGAAAGCAGCAATATTGGCCATATAAGCCTCCTGACGTTCTTTCTTCACCTGGATAAGGGAAAACAAGATTGCTTTGATAGAGGCTAATCTGATGCCTCCTCTACGGCCGTGTTTGACTGTGAAGAAGATCTTTTGTTCTGCTTTGAGAATCTTCAATACTTTATCCAATGAGCGCTCAGGAATGTTCAACTTCTCTCGTATCTCTTTTTTCGTCGTCTGGATAAATGGATCTTCGGATTGATAGAAGCCTTCTAAATAGGCCATTACGTCTGTTTTCCATTCATGAAGATGACTATTCTTTCTGTCCGCACGTTTCTTCTTAAACTTGTACCAACGTTGCTTCACAAAGAGATCTGAAGCCTTTAGTTCCTGATTGATCCATGCTCTACATAAAGTCATTACATAGTCACGACTAGCAGCTTCATATTTTCCTGAATAGGCGCTTGTGATAATCTTATGATATTCAGCTGAAGAGAGTGGTTCGTCTAAACTTGCATTAAAGTTAGAAAGAACTTCCTCACACTTTTCCTGATCGATTCCTGAAGAGAAGTTAGCTAAAGCCAGCGTAAAAAGAACATTATTTCTTCCCATCAAGGCTTTTCCACCTTTGATATTCCCCTCTCTCATCAGCAATTGATACCAAGGTTCATCAATCTGTTTCACCCCTTCAGAGCCTGAAAGAACCGTCAAATTGGGCTTTTTACTTGGGAAGGGAAGATCTGATTGCTTCATCGACCAATCTAACCACTCCTGGAACGAATAGGTATAATCAGCATCAAAGAATTCAACGTTATCAGTTCGAGGAATCCGAGCAATCCCAAAATGGTTACAAGTCATATCTACTGGTAACGTTTGAGCAAAGTAATTTCTCAAATTTTGAGAGATAGCTTTAGCCACCTTTACCACTCGAAATTGGGAATGGGCTGTAACATAGGCTGATTCTGATAAGACAAAATAGGCTTGAAATCCCTTATCAGATTTTAGAATCAACGTCGGCATAAAACCTAGTTCCAGGGAAGTAGTTAAAATATCTCCTGTCGTCATTTCTTCAGCTGAAGAGGTAATATCAAAGTCGATATAGAATGTGTTAATCTGTCTTAGATTATCTTCAGAGTGGCCACGTGTAATCCGTCGACCAGCATCACTATAGCTTCCATAGCAATATACGTTAGGAGTCCAGTGTGTAAACTGATCCTGGTTCTCCAACAATGATTCGACAGATGTTAAAACAACACCACGTGCTTTCACCATATTCGCTTTTGAACGATAAGCAAATACAGAGCCTCGTCTTCCTTCCTCAGCTGAAGAGATGAGCTGTAGATGACTATTCTTAAATTTTTGTGTTCTTAATCCGTCTTTTGTGATGATGGATAAGCATTTTAATAAATCAATCTTTTTCATGTTTTTTAATTTCTACAAATCAACTATAAGAATCTCTTGTTTTTTTAATCCACAAAATGGGCAATACCCATATTCAGTAGTACTTGTATTGTGCTGATTCTCAACACTCACTTCTGCTATCCAGAAATACTCTTTTCTACAAGATGTTTTAATTGGAATTAGATCAATTTCATCCTTCTCCACCTTTGTTTCGTTTTGTAATAGTTCATCTAGAAGACGTTCCCAAGTACAAACACTCCTCTTTAATACTGCTTCTTTCATAATAATTACTCCTCATTGATTCTCATACTTTTAGGTAACTTTTTACTCGGTAAACAGTAACCTTCAGATAAATCTCCTTTACTATAAAATTCAGGAGGATGTGTCATTATATGATCACTTCTTTTCCAGCCTCGACGAAGTTGCTTGTAAGATAAAGAAACACGCTTCTCAATCTCTTTAAAACTAAATCCTAACTTTAAGTAGGTTGTTATAATAGTAGTAGCATGTTCTTTGGACTCTTCGCTTCTTGTTCTTCGCTGAAAGTTAATCTGTTTATCTTCTTCATTTAATGCTATCTGATAGGCAATAAACAACTTCCGCATTTCCATAATTTTATGTTGCCATGCCAAGTTGTAAGGTTGTCCTGAATATCGATTCACTAAGTCCTTTACGGGTTGTTTAAATTTCAGCTGAAGAGGATCAAATTCGCCAAGGTCAGAAAATGGATCAATGAAACCTAATGGTTCGCTTTGAATTAATTCATTGTATAGCGCTTCTCTGTCCATCCTAATTTATCTCCTTCTGTCAAATGCACGTCATTAAGTCAAATAAGCTTAATTGGATGGTTTTAAGCGCTTGTTCGCTGTTTCCACTCTTATCATGATCGATAACGTCAAAGATTTCTAACGTGTCTAAATTCATTACAATCTCTAATCCTTCCATCGTTGAACTCCTCTCAAATAGAATTTTAAGCGAACAAAAAAGAGAACAGATTTCTCTGTTCTCCTAAAAATATTGAATTATTTGATTTTCTAAAAACTCTTACCACTTACTGCTAGTTTTTCCTTCATAACGTAACTTCCCAACTGAAATTTTAAAAAAATTTCTCAACTTTAAATAAAAAACATCCCAACATAAATGTACTGACCCCAAAAAGTTAGACAAATAATTATTGAAAGGATTTAGTTCTGTACTGCACAGGACTAAGTCCTTTTAGTTTTACCTTAATTCGTTTGTTGTTGTAATAATCAATATAGTCTACAATAGCCTGTTCCAATTGGTTAAGTGATTTAAAGGTCTTCTCATAGCCATAAAACATTTCGGATTTCAAAATGCCAAAGAAAGATTCCATCATGCCATTGTCTGTGCTGTTACCCTTACGTGACATGGATGGCTGAATCCCCCTACTCTCTAAGAACTGATGATAAGAATTGTGTTGGTATTGCCAGCCCTGGTCACTATGGAGAATAGTATTCTCATAGTATTCCTCTGAGAAGGCTTGTTCTAACATCGTCTTTACTTGTGCTAAGTTCGGTGACCTAGAAAGATTATAGGCGATAATTTCGCTATTAAAGCCATCTAAAACTGGCGATAAATAGAGCTTTTGACTGCTTGATGGAATGGCAAACTCTGTCACATCTGTGTAGCACTTTTCCATTGGTTTAGAGCCTTCAAATTGACGTTGAATGAGGTTATCTGCTTTCTTGCCAACGTCTCCTTTATGAGAAGAATACTTGCGTTTCTGTCGCATTTTAGCTTGTAAATTGAGTACTTTCATCAAGCGTTGAACTCTTTTATGATTTACCAGATAACCACGATTTCTTAGTTCTAAATGAATCCGACTATAACCATAATTTCCCTTGTGTTCGGTAAAAATGGATTGAATTTCATCTTTAAGATCTTGGTCCTTATCTGGTTTGTTTAGCTGTTTCAAGTGATAGTAGTAGGTAGAACGAGCGAGTTTAATGGCTTTTAGAAGAATATCTAACGAAAAATCAGCGATTAATTCTCGAACAATTTCCGTCTTTCTTCTTTCTATTTTTCCTTCTTCAATCGGAGTTCTCTCAACTTTTTTAGAATGGCATTCTCCGCTCTTAGGTATTGCAGCTCTTCTTGTAGACGCTCTAACTCTGTCAATTCCTCAGGCTTTTTCTTCGGTTTACGTCCCATTTTAGATGGTCTCCCTCTTGTTTTCTCAACAATAGTATACCCGTTTTTCTTGTATTGTGCCAGCCAATTTGAAAGCATTCCTTGGTTTGGGAGAGCATAATCAAGGCTGACACTTCTACGTGAACGACCTTCAAGTAAGACTTTATCAATCATTTCTTGTTTTAGTTCTGGAGAATAATAACAATTCTTACCTTTCTTGACAATCTCTATTCCATAACGGTCAATTAATTTCACCATGTACTTTAGCCCAGAAAAATCTACATCAAATCTTTTTGAAAGCTCCTTGAAGCTATGACCTTGATTCCTAAGTGAATAGATCTGAACTTTATCCTCATAAGTTAATTTCATAATAAAATACCCCCAAAGTTAGATTTTTTCTGTCTAACTTTGGGGGTGCAGTTCAAAATTGGTTACTGCTAAATGTGCAATAACCGCTTATGTTGAGACTCAGATAAATACAAAATATTTCGAGTTGATAACTTAAATATTTTGATATGAAAGAATCTACTTTATATTTTTTTATAGCAAGTATCATATCTTCATACTCTATGTTATCAAAAAAACAATTACTAAAGATTAAACTTGCCAATAAGTCTTTGACTTTCTACTTGCTACTTCGAAGTTTCTTACGGATTTTATAGGCTATATTAAATAAGAAATACAATGAGCTAGTTGGGTAATTAAACTCACCAGCAAATTCCTCGATAGTGGGATTAAACTTAGATTTAAAATTAAATAACCCACCCTCTAAGTTGTTTTCAATTCCACCCATATTATGAGTTTCTGCCCCGCGTTCAAATGAATGTTGAGCAGTCTCAAACCATGTTGGAATAGCAGGTTGATAATGTCTAAATTCCTCATTCATTCCAGCATATAAGTTCTCAGAAGTTTTCCCAAATTCGATGGTCAAAGTTCCAGACAATGGAACAACACTGTTCCCTCTATCGATATGACTCTTAAGAAAAGAAATTTCTTCCTCTAATCGTTTTCTCTCTTGTTGATTCTCTTTTATTTTGCCTTCTTTCGTTTTATCATTGAATTTCTGCGCTATTTTAAGATTCTTTTCGAGTTGCTGCTCAACTTCTTTCAGTCTATTAGGTAAATCTAAGTAGCTCAGTGTGATAAAGGAATGATCAGGATAAGTAGTCAGTAACTTCTGATAATAATCTTTTCCTCGTAAACTGATATTCTTACGAGACTCTGTTTTCTTCATTAAAAATGAAAATTCATCTAATAAATCAAGTCTACCGAATTTCACTTCCAATCCTTTATTTCTTGCAGTTCGGATTGCCTGTCGAGTAGACTTGGACAGTTGATCCAGCGAGAAGTTTTCTTTATGAATATTAGCTTGAAAACGAGGTTGTATGTTTTCTGCCATATCCTTTGTCAATCCTGTCCAATGAACTTTATTTTTTTGCAATTCCTCAACAATTTCAAAAGTTTTAGAATTTTGAATAGTTTTTTGGTCGATCAGACTTCGACTGATAAAAAGGCTTGGATCAAATTTAACCATTATTGCATTGCTTTTTTTAGCAATTTTTTTCAATGTTAAAATCACAAATTTCAGAAGTTCTTTATCTTCATAATTAATAACTGGGCCTCTTGGAATATAGAACATGGAAAATCCTAATGGAAGAGGCTGAATTAAGATGTTCGCTACTCCAACTAGTTGATTCTCTTTATAAAATCCAACTCTCTCATTCCCCCAAGTATCCTTTATCTTGGCCCAATCACTACTCTGCAATAAATTCCCTTGAGGATGATTTTCTAAAAATAAATCCCACTCTTGAACATCAACATTCATTTTATAAGTAAACATAATTCCAGTACCAACTCTCTTAAAAACATATTATTTCGTTAGATAAACATACTTATCCTAACTACATATCCGATAATTTTCTTCCCATCTTTAATTCCATAATAATAAAAACATTCTGATAAAAATTTTTTATTAATACCATACAAAGGGTGAGATTCATAAAATCTCACCCTAAATTTAATAATAATTAATATGTTAGTTTGGATAAATGTATCTTACTGTACCACGTGATGCTGTAGGATTAAACCAACCACGATAATTTCCGATTGGTTGAGTTCCACTACCATCATAGTTACATTCTGAAACTTGAATACGCGTTGTTGACTCAACAGCAGTAACAACTGCTACATGTCCGTATCCTCCATCATCCCATGAAGCAATTGCTCCAACTTGTGGTGTAGAACCTGTACGGAAACCTGCAGCTGCTGCACTTGCAGCCCATTGACCACCATTTCCCCAGTAATCACCAGCCCATGGAGCCAAAGTCTTAACACCCCATGTACATTGACCTACAGGGTAACTTGAAGCATTTGAACTATAAGTTGGTCGTTGAATTACAGTAGTCGCTGCAGGTGTGTAGCTTGATTCATCATCTGATGATGAAGAACTTGAAGTTGCTTGTACTTGTGCAGCAAAGGTTGTGTTAGCCGAAGCTGCAAGTGATTGTTGTTGACTTGCTTGTTTAGCTTTATATGCTGCTTCTGCCTCCGCTGCTGCTTTAGCTTCTGCCTCTGCTGCTGCTTTTTTCTCTAGCAAGCTAGCTTTTTCGTTTTCTGCTGTAGCTTTTTCAGCTGCAAGATTTAACTCAGCTACTTTCAATTCTGCTTGTTTTGTTGTCAAAGCTTGAGCATCGTCAGCAAGTGTTTGTTGGTTAGCAATGACTGTATTGATTGCTTCGTTGTTTGCAACTTGTTTTTCAGAGATAGCTTTCTTATCTTCTTTTTGTTGCTGCAACATTTTATTGTTTGCTGATACGATTTCACTCATAGCTGCTACACGAGAAATAGCTTCTGTAATTGAGTCAGAGTTAATAATCGTATTGATGTAACTTGTAGCAGTTCCGTTTGTTTGTGCACTACGAGCTTGGTTTTCAAGCGATTCGTTACGTGCTACGATATTTTTTGAAAGCTCTGCGATTTCACCTTCAAGTTTTTTTGATTCTTCTTGAAGTTTTTCGTTTTCAGATTGTAATTTTTCTTGCTCTGATTGAATAGCTGAAACTTTAGTTTGCATTTCGTCTACTTGTTTTTGAGCTTCTTTCTGTTGAGCTGTCAAGTTACTAATTTTACTATCTTGAGCAGCAATCTTTTCATCTGTTGTATTTGCTTTAACACTTGAAAGAACAGCTCCTTGTGAGACCAATACTGTACTTAACAAAAGTGATGCTAGGATTTTTTTCTTCATAAGTGTAAATACTCCTTCTTTTAAGACAATACTAGTATATCAAAAAAAGGCTTAATAAATATTACGCCTTTATTACAGTTTTGTTTCTTTCTTATAGATATATTTTTTCAAAAATAAACTGGAAAACTAACATCCAGAGACAGTTTAATATCATTGACGGAACTAGACCATAAACGATAAAAACTGTTATACTTTCAGCAGTTAAACCAATCATTTGCGCTAGAAGAAAACTGCCAAACTCAAAAGAGAAAGTCATCATTAAAATAGCTAATAGTCGAGTCCATCTATTTGACAAAATAACTGAGTTGCTTTTATACACTATTGCTCCAATAATCACAAATAGAAGACTAGCGATTCCAATCAAATGGAAGAAATAAATATCGTATATAAGCCCTAGAAATAGGCAATAAGCTAAAAACAGATACTCAGATACTTCTATTGTTTCAAACAACAAGAAGATGAAGATAAAGTGGCTCACAATTTGAAAATGTGGAAAAAAACTATTTACAAATTGCCCTAAATGACTGTCTATTAAGACAACTATAGGCAAGAGTAAAAACATCCCTATCTGCTTCAACAGTCTCATGATGGATTCCCCACTAACTCTACGACTTTTAGATTCATTGGATCAGCATGGAGTTTAACCATAACTTCTCTTGTTAGATAGTCACTACTATGGATAACTGATACAACCTCCCCTACTGGAATATCTGTTGTTTTAAAGTTGCCCAGACCTCCTGTAACTACCTTGTCTCCTTGGCTGATATCACTACTACTATTTAACTGGCTTATTTTAAGCAAGTCTTTTTCTTTGTCGTACCCAATGATAATGCCATATATACTAGTAGAACCGTGTTGGATTTTAACGGAGATTTTCTCCGTATTTTCCGCATTGGTTAGTAAGTTAACCACAGTAGAGTTATCTTCAACCTTTCCCACGCTTCCAATCAGTCCCCCACCAGCAATCACAAGCATATTACTGGTCACACCTTGTTGAGAACCTGAATCAATTGTCAACTCTTGTTTCCAAGTTGCAGGAGTTCTCACGATGACATCAGAAGCAATCAACTTGGTTGCGTTCAATTTTGACTTCATATCCAATAACTGACGCAGTTGCTCATTTTCTTCCTTCAGACTGTCTGCTTCATTCGTTTCCTTCTTCATCTGATAAAGTTCTTTTTTGAGAGTTTCATTCTCGTTATAGGTTCTGGTCAAACGACCTAAATCAGATTTTACGGAAGAAAGCCATTGAAAAGGCTTTTGCACTATTCTATCGACTAATGAAATTCCATCTCCAGCTTTTGTTACAACTGCACTTGATTGTGTTGTCACTAAAAAAACGGATACTACTAATACAACGACAAATAGAACAATGATATATTTTGATTTTTTAAAACGATTCATACCTCTACCTTATATTACATTCTAAGATTTTAGCAAAAATAGAATTGCACCCAATACACAAACAAATAATAGCGCTATACTGTCTCTGTTCATCCAATTTAACTGTCGATACTGACTGCGTCCATTTCCACCTTGATAGCCTCTAGCTTCCATGGCTGTAGCAAGAGAATCTGCTCTTTTCAAACTCGTAGCGAACAAAGGAATCAAAATAGGTATCATAGCCTTAACTTTTTGGATTACATTTCCTTCTCCAAAATCAACACCACGCGCCTTTTGAGCATTCATAATACGAATCGTATCATCCATCAAGGTTGGTACAAATCGCAAACTCATAGACAACATGAGCCCAATCTCATGAACTGGAACTTTAAATCTTTTTAAAGGTCCAAGCAAGGATTCAACTGCTGTTGCCAAACTTAGTGGCATAGTCGTCAAGGTAAGCAAGGTTGAGAAAAAGATAATCAACACAAAGCGGCAAAAAATGATTCCAGCCTGCTCAATACCATAGCTTGTGATTTTTATAAATCCCATCTCGAACAAGACGTGACCACCAGAGATAAAGAACAGTTGAAAAAGGGTTGTAAAAGCAATCAGAAAAAACATAGATTGCAAACCTTTTATAAAAAAAGATAAGGGAACTTCTGATAAAACGACAAATATGCCTGTTGCAATGAAGAGTATGAGATTTGTAATTGGATTATTGGCCCAAAAAGCGATGATAATCAATAAAATCATTGCTACTAACTTACTACGAGGATCTAGACGATGAATAATCGAATTTCCTGGTATGTAACGACCTAAAATCATGTTATCCATTGATGAACTCCTTAAACTCCTCTATCGTTATCGGCAATTGTTTAAAAGAAACTCCTCGTTCAGCTAGCCTTTGAGCAAATCTTGTGATTTTTGGAACACCCAATTGGATATTTTCCATAAACTCGACATTTTGAAAGACCATACTAGGTGCTCCACTTTTAACCAATCTTCCTTTTTCCATCACATATACTTGGTCAGCAAATTCTGCTACGTCATCCATAAGGTGAGTTACCAAAACAATTGTGATACCATTCTGATGAAGCTTTTTAAACAAGGTCATCAACTCTTTTCGACCAATTGGGTCCAAACCAGCTGTTGGCTCATCTAAGACCAAAATCCTTGGCTCCATTGCCAAAATTCCAGCAATAGCAACCCGTCTCATTTGTCCACCTGAGAGTTCAAATGGACTTCGTTCAAAGAGTGATTCATCGATTCCTACTAAAGCTAGTTTTTCACGCGCAATAGCTTCTGCCTCTTCTACAGAAACTCCAAAATTTTGAGGGCCAAAAGCCACATCTTTTAGGACAGTTTCCTCAAAAATTTGATTCTCTGCAAACTGAAATACCAACCCAACTTGTTTACGAATTTGACGAATTTGCTTATTGACGGATGTTGATGTAATCAATGTATCAAAGACACGAACACTTCCCTCTGTGGGAACTAGCAAACCATTTAAAAGCTGCAAAATTGTGGATTTCCCACTTCCTGTATGCCCAATAATAGCAGTATAGGAACCATCTTCTATGGTCAAACTGACATCTGACAAGGCAGCTGAAGCAAAGGGTGTCCCTTCCTGATATGTATAACTAACATTGTCTAGAATAATTCCCATAAAGCCTCCTCGAGCTCCTCCTCGGTCAGGTAGTGCTCTGGTAATTTTAAGCCATTATCACGCAGTGATTCTTTTAATCGGTTGACAAAGGGTTGATCTAGGCCAATTTGATCTAAATCTGATCTAGAAAATAACTCTCTAGGAGTACTAGTTGACTCGACTTCTCCTTTTTTCATCACCAAAACTCTGTCACTCATGGCCACCTCATCCAAATCATGCGTAATGGAGATGACTGTCATCTGATGGTCTTTGCGAATCTTCTGGACTATCTTAATCAACTCTAATCGTCCCTCAGGGTCCAACATACTTGTAGCCTCATCCAAGATTAAAATATCTGGACGCAGAGCAACAACACCTGCAATA
Organism: uncultured Streptococcus sp.; assembly: GCA_963530385.1. GTDB lineage: Bacteria > Bacillota > Bacilli > Lactobacillales > Streptococcaceae > Streptococcus. Next base: position 9,632 of record CAUSCX010000003.1, on the reverse strand, counting down.
GCTACTCTCTGTTTCTGACCTCCTGACAAGCGAGCCGGTTCCTTTTTAGCAAATTCAGCCATCCCAACTAATGATAAAGCTTCAGAAACGCGTTTCTTCATTTCTTCAAGTGGGATTCCTTGATTTTCCAGTCCAAAAGCAACGTCGTCTTCAACAGTTGCTCCTACGAATTGGTTATCAGGATTTTGAAAGACCATACCAATCTTACGTCTTTTTTCCCAGACATTTTCTGGAGTTAGGCAATCACCGTCTATCCAAATTTCTCCAGATTCAGCCTCGAGCAAACCATCAATCAATCGAACTGTCGTTGATTTTCCACTACCATTATGACCAACGATTGACAACCATTCTCCACGTTTCACGTGAAACGTAATGTTATGAACATCATAATGTTCTTGATCTGCCTGATATCGAAAAGACAGGTCTTTTATCTCAATAATCGATTCCATATCTAACGAAAGGTTCCTTTAAACAAATATGCGCTTCCCTTGAAATAATCATAACCAGAATAAACTGTGAAGAACAAGGCAATATAAAGAGTTATCTGACCAAGCACATTCCAGTGAAGTAGCAAGAATATTATCGCAAACATCTGACTAAATGTCTTGATTTTTCCAGGCATAGCAGCAGCTAGAACGGTACCTCCTGTTTCAACTAAGAGCAAGCGCAAACCAGTGACTGCAAGTTCACGGCAGATAATAACTGCTACCACCCAAGCTGGTGCCATCCTTAGACCGACCAACATGATAAAGGCTGACATGACCAATAATTTATCAGCCATTGGATCTGCAAACTTTCCGAAATTACTAACCACTTGCCATTTTCTAGCTAAATAACCATCTAGATAATCAGTGATACTGGCAATAGCAAAAATAACTGCTGCTATTTTATGTAACACTGGAGATGGTCCAACTGATAGAAGGAGAATAAAAATCGGAATAAATAAAATTCTACCAAGCGTAAGCATATTAGGAATATTCTCTTTTTTCATGTTATCCTTCCTTTAGTTTGAACTTAATGTTAGAGTAATCCAACCAGTTTGACCAGTTAATTTTGAAGTGTCAATTTCCTTATTATCAATTTTCACTGACACTCCTTTAACAACACCCAATGTTATGGTTACTGGAGATCCTTTAGAAATGGTTGTTTTAGCTGTTTTATTATTAGGTTCAAGAGTCACTCCTCCTGCTAAATCAGTATCCGAAACACTAATCCAGCTTGTTGCATCTGTAACAGATAATTGAAGCTCCGCAGAATCTTTAGATGTCTTATATTCCACTGATAAAGCATCTCCCTGACCTGAAACAGTCAAAGTAGTTGCCTCGCTCGAACTTGATGAACTAGTAGCTTGACTACTACTTGATGCTACACTACTAGAGCTACTTGTTGAACTCACAACACTATAAGTTGCTGCAGAAGACGCAGTTGGTTGGGTTTGAATATAATTCCACACATAGTAGGTTACAAAAATTAAAATTGATAAAGAAAAAAGAACAAAGTAAAATAGCGGGAGAAATGAATTTTTCTTGCGATTAGACCGTCTACGTCCTGAAAGTTCAATCTCATCTACATCAACTTCTTCATAAGTAATCATACTTCCCGAATCATAGGCATCTAGAACGATATTTTCATCTAATTCAACAGCCCAAGCATACTTTCTCAAAAATGAACGAGCATAAAAAGTACTCGGTAGTTTGTCAAAATCATCTGACTCCATTGCCTCCAACAAATCCAGCTGAATATCTGTCTTTCTGTGCAATTCTTCTAAGCTCAGTCCTTGGTTAATTCTTGCAAGACGTAAGACCTCACCAATTGTTTTTTTTCTCATACTTAACATTCCTTCTTTCTAGTGTATTTTCTAGCGATTATATCGGGAAAATTGTACAATCAACCATATCGCTATTATCTATCAAATCATGTCCTGCTTCTAGAACATCTTCTAAAGTAATTTCCTGCAAAAGTTTAGGAAGGTCAAACAGGGTAGAACCTGTATCGGTTGGATGATACTGAGTAGCAATATATTCTAAGGAATCCATACTATGAAGAAATTCCCCATACATCTCAGTTTTTACAATATCCAAATGATCCTCTGTTACATTCTCATCTTTCATAAAATTGCGAATAGCTTTACGAAATTGATGAGAAAGTGCCACAGGTTCCTTTGTATCCATTGTCAACATCGCAAAGTGGAAACGAGGATCCACTTCTATTTCTAGAGATAAAGAAGCATCCAGTTTTCCAGACTCATATAATCTCTGAAATCTTTGTGAGGTCCAACCAAACATCATTGTGAATAACAATTTCAATAAAAGATGATAACGATACTGATCTAGATTTCCAATATCTTTATTTCCTCTAATACCAATCGCTAATTTTGGAGAAGCCACGTCCATCCGTATGCTTTCAGTAGTCTTTACAGGATGTAAAGGTATTTGTTCTCTTTTAAACTCATGTTTTTTTTCTTGGGGATGAGATTTCTTAGCAAAATAATCTTCAAGCAGTTCAAAATCAAAATTCCCCACTAAAAAGATATTACTATTGACAGGTCTGTAAAACTCTTTAAAGTTCTCTTTCAAATCCTCCAGGCAAATTGCATCAATGGAGTTCTCACTGCCAACAATATCTGAAGCCAATGGACTTTCTGGATAGAGATTTGCGAGAGTCTTGAAAAATAGACAAGAATCCGGATCATCCTGATACATCTCTCTTTCCTGCTGAATGATATCCTTTTCGCGCTCCACAGATTCTTCAGTCATATTGAAAGTAGTGACAAGTTCTTCAAGCAAATCTAAGCACTCTAGAATATTTTCAGAAGTCGAGAAAAGATAGCTAGTATTTGTAAAGCTCGTAAAGGCATTACTTTCAGCACCTAGCTCTGTAAAAGCTGCCATAACATCTCCAGAATCTTCTCTTTCAAAAAGCTTATGCTCTAAGAAATGAGCGATTCCTTGTGGATATTGTTGTAAGTCCTTATCATCCACTGTAAACCTTGTGTCAACAGAACCAACTTGGACACTTACAACGCCATAAACCTCGTTAAAGTCCTTTTTAGGTAGTAAAGTAACTGTCAAACCATTTTCTAAGCTAGTTTGATACAAAGTTTCTTTTACAGCAGGATAATATTTCTTTTGAAAAGTAGGTCTGGTCATTCTGCTCCTTCCATAAAATAAATAGCCTGCAACTTAAAACTGTTTGCTGCTTCACAAATTGCTTCTCTATCAACTTGTTCAAGCTTATCGATTAAAGTTTTTGTATCAAGATTCGCCTTCCCAAAAAAAGTTGACAAATAATATTTATCGACGATAGAATCTTGATTATCCTGAGCTAGTAGTAAAGAGCGACGAATCATTTGTTTGGTCTGATCAATTTCCTTATCTGTAAACTTGCCATTTTTTATGTCAAGCAACTGATGATTCATCAATTTTCTTACTTTGTTTCGATTTTGCCGATCAATTCCAGCAAATAATCGTAAAAATCCACTAAAGAGATCCAAATGACTTGATACCGTATAGGCCAGTCCTTCTTTTTCTCGAACTTGGGTAAATAGTTTCGAATGAGGAAAGGCTCCTAAAAGACCATTGACAAGAAGCACTGCCATCTGTGCTTCATCACCATATACCACTGAACTATGGTAGCCCATCTCTAAAACAGACTGTCCTAATCTCTTTCTAACAATACCTTCTCTAAGAATATTAGAATAGGGTTGCTGATATTGAATGTTTACAGCTGATTTACGACCTGTTAAAGGAAATTTATGTAAAAACTCTAAAACTTCAATTTCATTAAAATCACCCAAGAAGAAAATATCTATTTGGTCTTCTTTTAGCATTTTATGATAGCTTGAAAAACATGTTTCTGGAGTCTCTCCTGAAATTCTAGAAATCAAATCTTTAGGAACTAGCTGCATTGATTCTTCTTGGAAAAACAATTGATCTAACTCTTTATGTGCAAAGAAGAATGGGTCTTCCAATTCTGATTCTAGCCTTGATAAGATCTGTTTTTTCTCGATGTCAAAAGCATTTTTATCAAATCCATCCTCATCCGACAATGGTGTAAACAGAACCTGGTGCAGTAATTCTAAAATTTGAGAAGTTAATACGTTTTTCTTACTTAAAAATTCATCACGCACATAGGAAATACTCAAATCCACAAGATGACTTTGTCCTCTTCGATAGGCGTGCGCTGACAAATCAGTTCCATACAAGGTTGCTAAACGTTTTCTAAACAGTTGAGCAGTTGGATAACTTTTGTTGGCAGTTTCAAGCATACTGGCACTTAACATGCGACTTGAAATTGAATCCAAAGACAATGGAGCTGTGAAACGCACAGTAATTTTATTAGTTTTAAATTTTTTTGATTGGATAAAATGCACTGCAATTCCAGGTACTAACTCCATCGCTTACCTCCTTCTACATAGAGTTCTATTATACCATGAAAAGAGAAATTTTTCTTGTTCTCTTTACCCCTTTTAGAATTAAAATCGCTTTCATTTCTAACGAATTTATCTCTGCCATTTCAAGGTAAAATATGGTATAATATCAAAGATTGAGGTGAACTATGGAATACAAATTGTTTGAAGAATTTATCACTCTCCAAGCTCTCTTGAAAGAACTTGGTATTATACACAGTGGCGGAGCTATTAAATCCTTTTTAGCTGAACATCTTGTCTATTTTAATGGGGAATTAGAAAATCGTCGTGGGAAAAAAGTAAGAATCGGAGACTCTATCGACATTCCTGACATGAAAATCCAGATCATTCTGACGCAACCGAGCTTAGAAGAACAGGAAGAATATCTCCAAGAAAAACTTGAGAAAGAACGTGTGGCTAAACTTGTCAAAGAAATGAATAAGACTGTCAAAAAAAAGCCAACAAAAAAGACCCCGAAAGCTGAAACAAAAACTGCACCACGTTTCCCAGGTAGATAAGTATGTGGCTAAAAAACTTATCCATCAAGCAATTTAGAAACTATCAGGATACTGAGATTGAATTTAATCCTAAATTGAATGTATTTGTTGGTCGAAATGCACAAGGCAAAACCAATCTTCTGGAAAGTATTTACTTTTTAGCTTTAACTAGAAGTCATCGGACAAAGACGGACAAAAATTTAATTCAATTTGAAGAACAACAACTTCAAGTTTCTGGAATTCTTCAAAAACGAACGACTACTGTTCCACTTGAGATTGACTTAACCCCAAAAGGTCGGATTACTAAAGTCAATCACTTAAAGCAAGCTCGGCTATCTGACTATATTGGACACATGAATGTTGTACTATTTGCACCCGAAGATTTACAACTTGTCAAAGGAGCACCAGCTATCCGACGTAAGTTTATAGATATGGAGCTAGGGCAAATCAAACCCATATACTTGTCAGACTTGTCAAGCTACAACCATGTGCTCAAACAAAGAAATACCTACTTAAAGTCAGCGAATCAGATTGACGAAACCTTTTTATCTGTTCTGGATGACCAGCTAGTAGACTATGGTTGTCGAGTGATGGTCCACAGAGAAGAATTTATCAAAAAAATGGAGTTTTTTGGTCGTGAAAAACACTTTGATATTTCAAACAAATTAGAAGAGTTGTCAATTTGTTATCAACCATCTGTAAACTTTACTGACAAGGAACACCTATCAGAATCTTTTTATGCAGCACTTCAAAAAAGTAGATCAAGAGATTTATTTAAAAATAATACTGGAGTTGGTCCTCATCGGGATGATATGATTTTCTTAATTAACGGAATGGACGCAAGCTTTGGAAGTCAAGGGCAACATCGTAGTCTCGTTTTATCTATAAAACTTGCAGAAATAGAATTGATGGAGAGTATCACTAAGGAGTCTCCCATTCTTTTGCTTGACGATGTTATGAGTGAACTTGACAATACTCGTCAACTTAAATTATTAGAAACTATATCTCAGAATATTCAAACCTTTATTACGACAACTAGTTTAGAACATCTTCAAAACTTGCCTGATACCCTCAGTTTATTTACAGTAAACAACGGTCAAATAGTTGTAAATTAAAGTTTACAGTTTTGTCAAAACAAAAAATCTCCTGTTAAACAGGAGGTTTTTTTATTACATTGAGTAGTTTGGTGCTTCATTTGTGATTTGCACATCGTGTGGATGGCTTTCTTTTAGACCAGCACCAGACATTTCGATAAATTGAGCATTGTCATGCAATTCTTTAAGGTTAGCAGCACCACAGTAACCCATACCAGAACGGATACCACCAATCATTTGGAAGACAATATCAGCTGCTGCACCTTTATAAGCAACACGACCTTCGATTCCTTCTGGAACCAGTTTATTTGCTTCATTGACAGAACCTTGGAAGTAACGGTCGCTTGAACCCTTCTTCATAGCAGCGATTGAACCCATACCGCGGTATGTCTTGAACTTACGTCCTTGGAAAATTTCAGTTTCACCTGGAGCTTCATCCGTTCCTGCAAACATTGATCCGAGCATAACTGCGTTTCCTCCAGCAGCAAGAGCTTTTACAATATCTCCAGAATACTTGATTCCGCCATCAGCGATAATTGTTTTGCCATATTGACGAGCAACTGCTGCTGCATCGTAAATTGCTGTTACCTGAGGAACTCCTACACCAGCAATAACACGAGTTGTACAGATTGAACCTGGGCCAATACCGACTTTAACAACGTCAACACCTGCATCATAAAGGGCACGCGCACCTTCAGCAGTAGCGATGTTCCCAGCAATCAGTGTACGGTCTGGGAAATGAGCACGGATTTCAGCGATTTTACGAAGTACACCCGCTGAGTGTCCATGTGCCGTATCGATGACAATTGCATCTGCTCCCGCTTCAAAAAGAGCTTCAGCACGTTCAAAAGTATCAGAAGTTACACCTACCGCACCAGCAACTAGAAGACGACCAAACTCATCTTTTGCAGCATTTGGAAATTCGATTACTTTTTCAATGTCTTTAATCGTAATCAAGCCAGAAAGTCGACCATCTTCATCAACCAAAGGAAGTTTTTCAATACGGTGTTCTTGAAGAATGCTCTCAGCTGTTTCAAGATCTGTTCCAACAGGAGCAGTAACAAGATTCTCGCTGGTCATATGATTTGAGATTGGTTGATTGTAATCTGAAATAAAACGAAGGTCTCGGTTTGTTAAAATACCAACCAATTTACGATTTTCAAGAGTTTCAACCACTGGAACACCACTGATACGGTAACGTCCCATGAGTTCATCTGCTTCTGCAATTGTATGCTCTGGAGTCAAGAAGAATGGATCAATGATAACACCATTTTCAGAACGTTTTACCTTACGAACTTCATCTGCCTGCTGCTCAATAGACATATTTTTATGGATAACACCAAGACCACCTGCACGCGCAATAGCAATAGCCATTTGGCTTTCTGTTACAGTATCCATGGCTGCTGTAATAATTGGGATATTTAAAGTCAAATTATCTGCCAATTTTGTTGTTAAATCCGCATCATTAGGCAATACATGACTCTCTGCTGGAATAAGCAATACATCATCAAAGGTAAAACCTTTTTTCAAAAATTTAGTGTCCCAATTAGACATTGAAGTTTCCTCTTTTCTTTCTTTTTGAGCTTGACGCTTTTTGTATTGTATCTATCATACCATTCTGTGAAAATTTGTCAATTATATTGATAATAGATACTGTAAAAAAACTATCCCTTTAACTTTAAAGAAGAGATAGTTTTAGAGTTCGTATTTTATCTATTAATGAAAGTAATTTAGACCCATTGCAGCTTTTACTTCTGATAGTGTTTTCCCAGCAACTTCTCGAGCTTTTTCACTGCCTTTTTCAAGCATATTATACACTTCACCCATATCTTTGGCATATTCAAGGCGACGTTCACGGATTGGACCAAGTTCACGTTCTAGAATTTCCAGTAGATAACGTTTAGTCTTTACATCACCTAAACCTCCACATTGATAATGCTCTTTCATGTCAGCAATTTCTTGAGCATCTTCAGGACGTCCGAAAACATCTAAATAATGGAAGACCATATTTCCTTCAATCTTACCTGGATCCTCGACACGAATGTGATCTGGATCTGTATACATACTCATTACTTTCTTACGCAAAGTATCTGCATCATCTGACAAGTAGATACCATTATTAAGCGATTTAGACATTTTGGCATTTCCATCAAGACCAGGTAAGCGACCTGCTCCTTCATTTTCAGGATAAATTCCTTCCGGTTCTACTAAAACATCACAATTATAGGCATGGTTGAATGAACGTACAATCTCACGCGTTTGTTCAATCATCGGTTTTTGGTCTGTACCTACAGGAACATAGTTAGCCTTAAAAGCTGTAATATCTGCTGCTTGAGCAATTGGATAAACTAAAAATCCAGTTGGAATACTTTCTCCAAATCCTTTCTGAGCAATTTCTGTCTTTACAGTAGGATTACGCTCCAAACGAGCCAAAGACACCAGATTCATGTAATACATAGACAACTCTGCCAATTCTGGAATTTGACTTTGAATGAAAATCGTTGATTTATTAGGATCTAATCCCACTGCAAGATAGTCCAAGGCAACATTCCCAATAGACTCTACAATAGTTTGTGGATCTTTTGCATGGTCAGTTAAAGCTTGCTGGTCAGCCAAAAAAACAAACATGTCATATTTATCTTCTTGCTGTAATAAGACACGATTTTTTAAACTACCAACGTAGTGCCCAATATGTAATTTACCCGTTGGACGATCTCCTGTTAAAATAATGGGTTTATTCATCTTATTCTCCTTTGATATGGTCCTTTCAATTATAGCATTTTTTTGATAAAAAGACAGATAAATTTTTTTATCAAATAATTACGATTTCAACTACTCAACTGTAAACTATTTGTAAACATCCTTTACAAATAATTGACAGATAAAAATTTGAATATTTGCTGATTTTCTAGTAGAATTAGAGTATTACATATAATAGGAGAAAAAAATTGCTAACAGTATCTGATGTTTCACTACGTTTTAGTGATCGCAAACTTTTTGATGAGGTCAACATCAAATTTACAGAAGGAAACACCTATGGTTTAATTGGTGCTAACGGTGCAGGTAAATCAACATTTTTAAAAATCTTAGCTGGTGATATCGAACCTACAACTGGTCATGTTTCTCTTGGACCTGATGAACGTCTTTCTGTGCTTCGTCAAAATCACTTTGATTATGAGGATGAACGTGTTATTGATGTTGTTATCATGGGTAATGAAAAACTATACAACATCATGAAAGAGAAAGATGCTATCTATATGAAAGCAGACTTTACTGATGAAGATGGAGTTCGTGCAGCTGAGCTTGAAGGAGAATTTGCTGAACTAGGTGGTTGGGAAGCTGAGAGTGAAGCTTCACAACTCTTGCAAAACTTGAATATCCCTGAAGATCTTCATTACCAAAATATGAGTGAACTAGCAAATGGAGATAAAGTGAAAGTTCTCCTTGCTAAAGCCTTGTTTGGTAAACCAGATGTTCTTCTTCTAGACGAGCCAACCAACGGTCTTGATATCCAATCTATTACTTGGTTAGAAGATTTCTTGATTGACTTTGATAACACCGTTATTGTGGTATCCCATGACCGTCACTTCTTAAACAAAGTATGTACTCACATGGCCGACCTTGACTTTGGAA
>CAUSCX010000002.1:0-84533 GCA_963530385.1 uncultured Streptococcus sp. | reverse complement strand
GGAATTTACACAATACCCTATTTTTGGCAATTATTTTGGGATGAAGAAGATTTAAAAGCTCCGATTGCTCTCTGGGAAACAGCAGAAAAACTGGAAGAAGATGAAGAGCAAGCAGAAAGATTTTACCAAGAGCAGAATGTAGATATCTTGCTTTCTATTGAAAAATTCCAGCAGAATGCCCTCAAAAACCGATCTTTTTTAGAAGAGAATGCCCCACAATCCGTGCAACTATATGATGCCTTTGTTCGTTATATTCTTGCAAACGTAAAAGATGGTGATGTGCTCGGATTTGATGTCTTAGATGTTGTTTTTATGGACCAAGTGTCTGTTGTTTCTGATAAAATGTTAAAAAATATACGGGCTATTCGGGAAAATCAACCCAAAGATTTAGATTTTTCTTTGACAGAAGAGAACTTAATTGGTCTTGCTATGGGTTTTCCTGACTATTATGCTTCAGAATTATTGCCAGAAGACAATATTCTAGATTCGGTTGCCTATCAGGATGAACTCAAGAAAACGAACCCCCAAGAAGATAAGAAAGTGCTTGATATGACTGGATCTGATTCAAAAGGGAACAAACCTCGTGTTCTTTTAGTGTTTTGGATTTTGTTGGCACTAGGAATTATGTGGGTTTTATATATTATTTTTAGCTAATAAATAGAAAAGAGAATAAATGAGAATTGCAGATTATAGCGTGACCAAGGCAGTGCTGGAGCGTCACGGCTTTACTTTTAAAAAGTCCTTCGGACAAAATTTCTTGACCGATACCAATATCCTTCAAAAAATTGTGGATACGGCTGAGATTGATGACCAGGTCAATGTCATTGAGATTGGGCCGGGTATTGGTGCCTTGACGGAATTTTTGGCTGAGCGTGCAGCTGAAGTTATGGCCTTTGAGATTGACCATCGCTTGGTACCAATTTTAGCTGATACCTTGCGTGATTTTGATAATGTAACCGTAGTTAACGAAGATATTCTCAAGGTTGATTTGGCGCAGCATATCCAGAATTTCAAAAATCCTGATTTACCAATCAAGGTAGTGGCCAACTTACCCTACTATATCACGACACCTATTCTCATGCACTTGATTGAAAGTGGCATTCCTTTTAGTGAGTTTGTGGTCATGATGCAAAGAGAAGTGGCGGATCGTATCTCTGCTAAGCCAAATACCAAGGCTTACGGTAGCTTGTCGATTGCCGTTCAGTATTACATGACAGCTAAGGTTGCCTTTATTGTACCTCGTACGGTCTTTGTGCCAGCACCAAATGTAGACTCAGCTATCCTGAAAATGGTACGTCGTCCAGAACCTGCTGTAGCAGTAACAGATGAGAACTTCTTCTTTAAGGTTTCCAAGGCTAGTTTCACCCATCGTCGCAAGACCTTGTGGAACAACTTGACAGGTTACTTTGGCAAGACTGAAGAAGTCAAGGATAAATTGACTAAGGCTTTGGACCAGGCCGGACTATCCCCAAGTGTACGCGGTGAAGCTCTTGGATTAGAAGAATTTGCCAGTCTAGCAGATGCGCTTAAAGGACAAGGACTCTAAGATGCAGGGACAAATTATTAAAGCCTTGGCGGGCTTCTACTATGTGGAAAGTGAGGGTCAGGTCTATCAGACACGCGCGCGTGGGAATTTCCGTAAAAAAGGTCACACGCCCTATGTTGGAGATTGGGTAGATTTTTCTGCGGAGGAAAATTCCGAAGGTTATATTCTCAAGATTCACGAACGAAAAAATAGTCTGGTTCGCCCACCCATTGTCAATATTGACCAGGCCGTTGTCATTATGTCGGTTAAAGAACCTGACTTTAATAGCAACTTGCTGGATCGCTTCTTGGTTCTTTTAGAGCACAAGGACATTCATCCTATTGTCTATATTTCCAAAATGGACTTATTAGAGGATAGGGGAGAGCTGGATTTTTACGAGAAAACCTATGATGCTATTGGTTACGACTTTGTGACGAGTAAAGAAGAACTTTTACCCTTGTTGACAGGCAAGGTTACGGTCTTTATGGGGCAGACGGGTGTTGGGAAGTCAACCCTCCTCAATAAAATCGCACCAGATCTCAATCTTGAAACAGGAGAAATCTCAGACAGTCTGGGTCGCGGTCGTCACACCACTCGAGCGGTTAGTTTTTACAATCTCAATGGTGGTAAAATTGCAGATACCCCAGGATTTTCATCGCTAGATTATGAAGTGACAACAGCAGAAGACCTGAATCAGGCTTTTCCAGAGATTGCTAGTGTCAGTCGTGATTGTAAGTTTCGTACCTGTACTCATACCCATGAGCCATCTTGCGCTGTAAAACCAGCTGTTGAAGAAGGTACCATTGCTACCTTCCGTTTTGACAACTACCTGCAATTTCTTAGTGAGATAGAAAATCGCAGAGAAACCTATAAAAAAGTCAGCAAAAAAATTCCAAAATAAGGAGAAGCCTATGTCTCAATACAAGATTGCTCCGTCAATTCTGGCAGCAGATTATGCCAACTTTGAACGTGAAATTAAACGCCTAGAAGCAACTGGGGCAGAATACGCCCATATCGATATCATGGATGGTCACTTTGTACCTCAGATCAGCTTTGGTGCAGGTGTGGTTGAAAGCCTTCGTCCTCATAGCAAGATGGTTTTTGATTGCCACTTGATGGTATCAAATCCTGAACATCATCTAGAAGACTTTGCGCGTGCAGGAGCGGATATTATCAGCATCCATGTCGAGGCAACACCTCATATCCATGGGGCCCTTCAAAAAATTCGTTCTCTTGGTGTCAAACCTTCAGTCGTCATTAATCCTGGTACACCTGTTGAGGTGATTAAGCATGTGCTACACTTAGTTGACCAAGTATTAGTCATGACAGTTAACCCTGGATTTGGTGGGCAAGCCTTTCTGCCAGAAACCATGGATAAGGTACGTGAATTGGCTGCCCTTCGTGAGGAAAAAGGATTGAATTTTGAAATTGAAGTGGATGGTGGGATTGATGATCATACCATAGCTCAAGCCAAAGAAGCTGGCGCCACAGTCTTTGTAGCAGGGTCCTATGTCTTTAAGGGAGATGTCAATGAACGAGTGCAAGCTCTCAGAAAAGAACTGGACTAGGGTTGCAGTTTTTGCTGGTGGAGACCGTGGTCACTATCGAACAGATTTTGATTGCTATGTCGGTGTGGATCGAGGCTCGCTTTGGGTACTAGAGAAAAAACTTCCTCTTGCTCTTGCAGTTGGGGATTTTGATTCTGTGACTGTAGAAGAACGGCAGTTGATTCAAGCGAATGCCCAGCACTTTGTCCAAGCCCAGCCAGAAAAAGATGATACGGATCTGGAACTAGCGCTTTTAACGATTTTTGAAAAAAGTCCTCAAGCTCAGGTTACTATTTTTGGTGCCCTAGGTGGTCGCATTGACCATATGTTAGCTAATGTCTTTCTACCCAGCAATCTTAAATTGGCGCCCTATATGCGTCAAATAGAGATTGAGGATGGACAAAATTTGATTCGTTACTGTCCAGAAGGAACCAGTCAACTTGAACCACGTTCAGACTATGATTACCTTGCTTTTATGCCTGTGAGGGATAGTCGTTTGACAATACTCGGTGCCAAGTATGAACTGACAGAGGAGAATTTTTTCTTTAAGAAAGTTTATGCTTCTAACGAATATATAGATAGGGAAGTGTCAGTGACTTGCCCAGATGGCTATGTGGTCGTCTTGCATAGCAAAGATAGGAGGTAGGATGGAAAGTTTACTTGTTGTTTTATTAGTTGCTAATCTAGCCGGCCTCTTTCTTATTTGGCAAAGGCAGGACAAGCAGGAAAAATATCTGACCAAGAGTTTGGAGGACCAAGCAGATAACCTATCAGACCAGCTAGATTATCGATTTGAACAAGCCAGACAAGCTAGTCAGCTAGATCAAAAAAATCTAGAAGTAGCTGTTAGTGACCGTTTGCAGGAGGTGCGGATTGAATTGCACCAAGGCTTAACTCAAGTTCGGCAGGAAATGAACGAAAACCTCCTCCAAACCAGAGATAAGACTGACCAACGCCTCCAAGCCTTGCAGGAATCAAATGAGCAACGCTTAGAACAAATGCGCCAAACGGTTGAGGAGAAATTAGAAAAGACCTTGCAGACACGCTTGCAGGCCTCCTTCGAGACGGTTTCTAAACAACTGGAATCTGTCAATCGAGGTCTGGGTGAAATGCAAACTGTTGCGCGAGATGTCGGTGCGCTAAATAAAGTTCTTTCTGGGACTAAAACGCGAGGAATTCTAGGTGAATTACAACTGGGACAGATTATTGAAGATATCATGACACCTGCCCAGTATGAACGAGAATTTGCAACTGTTGAAAACTCGAGTGAACGTGTGGAATACGCTATTAAGTTGCCTGGGCAAGGAGACCAAGAATATGTTTACCTACCGATTGACTCCAAGTTTCCGCTGGCGGATTATTACCGCTTAGAAGAAGCTTATGAAGCAGGTGATAAGGACGAGATTGAGCGCTGTCGTAAGTCTCTCCTAGCAAGCGTCAAGCGTTTTGCTAAGGATATTAAGAGTAAGTACCTGGCGCCACCTCGGACAACCAATTTTGGAGTCTTGTTTGTTCCGACAGAAGGACTCTATTCGGAAATTGTTCGAAATCCGATTTTCTTTGATGATTTGAGACGGGAGGAGCAAATTATCGTTGCAGGTCCAAGTACCTTGTCGGCTCTTCTTAACTCCCTATCGGTTGGTTTCAAGACTCTGAATATCCAAAAGAGTGCCGATCATATTAGCCAAACTCTAGCCAATGTCAAAACCGAATTTGGCAAGTTTGGTGGGATTCTGGTCAAGGCACAAAAACATCTCCAACATGCCTCAGGCAATATTGATGATTTATTAAACCGTCGTACTACAGCTATCGAGCGAACGCTTCGTCACATTGAGTTATCAGAAGGTGAGCCTGCGCTTGATTTGCTTCAATTCCAAGAAGATGAGGAAGAATATGAAGATTAGTCACATGAAGAAAGATGAGCATTTTGAAGGTTTTTACCTAATCAAGTCAGCTGACCTGAGACAGACACGTGCTGGGAAAAACTACCTAGCCTTCACCTTCCAAGATGATAGTGGAGAAATCGAAGGGAAGCTCTGGGATGCTCAACCCCACAATGTTGAAACCTTTACAGCAGGGAAAGTAGTCCACATGCAGGGACGCCGAGAAGTTTATAATAACACCCCTCAGGTTAATCAGATCACCCTTCGCTTACCTCAGCCTGGCGAACCCAACGACCCAGCGGACTTTAAGGTTAAATCTCCAGTAGATGCCAAAGAGATTCGTGAGTATATGTCACAGATGATTTTCAAAATTGAAAATCCTATTTGGCAGCGAATTGTTCGGAAACTCTACACCAAATATGACAAGGAATTCTACTCCTATCCAGCTGCTAAGACCAACCATCATGCTTTTGAGACAGGTCTTGCTTACCATACTGCTACTATGGTTCGTTTGGCAGAAGCGATAGCAGATATTTATCCTCAGCTCAATAAAAGTTTACTTTATGCAGGAATCATGCTCCATGATTTAGCCAAGGTCATCGAGTTGACAGGTCCTGACCAAACTGAGTACACAGTAAGAGGAAACCTTATTGGTCATATTGCTTTGATTGATAGTGAAATTACCAAAGCGGTAATGGAGCTTGGCATTGATGATACTAGAGAAGAGGTTGTACTTCTTCGCCATGTCATTCTCAGTCACCATGGTCTACTCGAGTATGGAAGTCCGGTTCGTCCACGTGTGATGGAAGCAGAAATTATTCATATGATTGACAATTTGGATGCCAGTATGATGATGATGACGACAGCTCTTGGATTAGTGGATGAAGGTGAAATGACCAATAAGATCTTCGCTATGGACAATCGTTCCTTCTACAAGCCAAAATTAGACTAGAAACTAAAAAAATGGACTTTATTTAGGCAATAAAGTTCGTTTTTTTGCTTTAGTGTGATATAATGAAGAAAGACTAAATAAAAAAGAATGGTAAATATATAATGAAATTAAGAAGAAGTGATCGGATGGTTGTCATTTCCAATTACTTGATTAACAATCCATACAAATTGACCAGTCTCAATACCTTTGCGGAAAAGTATGAATCTGCCAAATCTTCTATTTCTGAAGACATTGTCATCATTAAACGGGCCTTCGAAGAAATTGAAATCGGCCATATTCAAACGGTGACTGGTGCTGGTGGTGGTGTTATTTTTACACCATCAATCTCTACCCTTGAGTCTAAAACGATTATCGAAGAACTTCGTGATAAACTTTCGGAGAGTGACCGCATTCTTCCGGGTGGTTATATCTATTTATCTGATCTACTTAGTACACCAGCTATTTTAAAAAATATCGGTCGTATTATTGCTAAGAACTTTATGGATCAGAAGATTGATGCCGTTATGACTGTTGCGACCAAAGGGGTTCCGCTTGCGAACGCGGTAGCAAATGTTCTCAATGTTCCTTTTGTGATTGTCCGCCGCGACTTGAAAATCACTGAAGGTTCAACTGTTAGTGTCAACTACGTTTCAGGTTCTAGCGATCGTATCGAAAAGATGTTCCTTTCAAAACGTAGTCTCAAAGCGGGAAGCCGTGTCTTGATTGTCGATGACTTCTTGAAGGGTGGAGGAACCATTAACGGGATGATTAGCCTTTTAACAGAGTTTGATTCTGAGTTAGCTGGTGTAGCTGTCTTTGCTGATAATGCACAGGAAGATCGTGAACAACAGTTCGACTACAAATCACTCTTGAGAGTCACGAATATTGATGTGAAGAACCAACAAATTGCTGTTGAAGTTGGAAATATCTTCGATACACTAAAATAAGAATTGACTTGAAATACAAAGGTTGGAACTTTCGTCCCAGCCTTTCTTTGATAATGGATATAAAGGAGTCTTATGAAAACACCATTTATTAAATGTGAAGCCTTAGAAAAGATTGTTGAAGAGTTCCCAACTCCCTTTCACCTCTACGATGAAAAAGGAATTCGTGAGAAAGCACGCGCAGTGAACAAGGCATTTTCTTGGAATAAGGGCTTTAAAGAATACTTCGCAGTTAAGGCTACTCCAAACCCAACTATTTTAAAAATCTTACAAGAAGAAGGCTGTGGAGTGGATTGTTCTAGTTATGTCGAACTATTGATGAGCCACAAGCTTGGGTTTGCAGGTTCAGACATGATGTTCTCATCTAATAATACTCCAGACCAAGAGTACACCTATGCCAGGGAATTAGGTGCGACTATTAACTTGGATGCCTTTGAAGATATCGAACATTTGGAGCGAGCTGCAGGAATTCCTGATATTATCTCTTGCCGCTACAATCCTGGTGGCGTATTTGAACTAGGAACAGACATCATGGATAATCCTGGTGAAGCCAAGTTCGGGATGACTAAGGACCAGCTTTTTGAATCCTTTGCTATTCTAAAAGAAAAGGGAGCAAAAAGCTTTGGGATTCATTCCTTTCTAGCTTCCAATACAGTGACTCACCTCTATTATCCAGAATTAGCACGTCAGCTTTTTGAGTTAGCTGTTGAAATTAAAGAAAAATTAGGAATCTCACTTGAATTTATCAACTTATCTGGTGGCATTGGGGTCAACTATCGCCCAGATCAGGAACCAAATGATATCGCTGTGATTGGTGAGGGAGTTCGTCAAGTTTATGAAGAAGTTTTGACACCAGCAGGTCTTGGTCAGGTCAAGATTTTCACAGAATTAGGACGTTTTATGCTAGCTCCTCATGGTTTATTGGTTACAAGAGTTACCCATAAGAAGAAAACCTATCGCACTTATCTCGGAGTAGATGCGTCAGCCGTCAATCTGATGAGACCAGCTATGTATGGGGCATATCATCACATCACTAATATGATGCATCCAGCTGGTCGGACTGAAGTGGTAGACGTGGTTGGTTCACTCTGTGAAAATAATGATAAATTTGCCATCAATCGCGAACTTCCACATACAGAAATTGGTGATTTATTAGTGATTCATGACACAGGCGCCCATGGTTTTTCTATGGGTTACCAGTACAATGCCAAGCTTCGTTCGGCAGAAATTCTCTTTACCGAAGAAGGAAAAGCCAAGGAAATTCGTCGAGCAGAGCGCCCAGAAGATTATTTTGCGACCTTGTATGGGTTTAATTTTAACAAAGAATAGAAGAATTTTTGAAAATCATGAAAGTTGAAAGTGAAAAACAGATTGTTTTCTAAAAAATAGACAAAATCTATTGTTTTTCCTTTCAAGCGTGATATAATAAAATTATAAAACGGTTTCAAGGAAGGTGACGCTATGTCAGAAGAAACAATTGACTACGGACAAGTGACAGGAATGGTGCATTCGACAGAGAGTTTTGGGGCGGTAGATGGTCCTGGGATTCGTTTTATTGTCTTTTTGCAGGGCTGTCAGATGCGTTGCCAATATTGCCATAATCCAGATACTTGGGCAATGGAAACCAATAAGTCTCGTGTACGAACAGTAGATGATGTTCTAGAAGAAGCGCTTCGTTATCGTGGTTTCTGGGGAGACAAGGGAGGTATTACAGTCAGCGGAGGAGAAGCCCTCTTGCAGATTGACTTCTTGATTGCCCTCTTTACTAAGGCAAAGGAAAAAGGTATCCACTGTACCTTGGATACTTGTGCCCTTCCATTCCGTAACAAGCCTCGCTACCTCGAAAAATTTGATAAACTAATGGCTGTTACTGATTTGGTTCTTCTTGATATTAAAGAAATTAATGATGCTCAACATAGAGTTGTAACTAGTCAAAGTAACAAAACCATTCTAGCTTGTGCTCAGTATCTTTCAGATATTGGAAAACCTGTCTGGATTCGTCACGTTCTTGTACCTGGATTGACTGACCGAGATGAGGATTTGATTGAACTTGGTAAGTTCGTGAAAACTCTGAAAAACGTTGATAAGTTTGAGATTTTGCCTTACCATACTATGGGTGAGTTCAAGTGGCGTGAACTCGGAATTCCATATTCTCTCGAAGGTGTTAAACCGCCGACGAAAGAACGAGTCAAGAACGCTAAAGAATTGATGGATACAGAAAGTTATCAAGACTACATGAAACGTGTACATGGATAAAAAGAAGCCTGATGGAAACATCGGGCTTTTAAGTTTACACAAATACATACAGATAAGACTACAATGAACAAAATTTTTATGATTTATACTCTTCAAAAATCTCTTCAAACCACGTCAGCTTCCATCTGCAACCTCAAAATAGTATTTTGAGCAACCTGTGGCTCGCTTCCTAGTTTGCTCTTTGATCTTCATTGAGTATTATATGATAATACAGATTTTATAAAGATTTAAAATTCTGAAAAAAATCCGAAAATTATTGGTTAATATATACTTGTTTAAAACGATAAAACAATAAATTGAACAGGAGACATCTATGGAACAAAGTATTACCATTAAAAATCTATGTAAGTCATATGGTCAAACTCAAATTTTAAAAGATATTTCTTTTGAAGCAAAAGCAGGTAGAGTGACTGCTTTCCTGGGTTCAAATGGAGCTGGTAAAAGTTCAACCTTACGTATCTTATTAGGATTAGATAAAGCAACATCTGGTCTTACCAAAATTGGAGATCAAACTTATAAGGAATTAAAATTTCCTCTAAAGACTGTAGGAGCTTCATTTGACAGTGTCGGAGCTCCTGATGATCGGACTGTTTATCAACATTTGAAAATTGTTGCTGCTAGTAATGGAATATCCAGCCAGCGAATTGAGCAAGTCTTGGATATGGTGGATATTAGCCATAAGAAAAAATCTAAAATAGGAAAATTATCATTAGGAGAAGGACAACGCTTGGGAATTGCAACAGCTCTATTAGGGGATCCTCAGTATCTGATATTGGATGAACTGACAAATGGGTTGGATCCAAGAGGAATTCGGTGGTTTAGAGAGTTTATAAAAAAACAAGCTCAAGAAGGGAAGACCGTCTTGCTATCATCTCATATATTATCGGAAGTGGAAGCAGTAACAGATGATGTGGTCATCATCAATAAAGGCAAAGTTCTTATAAAAGGGACTTTACAAGAAGTGATGAAAAATCTTTCTTCACTGGAGGAAGTCTTCTTTAGATTAACAGAGGGAGGAAAGTGACATGGCACTTATTTACTCTCTTCATTCTGAAATATTGAAATT
The DNA here is from genome assembly GCA_963530385.1 of uncultured Streptococcus sp. GTDB lineage: Bacteria > Bacillota > Bacilli > Lactobacillales > Streptococcaceae > Streptococcus. Next base: position 74,381 of record CAUSCX010000002.1, on the reverse strand, counting down.
ACTTTATAAGAGAGCTACTCATGTTGTACTATTCTTGCTACTAGTATTTCAAACGTTTTTAGCAAATATTGGTGCATCTCAAATTGTTTCAGTTGGTATCCATGCTACCCCAGAGACAACCCCAGAGTTAGTAGAAGCTATTCCCCCTATTGAATTTTTAGGTTTTGATGTTACTTTAGTTGGCGTTTTTTTTATGATTATCTTAGGCTCAATCTACGGAGCTGAAGAGTATAAAGGCTCTGCTATTCGCACAAGCCTCCTCTCTAATACGAGTCGAAGTACTTTCCTAGTTTCAAAAACATTAGTTTGGCTGATATTTTCTTTTGTCATTTCCTTCCTATCAATATTTCTGACGATTAACATGACACATTATGTTTTAGGACAAGATGGTTTATTGCTTTTTTCACTAAATGGGACAGTTTGGTTCTATATGTTTTTGGACAGTATAGCTTGGACATTGTTGGGACTTTTAGCCTATATTCTGGCTTTAACATTTAAAAAAGCCCTTGTTCCCCTATTGTTTTTGCTTCCTCAAGTCTACAATTTAGGAACATTCTTAGCCGACCATATATCAATTGCAAAATTTCTTCCAGTTTCATTGAGCTATGGACTGATTGCTACATCTCCTCAAATGTTAGAACAGAATAGTTTCCAAAATATTTTGCTTTTACTTTTTTGGAATTTGACATTCTTGACTTTAGCAATTTATCGCTTGCTTCAGTCAGATGTTGGAGGAGGTGAATAAGTTGAAAGAGCAACTTAAAAGTGAGTATCTCAAGTTTATGATGAATCCTTGGCACTGGTTGATTATAGGTGCCCTATTACTGTGTGTTCCAGCGATGGTTATTTTTTTAAATAGTAAGCCAGACCAGTTGACCCTACAGTTTGTTTTGGAACAGCTACTGCAAAGTCTCTATTTAGGACAGGCAGGTTTTATTAGTCTAGCTGTACTATTTATAGGTCAAGAATTTACAGGTTCTAGCCTTCGTACAAGTTTTCTTACATGTCCAAATCGTTTAAAATTTATAATATGTAAACTAGCTATTGTGTTATGTGTGGAAATTGTATTATTGCTAGCTGTAATATCAGTATGTATACTAATTGCCCAAGGATACTACAATATCAATCTTTTGAGCAATATTAAAAATGTTCTAACAATCCTATTTCCAGCATGTATTTCTATTTTAACCTTCTCTCTTTTAAGTGGTATTTTTGTATTTATTTCCCAGTCTTTTATCTTAATTTTGGGAATCAGTTTATCCCTTTTATTGGGGTTGGGACAAATGTTACTACAATTCAGTTCTTTTTTTAGAAATTTGCCCTTACTAGCTAGTATGAACTGTTACTATATCCATCCTTTATCACTTTATTATCCAGTTTGGCAAGGATTAGGGATACAAATAGTATGGTTATTAATTGTTTTTGTAGTTGCTACACTAATACTTAGAGAAAGAAATATACGCTAAAGACAGGGGATATCCTGTCTTTTTCTCAGTTAATGATATAATGTAATTTAGGAGCGTGAGTTATGGCTTATAAAATTTTAGTGGTAGATGATGATCTTGCTATTCTTCGCCTAATAAAAAAGGTACTAGAATATGAAAATTATGAAGTAGTTATACGAAATAACATAGAAGAGGTTGATCTTTGTGATTTTACAGGATTTGACTTAATTTTATTAGATATTATGATGCCTGTTAATGGTTTAGAAATCTGTCAGATAATCCGCGAGCAGATAACGGTTCCTATCTGTTTTATAACTGCTAAGGATATGGATGAAGATTTGGTAGCTGGAATCAATGCAGGAGCTGATGATTATATTATGAAGCCTTTTAGTATGCCAGAACTTTTAGCACGTGTTAAAATGCACTTACGTCGTGAAGAACGGACTAAAGGAAATGTTCATCAAATAAAGATTGGGAAGCTTATACTATATACGGATAGTAAGGAACTATTTGTAAACGAAGATAAGATTGCCTTGACAAGGAGGGAATTTGATATAGTGAATCTTTTAGCAAGTAACCCAAGTAAAATATATTCTATAGAGGAAATCTATAATTATTTATATCCACAAAATTCAGAAGCTCTTTTACGTTCGGTTTCAGAGTACATTTATAAAATTCGTCAAAAGCTGAAACCTTATCAATTAAATCCAATTAAAACCTTGTACGGTGGAGGATACCAATGGGTAGAATCAAAAGTTTTAGACAATTAATTCGAGAGACCTGCTGGAGAATTATTTGGCAGTTTAGTCTTGGCTTATTAATGGCCTATCTTATTCCCTTAACTTCTGTATCTATACAAATAATGGAGGATGGAAAACCTCTTAAAAATAATGATGTTCAATCAATTTTTTTCAATGTGTCATCATGGATATATATTTGTGTTTTATTGATTATTCTAATAAGTTATCACATTGGTAAATTGTTGAAAAAACTAAGTTATGAAATGAATTTGATTTATGAAAATAGTATGTGGCTAGAAAGCGAATGTACAGAAAGATTAACAGTTAAGGAATTTCGTGAGACAGGAAATCGAATTATTGTGATGCAAGATCGTATTCGACAGCTATTAGATGATGAGAAGCAACAGAAAGAAGACTTGATGTTTCAGGTTTCAGCAGCTTCTCATGATTTAAAGACACCTCTAACTATCATCAAAGGGAATGCGGAATTTTTGTACACTTCTACTAAAGATGAGCAGTCTAAAGAATGTTTAGCAGATATCGTTCGTGCTAGTCAACGCTTACTTGATTATTTTAATCAGTTGATTCATTATTCTAAAACTTACTATGATGATGAGACAGGTTGGGCGGAGTATTCTTCTTCAGATTTTATCAATGAATTAGAGAAAGAAGTCTCTTTTTTGATAAAAAATCAGATGAAGTTTTCTTTTGAACAAAATGTGGAAGGAACTGAAAGCTATTATATAAATCCATCTCTTCTGATTCGTGCAATACAAAATATTTTAACAAATGCTTTGGAGTACGCTGATAAACAGAATCCTAAAATTAAAATTAGAGTAGAGCAAGAGGGGAAGGAATTGAAAATAGGTATATGGAATAATGGCTCTGAATTTCCAGAGGAAGTTTTAACTAATTTTGGGAAGCTCTTTTATCGTATGGATAAAGCTAGATCGTTTAAAGAGCAACATTATGGTATTGGACTTAGTTTTGTATGTAGAGTTGCAAAACTGCATAAAGGCCAAGTCGAACTGAGGAATAGAGACGAGGGAGCAGAAGTTTTAATGACTCTCAATTGTATTAAATCAAAGTGATTTACTTACTAATTTGTTGTTATAGGATTTAAATAAATTAAGATGTGAAAGTAGATAATAAAAACGAATGAATGATACCTAGTTCATGAAAACTATTTGTCATTCATTCGTTTTTTAATTATTGGATAATACACGTAGCTTTATCTAGAATGTTGTTTGCCAGAATTGCGTTTTTTGTTTTTCTTCTTGTTAGAAGTTGCGATAGCTGAGACTGGTTCAGGTGTGACATCTTTACGAGTAGCTGAAGTTTTACTTGCTTTTGGTGGATTCTTGGCATATTCTTCACGTACTTTTTTACGAAGTTTTGGACGAACGATGTAGTTGATGATAAATTGTTGAAGAATCATCATGAAACCACCGACAACCCAGTAAAGTGTAACGCTGGCTGGTGAGAAGACAGAGAACACGACAATCATGAGAGGGCTCATATAGAGCATCTTCTTGATTTGTTCTCTTTGAGTTTCATCCTCAACTCCATGTAAAGAAAGGAGTGATTGAAGATAGTAAAGGATACCAGCAAAGGCAACCAAAATCATACTAGGTGAGCCTAGAGGAATTCCTAGGTAGCTTGCTTGGGCAACTCCTTCAGTATGTTGGGCAGCAAAGTAGATAGCAGAGAAGAAAGGCATTTGAATGAGAATAGGGAAACATCCCACGCCGCCAAACATGCTGATGCCGTGCTCTTTTTGAGCAGCAAAGAGAGCTTGTTGAGCTTCTAATTTTTCTTCTTGAGTCGTTGCTTCTTTCAGACGAGTCTGATGTGGTTCAAGAACATGCTTGAGAGCATTCATCTTCTCAGAGTGAAGCGTTGCTTTCCATGATTGGTAGATACCAAGTGGGAGGATAATCAAGCGGACGATAATGGTTACAATGATGATTCCAACACCGAAACCGAGGCCTTGGTCATTAGCGAAGTATTTGATAGCTTCTCCCATCGGAGCACCCAAGAAATCCCAAACGGGACCAATTGGCTTACCTGTTGCTTTATCAACCTGGACACAACCTGTCAAGACTAATAGCATAGCCACTCCCATGACTGAGAGAGCGATTCGTTTAATTGATTTCACAGTAATTATTCCTTCTTTAAAAATTATACCTTTCTATTCTACTGTTTTTTTGGAAAATATACAATAGTTCTAGAGACCTAATTTGCGACTTTGAAGTCTGAATAAGATGGAAAGTTGCTCATTTGCACATCTAGATAGGTTACTTTAGAGAAAGGGGTAGGGCCTTTTCGGATCTCTTGGATAAACTTAGCCATAATGGCAGAAGACTCTGCCTGGGCCAGAATCTCAACGGTTCCGTCATCGTTATTCCAGACACGGCCCGTAATGCCACCTAGTTCTAGAGCGAGGCTATAGACACCCCAGCGGAAGCCCACTCCTTGGACGCGACCTTGGGCGATCATTTTAACCTTTTGCATACCAAACCTCCTTGATTGTGTTATAATATTTCTATGACTATTATAACCTCTAAAGCCAATTCTGTGGTGAAAAATGCCAAAAAATTACATCAAAAAAAATATCGGAAAACCTCTTACCTGATTGAGGGTTGGCACTTGTTTGAAGAAACTGTTCAAGCTGGTGCAAAGATTGAGAAAATATTTGCTCTTGCAGAGTATGGAGATAAACTGGTAGACTATCCTCAAACTGTTTTTGTAACCGAAGAAATTCTGCTTGATTTAGCAGATTCGCAAACTCCTCAGGGTATCGTTGCTATTGTTCAAAAGGAAGAGGACCAGTTGCCAGATTTGAGTCAGGGGAAATACCTTTTCTTAGAAGATGTGCAGGATCCTGGAAATGTGGGGACCATGATTCGGACGGCAGATGCGGCAGGTTTTTCTGGAGTCATTGTTTCCAGCAAATCAGCAGATGTTTATAGTCTCAAAACGCTTCGCTCCATGCAAGGCAGTCATTTCCATTTGCCGATTTATCGCATGTCTGTTGAAACATTCGTTGAAGAGGCTAAAAAGGGTAATTTACCAATTTTGGCAACTACCTTGTCTCAAAATTCTAAAGATTATCGTGAGTTTGCTCAGCCAGAAGATTTCGCCTTGGTCATGGGAAATGAAGGTCAAGGCATTAGTCCATTCATGACAGACCAGGCAGATCAATTGGTCCACATCAGCATGAAAGGGCAGGCAGAAAGCCTCAATGTCGCCATTGCTGCAGGTATACTCATGTTTTATTTGAGTTAAAATAGTTTATTTTTGTTATAATCAGTAAAAAGATTTCATAAGGAGAAAAAGATATGAATCAAACAATTATTCAAGAACGTTCAGGCTTGAATCAATTTTATGCAAAAGTCTATGCTTTTGTAGGGATTGGGATCGCCTTATCTGCACTTGTTTCAGCCTTAATGTTAACAACCTTCCAAGACCTTCTTGTTCAGTTGATGCTTAACGCTCGCATATGGCTAATCGTAACAGGAGTAGTTGAAGTTGCTCTTGTCATTGCAGCCAGTAATATGGCTTATAAAAATAGCCCAGCAGCTCTTCCGATGTTTCTCATCTATTCAGTAGTGAACGGTTTTTCACTGAGTTTCATCGTATCGCTTTATCTACCAGGAACGGTTCTAACGGCTTTCATTTCTAGTGCTGCCCTTTTCTTTGTCATGGCTATTATCGGAGTTGTGATTAAAAAGGACTTGAGTGGTATGGGACGTGCTTTGATTGGAGCCTTGGTAGGTCTCATCTTGGCTATGATTGTTAATGTATTCTTAAACAGTGGTCTATTCGATTACATTATCAGTATTGCCATGGTTCTTGTTTTTGCAGGTTTGATTGCTTGGGATAACCAAAAGATTCGCTATGTTTATGAAGAATCAAATGGTCAAGTCGCTACAGGTTGGGCAATTTCTTTGGCACTTAGCCTCTACCTTGACTTTATCAACCTCTTCCTTAGCTTCTTGCGTATCTTTGGAAGTGACGATTAACACTTTTAGAGCTCAAATGGGCTCTTTTTTTAAACTTTTACTTTTATTTTTACTGGTAAAAGGGTATAATCATCTTATTATTCGAAAGGAGAGATGTATGAAGAAAAGTTTTATCCATCAACAGGAAGAAATTTCCTTTGTAAAAAATACCTTTACTCAGTATTTGAAAGATAAATTAGAAGTTATAGAAGTGCAGGGACCAATCTTGAGTAAGGTTGGGGATGGGATGCAGGACAACCTTTCAGGGATTGAACATCCAGTTTCTGTTAAGGTTTTGCAAATCCCAGATGAAACCTATGAGGTGGTGCATTCCCTTGCTAAGTGGAAACGCCATACCTTGGCCCGTTTTGGTTTTGGTGAGGGGGAAGGACTCTTTGTTCACATGAAGGCTCTTCGTCCAGATGAAGATTCACTAGATGCGACTCACTCAGTCTATGTAGATCAGTGGGACTGGGAAAAAGTTATTCCAAACGGACAGCGCAATCTTGCCTATCTTAAAGAAACGGTAGAAAAGATTTATAAGGCTATTCGTTTGACAGAGTTAGCAGTAGAAGCACGCTACGATATTGAGTCAATTTTGCCTAAGCAAATTACCTTTATCCATACTGAAGAGTTGGTGGAACGCTATCCAGACTTGACACCTAAAGAACGTGAAAATGCCATCTGTAAGGAGTTCGGTGCGGTCTTCTTGATTGGTATCGGTGGAGAATTGTCAGATGGGAAACCTCATGACGGACGTGCACCAGACTATGATGACTGGACAACTGAGTCTGAAAATGGCTATCATGGCTTGAATGGGGACATCCTTGTTTGGAATGATAATTTGGGTGCAGCCTTTGAATTGTCTTCAATGGGCATTCGTGTCGATGAAGACACTCTCCGTCGCCAAGTAGCTATCACAGGAGACGAAGACCGTTTAACTTTAGAATGGCATAAGGCTCTCCTAAATGGACTTTTCCCATTGACAATCGGTGGAGGAATTGGCCAATCTCGTATGGCTATGTTCCTGCTTCGTAAGAAGCACATCGGTGAAGTCCAAACCAGTGTTTGGCCGCAAGAAGTGAGAGATACTTACGAAAATATTCTTTAATCAATCGAGCCGAGAGGTTCGATTTTCTTTTTTTGATAAGAATTTGGTATAATATACGGTATGAAAATCGTATCAGGAATCTACGGTGGGCGTCCTTTAAAGACGCTGGACGGTAAAACGACAAGGCCAACATCAGACAAGGTTAGGGGCGCTATTTTCAATATGATTGGCCCTTACTTTGAAGGCGGGCGTGTGCTAGATCTCTATGCTGGTAGCGGTGGTTTATCCATCGAGGCTGTCTCAAGAGGAATGTCCAGTGCCGTTCTGGTTGAGAAGGATCGTCGAGCCCAGAATATAGTCGCAGAAAATATCCGAATGACTAAGGAAACCTCAAAGTTTCAATTGTTGAAAATAGAGTCCAGCCGTGCATTGGAGCAGGTCGATGGTGTCTTTGATCTTGTTTTTTTGGACCCTCCCTATGCAAAAGAACAAATCGTGTCCGATATTGAAAAAATGGCAGAGAGAAATCTTTTTTCAGAGGATGTCATGGTGGTATGTGAGACCGATAAATCAGTAGAACTTCCAGAAGAAATTGCTTGTTTGGGTATCTGGAAGGAAAAAATATATGGGATTAGTAAGGTGACGGTTTATGTCAGATAAGATTGGGCTATTTACAGGTTCCTTTGATCCGATGACCAATGGACATTTGGGTCTCATTGAGCGTGCAAGTAAGCTCTTTGATCAATTGTATGTGGGAATTTTTTATAATCCACACAAAACGGGATTTTTACAGATAGAGAGCCGAAAGAAAACTGTTGCAAAAGCAGTAGCACATCTCAACAATGTCAAAGTCATAGCTTCTCACGATGAATTAGTCGTTGATGTTGCTAGAAGATTAGGTGCAGAGATCTTAGTGCGTGGTTTACGCAATGCTACGGATCTTCAGTATGAAGCTAGTTTTGATTTTTACAACCATAAACTAGCGGGAGAAATGGAGACAATCTATCTCCACAGTCGGCCAGAGCATGTTCACATCAGCTCTTCAGCTGTGAGAGAACTATTAAAATTTGGTCAAGATATCAGTGAGTATGTACCAAATGCTGTCCTAGAGGAGTTAAACAATGAAGAAAAAAACTAGATGGCCCCTATATCTCATTATTGGGCTCATTATCACTTTTATAGCTTTTACGGTGCCCCTGCCTTATTATATCGAGGTGCCAGGAACTTCTGAAGATATTCGAAAGGTTTTACAAGTTAATAACCAACCTGACCAAGAGGAAGGTTCCTACCAATTTGTGACGGTTGGAGTTAAGCACGCCAGAATGGTTGACTTGTTTTATGCCTGGCTAACACCTTTCACGGATATACATAGTGCCAAAGAGATGACGGGGGGGTCGTCAGATACAGAATTTATGCGAATCAACCAGTTTTACATGGAAACTTCGCAAAATATGGCCAAATATCAAGGTCTGAAGACGGCGGGTAAGGAAATTGAGCTCAAATATCTGGGTGTTTATGTTTTGACTGTGACAGATAACTCGACTTTCAAGGGAGTTCTTAATATTGCTGACACCGTAACCGCTGTGAATGACAAGACTTTTGAGAGCTCCAAGGAGATGGTTGACTACGTTAATTCTCAAACTCTAGGTGATCAGGTTAAGGTTACCTATGAGGAGGATGGAAAAGTCAAGACTGCCGAAGGAAAGATCATTACTCTAGAAAATGGGAAAAATGGTATCGGAATCGGTTTGATTGACCGCACAGAAGTAACTAGTGATGTGCCAATCAAGTTTTCAACTGCAGGCATTGGTGGTCCTAGTGCTGGGATGATGTTTAGTCTATCTATCTATACGCAAATTGCAGATCTCACTCTTCGAAATGGACGCATCATTGCTGGTACAGGAAGTATCGACAGAGATGGGAATGTTGGTGATATTGGTGGAATTGATAAAAAGGTTGTCGCTGCAGCTAAAAAGGGAGCTACTGTATTCTTTGCTCCTAACAATCCAGTAACTGAAGAAGCTAAAAAGGCAAATCCAAATGCCAAGAGTAACTATGACACAGCTCTAGAAGCAGCTCAAATGATTAAAACAGACATGAAAATCGTTCCAGTCAAAACGCTTCAAGATGCGATTGACTATTTAAAAAACAATCCCTAAACAGTAGGCGAATTCCTAAACTAGCGTAGAAAAAAAGAAGATGGTATAATAGGCAAATGATTCAATTGTTTTTTACCCTTAGTAGTCATATGTTTTTTGTCTATCTAGTCTTTCAGCTCTTAAAAGATTTGGTCAGATGGGATCAAATTTTGAAGGTGACTAGGGATAATGCGAGAAAGGTTCGTCTCTTAGTAGTGTTATGTAGTATCGGTTTAGGATATCTGATTAGTTCCTTTTTCCTAAATCTCTACCAACTTTGGCAAGAAGCAGTTAGAACACTATTCTAAAATTGTAAATAAAGGAAAATATTTTATGGAAAAAATTGTAGTTCAAGGTGGCGATAATCGTTTGGTTGGAAGTGTTACCATCGAGGGCGCAAAAAATGCAGTTTTGCCACTGCTTGCAGCAACTATTTTAGCAAGTGAAGGAAAAACAGTCTTAAAAAATGTTCCTATTTTATCGGATGTTTTTACCATGAATCAGGTGGTTCGTGGATTAAATGCGAAAGTAAACTTTGATCAAGAAGCACATATTGTTGAAGTTGATGCGACTGGAGATATCACAGAAGAAGCTCCCTACAAGTATGTCAGCAAGATGCGTGCTTCTATTGTAGTATTGGGGCCAATCTTGGCTCGTGTAGGACACGCAAAGGTTTCGATGCCAGGTGGCTGTACGATCGGTAGTCGCCCGATAGACCTTCACCTAAAGGGACTCGAAGCTATGGGGGCTGAGATCACCCAAACGGCAGGCTATATCGAAGCTAAGGCAGAGCGCTTGCACGGAGCACATATTTACATGGACTTTCCAAGTGTAGGTGCTACTCAAAACTTGATGATGGCGGCAACTCTTGCAAACGGTGTGACTGTCATTGAAAATGCTGCGCGTGAACCTGAGATTGTCGACCTAGCTGTTCTTCTAAATAAAATGGGTGCCAAGGTCAAAGGTGCAGGAACAGAAACTGTGACGATTACTGGTGTTGAACAACTACACGGTGCAACCCACAATGTTGTGCAAGACCGTATCGAAGCAGGGACTTTCATGGTGGCAGCTGCCATGACCGGTGGAGATGTCTTGATTCTGGATGCCATCTGGGAACACAATCGTCCCTTGATAGCTAAATTGATAGAAATGGGTGTTGAAGTTATCGATGAGGATGAAGGGATTCGTGTACGTTCTCAGAGGGATAAGCTAAAGGCTGTTCACGTTAAGACACTTCCACATCCAGGATTTCCGACAGATATGCAAGCGCAGTTCACTGCTCTAATGACCGTTGCTCAAGGTGAGTCAACTATGGTAGAGACTGTATTTGAGAATCGTTTTCAACATTTAGAGGAAATGCGTCGTATGGGCTTGCACTCTGAAATCATACGTGATACAGCCCGTATCGTCGGAGGACAGCCTCTCCAAGGTGCAGAAGTTCTATCGACAGACTTACGTGCCAGTGCAGCCTTGATTTTGACAGGCTTGGTAGCTGAAGGCGAAACAGTTGTAGGAAAGCTTGTCCATTTAGATAGAGGTTACTACCGTTTCCATGAAAAATTGGCCCAGTTAGGAGCTAAGATTGAACGGGTAAGTGTGGAAGCTGATGAAGATGAATAAACGATCCAAATATGTGTTGCGTCGCTTGATCCTAGTAGTTGTAGTATTACTATTGGGAGCTTTAGCTCTAGCCATTGGTTTGATGATTGGCTATGGTATTCTAGGAAAAGGACAAGACCCTTGGGCTATTTTAGCGCCAGCAAAATGGCAAGAACTCATCGCAAAATTTACAGGAAAATAGGCTGGGAGACCAGTCTTTTTCTAGGAAGTGAATGTAATACTCAATGAAAATCAAAGAGCAAACTAGGAAGAGAGCCGCAGGTTGCTCAAAACACCATTTTGAGGTTGTGGATAGAACTGACGAAGTCAGTAACACATATACGGCAAGGTGAAGCTGACGTGGTTTGAAGAGATTTTCGAAGAGTACAAGGAGAAAATATGAATAAAAAAACAAGGCAGGCCCTAATTGGCCTCTTGCTCTTTTTGCTCTTGTCAGCAGGAAGCTACTATATTAAACAAATGCAGTCTTCCAACACTGCACCACAAACACAAGTAAAACAAAAATCACAGTCGTCTGATACTCCAAGTCAAGAACTGGCTGAAAGTGTATTGACCGATTCAGTTAAAAAACAAATTAAGGGTACTCTAGAGTGGAATAGCGCAGGAGCCTTTATCGTCAATAACAATAAAACCAATCTAGACGCCAAGGTTTCAAGTAAACCCTATGCGGATAATAAAACAAAGACTGTAGGAGGAGAGACAGTTCCCACAGTAGCGAATGCAATCATGTCAAAAGCGACCAGACAGTACAAGGACCGTGAAGAAACTGGCAATGGTTCAACATCTTGGACGCCTGCGGGTTGGCATCAAGTTAAGAATCTAAAGGGAAGCTACAACCATGCGGTAGATAGAGGACACTTGTTAGGCTATGCCTTGATAGGTGGCTTAGACGGCTTCGATGCTTCTACCAGCAATCCTAAAAATATTGCCGTACAGACAGCCTGGGCCAACCAAGCACGTGCAGAAGATTCGACAGGTCAAAACTACTATGAGAGTTTGGTTCGAAAAGCCTTAGATCAGAATAAACGAGTGCGTTACCGTGTGACGTTGCTCTATGCGACTGAGGAAGACTTGGTACCTTCCGCATCGCAGATTGAAGCCAAGTCCTCTGATGGGGAGTTGGAGTTTAATGTCGTTATTCCAAATGTCCAAAAGGGAATTCAGTTAGATTACCGAACAGGTGAAGTCACAGTCACAAAAACTAACTAATTGATCAAGAGGTTGAGAGGAAATCCCAACCTCGTTTTTTATTAGTCATGAACTGTAGACACGAGTGGTTGTTTTTTTGCACTTCTGATTTTAATACTCTTCAAAAATCTCTTCAAACCACGTCAGCTTCGCCTTGCCGTACTCGAGTACAGCCTTTGGCTACCTTCCTAGTTTGCTCTAGTATAAAGAGCTTTTTTGAAGATTCACAAGGGGCTGGAACTAAAGCATCAAGACTTAGGGTTCAGCTCTCTGTTCTGCGCCCCTTTATCATAGAAATTGAAAATTAATGTGTAGAAATTGGAAAATATGGTATAATAATTTGAATTATACTTTTTAGGAGAAGGAAAATGGAAGACCCGAGCAGTCAGGATTTGTTACTGCAATTTGTTTTGTTAGTTGTTTTGACCTTTTTAAATGCCTTTTTCTCAGCAACAGAAATGGCCATGGTTTCACTTAGTCGTTCACGTGTTGAGCAAAAAGCTGAGGAGGGAGATAAACGCTATATCCGTTTACTAAAGGTACTTGAAAACCCCAATCACTTTTTATCAACCATTCAAGTTGGTATCACCTTAATTACGATTTTGTCAGGGGCTAAACTAGCAGATTCACTTGGAGAGTTGATCGCCTCTTGGATGGGAAATAGCGAGACTGCCTATGCGGTATCTAGCTTCTTGTCATTAGCTTTCTTGACCTATATTTCTATTGTTTTTGGGGAGCTTTATCCTAAGCGAATTGCTCTAAATCTTAAGGATGCCTTGGCCATCCGAACAGTACCGTTTATTATTGGACTTGGTAAGATTGTGAGTCCCTTCGTTTGGATGCTCTCAGCATCAACTAATCTCTTGAGTCAATTGACACCGATGACATTTGATGATGCAGATGAAAAAATGACTCGTGATGAGATTGAGTACATGTTGTCTAAGAGTGAAGAAACCTTGGATGCTGATGAAATTGAAATGTTACAAGGGATTTTCTCGCTAGACGAGCTCATGGCGCGTGAAGTTATGGTTCCTCGAACAGATGCCTTCATGGTAGATATTCAAGATGACACTCAGACAATTATCGAAAGTATCTTAAAACAGAACTTTTCTCGGATTCCTGTTTATGATGGAGATAAGGACAATGTTATTGGATTGATTCATACTAAGAGTCTTCTTAAAGAAGCCTTTGCCAGTGGTTTTGACAATATTGTCTGGAAGCGAATCTTACAAGATCCACTCTTTGTACCTGAGACCATTTTTGTGGATGATTTATTAAAAGAGTTGAGAAATACTCAAAGACAGATGGCTATCCTACTAGATGAGTATGGGGGAATGGCTGGTTTGGTCACTCTTGAAGACTTGCTCGAAGAGATTGTTGGTGAGATTGATGATGAAACTGACAGAGCTGAAGTCTACGTTCATACAATTGGTGAAGATACCTATATCGTCCAAGGGACAATGAATTTAAATGACTTCAATGACTACTTTGATGTTGAACTTGAAAGTGATGATGTAGATACTATCGCTGGATACTATTTGACTGGCGTGGGAACTATTCCAACATCAGAAAAACTTAGCTATGAGTTAGAAAGTAGCAATAAGCATATCACCCTAACCAATGATAAGGTCAAAAATGGACGTGTAACCAAGCTTAAGGTTCAAATCCAAGAACTCGAATCAGAAGAAGAAACAGAATAAAACAAAAGCTTTATCAGAGTAGAACTGATAAAGCTTTTCTAGTAGTAAAAAAGAAAAGACTCCTGTGGGAGTCTTCGATAATATAGAGGCGGTAGACGGATTAAATACTATTGATTTAATAGGCTCTGTGAGGATTTCGCCCCAAATCCGCCCCAAATTATGCAATTAGGAAGATTTCTTTGATTTGCTCAAAGTTTTTGTCTGCCAAGGCTTCCATCTGGTGCGAGTAGACCTTTAGGGTTATATCTGGACTCTCATGTCCTAGTAGCTTTGATATGGTTACAATGTCAATGCCCTTTAAAATCAAGTACGATGCGTAAGTATGCCGTAAACTATGATTTCTTACTGGTCGACCAACTAACCTTTTTATCAGCTTATTACAAGCTGAATTGGACACACCAAAGCAGACACGGTTCTTTATGTTTGCTTGCCAATATTTTTTCTTGTAAGTTTTCAGCGTTTCAATCGTGGTTTTATCGATTGGCACTTTCCTTTTCGATGTTTCATTTTTTAGATCAGCAAAATCTTGCGTTTTTGAATAATCAAAGGACCTGTTTATGCCTATGATTCCATTTTTGAAGTCGATATCATCCCAAGTAAGCCCTAGAGCCTCAGAAAAGCGCATACCAGTCACTGAAAGGAGATAGAGGGTAAAATAGGACACATACTGGATATTCGAGCGTGTGGACGAAATTAGAGCCTTATACTCACCCTCTTCCAAAAAGTCATTATCCTCTGACCTGGTTTCGATTTGTGATTTCACTTTTGCATCTTCAGCAAAGTTATAGCTGATCACTTGCTCACGGACTGCGACTTTTAAAGCACCTTTGATTTGATAATGGAATTTCTCAAGGGTTTCCTGTGCATATTTCTCGCCAAACTCATTGAGCCGTTTTTGATAATAAAGGGGTGTTATATCCTTTACTTTCAAGTCTCCAAAATACGTTTTGATATGCTTCAGATTTTTGGTGTATGTATCCCAGGTCTTATCCTTGACATGTGGACGCTTGTAAACGTCTGACCAGGTCTTTACAAAATTATAAAGCGTGACATCTTTGTCTGTCAGGATATTTTCGGATAAGCCCTCCTCTATCTCCCTTGCCGCAACTTGAGCCAGTTTCTTGGTCTTGAACCCGCTTTTTGATTTCTGCTTATATTTGCCGTCTGTATCCTTGTAAGATATGCGATATTCCCAACCGTTCGCCCTTTTTCTAAAGTATGCCATTGTTTTTACCTCACTTTTTTGATAAAATGGGTATAAGAAAACGACCTTTTGAATGGTTGCTTCTTATACTGAAGTTCCTCACACTCAACGTTTGGCGATGGCGAGTGTGGGGATTTTTTGCTTTTTCGTTTGGAACTGTGCTATAATAATTCTAAAAATAGCAGGTAGGTGACTAAGATGGTTAAAGTTAGAAAGGTCCCAGTTGTTGTAGAAGCAGAAAAAACATCAACTGTTCAATATATCGAAACTTTAGAAGGTGTCATGAAAGCTTCTGCTGGAGATTGGATTATTACTGGTGTCAACGGAGAGAAATATCCAGTTAAGCCAGATATTTTTGAAAAAACATATGAGATTTTAGGATAGAGCTCTTAAAATTGAGTTTTTTGAAAAATCTAAGGCCCAACTCGCACCTTTTCCAAATAATGCACTAGGTGTATCGTAGTATCGTTCAATTTTGACGGCTACGATTTTTTTATTTAGTTGATAAGCTGTTTCAATTTCCCAATTGACCCAATCTGAGTTTCCAGTATTTTTGCCAACAAGACATAGCACGATATCTGATTCTTTTATTCGGTCTTTTATTACTGATTTGATATAGTTTGCATTGACCGAATTGATGGAAGTTCCGATAGAGGTATCATGAAATTTAATTTCTGGGAAAAAACGATCATTTCTTGACCAAGCCACTAGCAAGTTTTTATGCAAAGTGCCTTCATCATCTGCTCTATAACTCACAAAAATTTTATCTGTCATATAGTTCCTTTCTTTGTACGGTATCTGTTTGTAAATTTGCCCAATTTATATTTTCGCTTGAAATGATAGTTTCGCAACGTTCAACAAGCAAAGCGAAGCTATCGTTTTCATTTTTATAGACACCAGTTCCTGTTAAAAACATATATTTTTCATGTTTTAATGATTCTGCCGTTCTACGATAGTCAATCCAATTATCACGGTGCTTTGATAAGGAAATAGCGCTTTCGCATAGAAGCATTCCACTTGCACAGATAGCTGATATAATCGAAAAATGCGGAGGCTCCCAAGCTGATAAAATCGGAATCATAAAACCGAGAAGTAGTTCGACATACTTTAGACATTTATACCACTTTTGATGCCATTGACTTTTGCTGTCATACCAGTTTATCTGGCCTTTCAGTCTATTTTTTAGATATTCTTCCTCTTTCATTCCCCCTCCTAATCTTATCCCCTATACAAATCCACGACTTCCCCTATAGTTCTGATATCGTCATCTTCAGTCAAATAAATTTCTTCATAAGCGTTATTTAAACTTTGAAGATACCAAGAACCGTCATAATCTCTTTTCAGTTTCTTGACGAAGTTCTTACTATTTATTTGAAAGATGCCGATTGAGTTGATATCCACTTGACTAGTAACCTTAATAAATAGTAAGTCGTTATCTTTTATAAGCGGTTCCATGCTATCGCCTGCCACTTTAGCGATGGTGTCATAGCTTTCTGGCACATCTTCAGCTCTGAGTCTAACTTCCATGTGTAGGTTATCTTCTTGGAAAGTTCCGTGTCCTGCTGCAACCAAGCCCTCGACGTAGTCAGTGATATAGTCTTCGTCGTTTTTGTACTTTTCTAAGACAGTTAATGTCTTCATGTTGTTTTGTTCATTTAATAAAACAGTAGCATAGTCAAGGACTTTTTCTTGTTTTGGTTCTTCAAGCTGGTTGTAGATGGTTAGGATTTCAGGGTGTTCGTTCTGTGTAGTAATTTTTCCAAGTTTAGTGTCTGATAGCCCTAAAAGATAGTCAGAAGTGACGTTGAAAATTTCTGCTAATTTCTTTAGGTCTTTACCTTTAGGAAAATTCTCGTTTTTCTCCCATTTCGAAACAGTAGTATAGGTTTTCATACCAAGAATTTCTGAAAGTTCAGTCTGTGTCATATTACGACTTTCTCTCAATTTTCTTATTCGGTCTCCCAATTGTTCCATAGGATGTCTCCTTTTTTGTTTTTTGATAAGTAAATTATATCAGAACCATGATTATAAATCAAGTATATAAGAAAAAAGTTTTAAATAAAATACAAAAATAACGTTTTTTTTAAAAAAAGAGAAAATAAATCATATAAAACACTTGACACAAGATTTAAAATCATATAAAATATAATCATCATCAAGAAAGGAGTGATTCACATATGGTCTCTATCGCAGAATTAAGAGCCAGACACAATAAGATGTCACAGCGTGAACTAGCAAAAAAATTAGGCGTTACTCAAACATCTATTAGCAACTGGGAAAAAGACCAGACTAAGATTTCAGGCGAGTATCTTATTAGTCTAGCTTTATTTTTTAATGTGTCTACTGATGATATTCTTGGAATAAATAAGCAAGTCACATAAAAAATTTTCAACAATATATGATTTTAAATCATATAGGAAAGGAGTAGGAAATGACAGACAGAGAACTGTTTGAGTTACCAGAAGATTATGTAGAATCTACTGGGCTAGACAAGATTACATTTGAAGTACCTTTTGAATTGTTTACAAAGATTCTGAAAGGATATGGACATAAATTGGCTTGGGAAGATTACCGACAAATAAAAATCCACCCAAGCACTAGAACAAAAAGGACGGTTGGACAGTGTCAATTTTTGTTTAGCATTTGGATGAATGACTATTTGAAGCCGGCGATTAAACCCTTAAAAGAGTTGCAGAAAGAACCTGTGCGTAAGATAAAGAGACAGAAACGTCTTCGTAAGTTAGCACAAAATCTTCTCTATCGCATGAAGGGCTAAAATCGCCAATGTATGCACCTTGCTCAGTTTTGCAGATTAGAAGAGTGTCCTCTTCGTTTGTAACTGCATTTAGATAAGGTGCCAAATCAAACTTAGTCATAAGTTATCCTCCTTTCTGACTATATTATAGCAGAAATGGAGATTAGAAATAGAAAGGAGTAGGAAAATGAGACCAAAACGTTATCCGTATAGTTTCAAACCAAATCTGATGAATATTTTAGATAGTCGCTTCTATACACGACTAATTGTTGAAACAGAGGATGGAACAAAAAAAATAGCAGAAGTCACACTAGATGATGTAAGTTCTGCTACAGGATATGTTGTAAGGCTAAGACCAAATTATGACTAGCCTTTAGGAGGGAATGGGTCTTTACCGTGGCTGTCACGGCTTTGAATTTTCCCATCTTTGCCATGAATGATTAGTTCGGAACTTTGATTTCGTGAAATCTGTCTAGCAATATTTGTAGCTTCACTCTTTGTAGTAGTATGAACAGTTGCTCTTGAATTGCCAGCACCTTTCACGTTCCAACCACCATTTTTGGCAGGGACAACATGCTGATTTTTACCCATGATTAAATCTCCTTTCTATTGGAATTTTGACTAAAACGGTGAGAGGTCCTAGTCAAAATATATTATAATTCAAATATTTTTATTTGTCAACATATAGTGTAAGAAAGGATGTTGTGTGTTCGAGAAACACAACATATTGTGTTTTGGATGTGGAGTAAGATTGAACAACAATTAAAGTCAAAAGGTTGGTCAATGTACAGATTAGCCAAAGAATCAAATGTCCACCCATCTAATTTTTCAAACCTAAAGGCTGGGAGATTAAAAGAAATGTCGTGGACGAATATGTGCAGAATTGCTGACGCACTGGAAGTCAGCTTGGATGAATTTAGATAACAAAAAAGCACCTGATGGAAATCAGGCGCATGACAAAATTATTCAAGGAAATTATAACATGAACGATTTAATGATGCAACTATTAGACCAGTTTGAAGCTGGTTTAATGGATAGGACACTAAAGGTCATGACTATCATCACAGATGAAAAGAAGCGTTATCCAATGGAACTGAACAAGTCGCAATGCTCCGAGATGTTGCTCGGAACGAAAGACACGTCAACGTTTGACGAGCGCTTCAACCGACACGCAGACTTTCCACGGATTGAAGGAAAACGTGAAAAATATCCAAGAGATGCCGTCATTGACTGGTATCACGAAAACTGGCAGAAAACGGCAATTTAGGAGAAATGACATGAAGTTATTAGATAAACTTACAAAATTGTTTTTAAAAACAACAACAATTGAAGTCAATGCCGACTGGCGATTGGTTGCATTAGACTTGAACCGAGAATTGATTGAAGCACGAGAGGAAAACCAAATACTTTATCAGCGCATCGCTGATTTGGAAAAACTATTAGGAGTTTAACATGACAGAACCGACACTAACAAGTCAACTTTTAGGAATTGCAACCGTCTTTATTTGCTTATTTGTAGCAATGTTTTTGATCGCTATCAAAGAAGAACAAGCAAAAGAAAGTAAGAAGCAACTTGAAGAACAAGACCGAGCAATTATTGAAGTTTACCATCAAGGCAGAAATCAATTCAATAACATCGCACGCATGAACATTCGTAACTGTGACCGTAAATTTACTTACGACACACAACCCCCCGTTGGTCTACGTGAGGAATTGCTTGCCCTACCATATCCGAAGGGGTGATTGTATGAATCGATATATCTGGAAGTGTGGATGTAGAGATTGTGGGAACACATTCGAATATGTTGATAGTTACCCAATCATTGAATGTCCGAAGTGTGGGAGTGTGGATTTGAAAAATGAATTTAAAGGAAGGGAGTATGACTAAATGACTCAAGCGGAACGAATTAGGGAATATTATAGAGACCACCCTACTGCCTCATATGATGAAGTAGCTGAGGTTGTCGGTACAACAAATAGCAATGTGAGGGCTAATTTAGCCAAAGACATCAAGGCAGGAAAATGTATCCGATTGGAAGATAAGTCGTTTGACTATTCGCCTTACTTTAATCACACCAAAGCACTCACAGAGTTGGTTGATTGGAAGAATGACACCAGACGTGAGTGGGTTGAAATGCTGACTCGTGCAGCAGAGAAAGAAACAGATAGCAACGTTATGCGATTGCTAATTAAGGAAGCAAATAAATTAATGAAAGAGGTGACGAAATAATGCCAACACTTTACGAATTAACAGGCCAATTCCTTGACATCTACAATTTGGAATTGGATGAAGAAACTAAACTAGATACGCTTGATAGTATCGACTGGAATAGCGACTACGAAAACAAAGTAGAAAACTATATCAAAGTTATCAAGAATATTGAATCAGATGTCGAAGCACGAAAAAATGAAATCAAGCGCTTGACTGAATTGAACAAAGCTGATGAAAAGAAGAAAGATCACTTGAAAGAAACACTCTCTACCAGTATGGCTCTTACTGGCTATGAACGTGTAGACACACCACTATTTAAAGTTTCATTCCGTAAGTCTCAAGCGGTTGAAGTAGACGAAACAGTCTTGCCAGAGGCATACAAGGTAGCAACTTGGAAACCTGACAAGAAACGTTTGAAAGAGGACTTGAAGAATGGTCTTGAAATTATCGGTGCAAGTTTAGTAGAAAGGAAGAATTTGAGTATTAGGTAAGAAGATATGAAAATTCTAGCGATTGATCCGTCATCTAACAAAATTGAAACCTCGACAACAGGGATTGTCCTACTCGACAATGCGAGGTTGGTTGATAGCTGGGTAGCGGAATACGGCATGAAGGGATTTGCTAAGTGGTTTCATGACATTGGAACAATACTTGATTTTGATGTAGCTGTTGTCGAAGAATTTAGAACTAGAGATAATGACAGGTCAAAAGACAATAGCGTGTTAGAAACTATTGCTTATATCCAGTTATGCTATCCAGATGCCATTCTTCAATATAACGGTGGCTATAAGTCAGATATTCCAGACGACCTTTTAAAAATCTTAGGTCTATGGAAGTTTGAAAAGAGTCACCACCAGGATATACGAGCAGCAGCAAGACTCGGACTATTCTGGGCCATGAGAAGTGATGTTGAAGAAGTTATCCAAGATATTGGAAAGGTGGTGAGCGAGTATCACAATAACTCTTAGAAAATGGCAAGTTGAAGCAGTTAAAAGAAGTGACCACTTATCAAATGGAATTTTTCTTGAAGCTCTTGGGGGGCGCGGTAAAACTATCTGTGCGCTTGCTATTGCAAAGCATAAGAAAGCAAAGAAAATCATCATCACAAACAACCGACTAGCAATTCTTAATGGTTGGATAGATGCAGTCAAGTTTATGAATTTTGATAAAGATGTTGAGATTATCATTCAGACAGATAGATATCTTCAAAATCAAGTCAAAAAGGGGCATAAATTAGCCTGTGACGTGCTGATAGTAGATGAGTGGCAGAATATGTCGAGCGACAAGCAAGTAGCCTTATATCGCAAAATAAAGCGTAAATATACGATAGGTCTTTCAGCTACACCAATCAGAAAAAAAGGTCAAAACTTCTACCCACTTGAAAAAATCATCTTTGGATGGGCGAAACCTAATAATAAATTTGACTGGCAAAAGTCTCACGGAAAGATGGTCTATGATCCATTCAGTTATTCGAAAGAAAAGTGGGAAGATTTTAGAGATTATGAAAGTTATGTCTCAAACCTACCAAACTTCTTTAGGTGGGAAGAAATCGAAGAAATTGAAAATGCAGTTGAGAATAACGGTTTTGAGATTAAATTCTATCAAAAGAGAGTCGCACCTGGAAATCCAGAAAAACTTGCTGAGTTTAGGAAGTTAAACCTAGTCACAGTAAATGGTAAAACAGTCATGGCTAAGCAATCTTTTGGGAGAAACACATTCGAGCGCTATCTCAACCAAACTGGTGTAGATGTTGATTTTCCTAAACTAAGAGCAGTCAATCAAGACACACCATTATTGTTAGAGCTCGATGGACTAATTGAACGAGCACCACACGATATGCTGATTGTCAGCAAGTCTAAACAGATTGTGAATGTTATTCGTGGGAGACATCCAAACATCGGTATCTGGACAGGGGATATTCAAGACGGTCTTGATAATCAAGTGGTCGTGGCTACCAGTCAAGTCTTAGGCGTAGGTGTCGATGGCCTACAACACAAATACCAAACTATTGTCGTACTAGATCCAGTTGAAGAAGGTTCTGGAGAATACGATGATTACCGACAGTTGCTATGGCGCATAACAGGAAGTCGTCAGCAGCACGATGTAAATGTAATTGAATTTTATTATAAAGGAGTATAAATCTTGTTTAAATTACCAGAAAACAAACCACAAATTCCAAAAGACACCCCTCGAAACTATTTCATCTATGGTGAAACCATGAGTGGTAAGTCTTATCTAGCAAACGAATTTCCAAAACCTATCGTACTAAATACGGACGGAAATGCAGAAGCTAACAGCGTACCAAGTATTCAACTATTGAATGAAAAAGACACCTCTGGACGAATTACCAATTCAGTTATCAAACAGTTGGGTGAAATCCTCCTGGCACTTCAAACACAAAAACATTCTTATGAAACAGTTATAGTCGATGTAATCGATGATGTCATTGAAATGATTAAGATTGCAGTTTGTTATGAATTGACACCAGCTGGAAAACCTCGTTTGAAATCCTTGTCAGAAATTCCATACGGTAAGGGTTATGATTTCTTCAATCAAGCAGTCACTGAATTGGTTATTGACCTTAAAGCCTTACCAATGAACGTTATCTATATTAGTCGTCAAATCTCTGAATATGACGATAACGGGAATGCAACTAAAGACAAACCAAGCTTGAAAGATAAGTATGTGAACCTTATCAACGGAAATTCTGACCTGATGATTCATACAGAAAAAATCGGTAATAACTATAACCGTGAAGTTGACCGTAAGCGTAAATCTTACTACGCTGACCAAGTCGATGATAAGAAAATCTTGAAGATTTTGACCACTATCCGTGGAGCACTCAGTCCAGCTAAGAATAAGCCTGCAGTTGAAGAAAAGCCAACAACTAAACAAGAAACTAAAAAAGAAGTAGAAACTACTTCAGTAAATGAACTATTTTAAGAATTAAAGGAGAAAACACATGAGTTTATTAGAAATCGCACAATCAATCAAAAAAGAAGGCTTTGACCCACGTAAAGACAGCGCAAATGGGCCTGCACCAATTCCAGCTGGA
Organism: uncultured Streptococcus sp.; assembly: GCA_963530385.1. GTDB lineage: Bacteria > Bacillota > Bacilli > Lactobacillales > Streptococcaceae > Streptococcus. Next base: position 51,269 of record CAUSCX010000002.1, on the reverse strand, counting down.
GAATATCAAGCTATTTTAAAATCTGCCAAATTCAATATTTCAGACAAAGGCTGGGAAAGCCTTCAATACTGTTTTGAAATTCGCGGTGGTGATTATGATGGTCGAGTTGAATATGCAACGTTTGGAACGCTTGATACTTGGAATAACAAAGATATTTCTTGGTCAGTTCAGCGTACTATTAAATTCTTCCAAAAGGCCCTTGCATTTGCAGACGATGCACCTTTAAAATCTGACTTTGAGGATGGGAAGTCACTCGAAGAAGCTCTCCAACGTAAAGCAGTTGGTTCTTACTTCAAGTTGATTATTATTGATACAGAAAGTAAAGGTAAAACATACCGTAGTTATGATCTTGATGAAGCAGAAGGGCTTCCAACTGCTGCAGGTTTGGAAATCAGTGAAGATGATTTGCCATTTTAAAAATTAGGAGGAGCACGGAATGGCTAGCATGAAAGAGTACGCTCTAAAATATCAAAATTTAGGATTCTCAGTCATTCCAATCAATCCTAAAAACAAAATGCCTTTGATTGAATTTGCTGACAAACCTCCAATGACCGAAAGTGAAATTGAAAGTTTTTGGGATGGTTATCCAAATGCAAATATTGCTCTTAAAACAACAAACTTCTTTGTTATTGACATTGACAAGCACGGCAAGTCAAATGGTTTTGAGTCATTGAAAAAATGGAAGTATTTAAACTTAATTGAACCTACCCTACAAGCTAAAACTGCTAGTGGTGGGAAGCACCTCTTTTACTTCAAAAGAGAGGATGAACCTATCACACAGATGATTGGTTTCTTACCAGGTGTTGATATCAAATCTCACGAAAATAACTATGTGTTAGTTGCACCATCTGCCACAGATAAAGGTCAGTATGAGTGGGATTTAGAAAAATCAAAGGAAGGTGGAACAATCGTAACACCTTCCAGAGATCTAATTCGAGCGATCAAGAAACAATACAAAGAAACACATGGCCATACATTTGATGGTAAAGATGGTTTAAGGAATTTAGCTAGAAGGTCTTACACACGAGACAGAACCCAAACCACTGAATTATTTGAAACCATCGCCCTTGGTTTTGGTGATGAGGGTGGACGAAATGATAAACTGGCAAAATTCGTAGGTGGTCTATTATATCGAGCAGTAGATGATGAAGTAGTCATTCAATTAGCAAGACTAGCAAATACAAATAGTCAAAATCCTTTGCCTGAAAAGGAAATGATGCGTACTGTTGAAAGTATGATTAAAAAAGATAGGAGGTGAGGACGATTGGTGATGTAGTAAGTATAAATTCACAAGATACAATGATACTAACAGATAAGGGAATGATTAAAGCTAATAGCCCTAGCAATGTCTTGCTTTCTTTCAAGGCTGATGATCAACTAAGTATCTATTTAAAACACAATGAATTTTCTCAAGAACATGAACTCCTCAAGGATATCAAAATAGGAAACACCTTCTTTAAGAAAGGGGAATTGCCTTCTAACTTTGATTCAGTGGTAAAAGTCTATTTTGAAAGTGTATTAGGTGTTGCTTACTCAAACCAAGCGATGCTGGATGGCATGGAAACCTTCTTCTCAGAAAGGTCATACAATCCAGTTATAGCCTATATGGAACGTGCAGCAAGTAATTGGGATGGATGTAAACGAATTGACCGTATGCTTCAAGTCTATCTCGGTGCTGATGATAACCCTTTGATTTCCAAAATCGCTGAAATGTGGTTAGTTGGTGCAGTCGCTAAAGTGTATGATCCATTTGTTAAATTTGACTACGTGCTGGATTTAGTCGGTGGTCAAGGTGTTGGGAAAACCTCACTCCTTCAAAAGCTGGGTGGTGCTTGGTATACCGATTCGGTCACAGATTTTGCAAACAAAGATAATTATGACATCATGCTAAAAGCATTAATCGTCAATGATGATGAAATGGTTGCTAGTAACCGAATGAGTTTCGCTGAAACAAAAGCCTTTATCTCAAAAACAAGCTTACGTTTTCGTAAACCTTACATGAAACGTACTGAAAAATTTGCTAAAAACTTTGTTCTAGCACGTACAACTAATCAGAAGGAATACTTAAAAGATAAGACTGGAGAACGTCGCTTCTTACCTGTACTCGCAAACATCGACAATCAGAAAAAACACCCTATGGAAATTGAACCTGAAACAGTCGAACAAATTTGGGGCGAGGCTGTCACAATCTATCGTGCTGGTGCTGATTTGATGTTTGATAAAGAAACTGAAGACCGATTAGAAATCTATCGTGAGAAATTTATGTATCGTGATGAAGTGGAATTACAAGTGCTTGAATATTTGGAAATGCCTATTCCTGATAACTGGTCAAGTTGGTCAATTCAACAACAACATCAGTATACAAGCAAGTATTTTGATAACAGTAGTGAGTTTGAAGCTGGCACTAAAAAACTGGAAAAAGTATCAACTCGTGAGATGATGTATAACCTCTTCATGAGAAATTCAAATGACAAAAAGTTATCAACTAAAATCAATATGATTATGGATAATCATCCTGGGTGGGAGAAAGGTCAGTTCAGAATTGGTGGAAAAAATACTAAAGGATTTAAGCGAATTAAAGAAAAATAGATCGGTTGCATTTGAAAATTCTATCGGTTGCATCGGTTGCACTTTTTAAGAAGAACGGTTGCATGCAACCGATATGCAACCGATAAATCGAAAGAACGGTTGCACCCTTAAACCCTTGATAATACTGACTTTTTTATACTATTTTTATATAATGCAACCGATGCAACCTATATTTTTTAAAAAGTATAAATAAAAATAGTAATAATAGAGAAAGCCTATTAAATAAGGATTCTTGAAATTTATTTTTTAAATTTTGTTTTTTATCGGTTGCACGGTTGCATTTGATTTTTTTGAACAATTTAGGAGTTAAAAATGAAAGTTGACGTACAATGTCCATTTTGTGGAGAATGCTATAAAAGACATGCCAAAGAAAGTTCTAAATCGATTAGATGTCGATTTTGTGGGATGTCTATATTTTTACGAAAATCAGAAAAGAACGGATTTGACAAATTGGCTGACGAACCATTCAATCATAATGAATGTGTTAAAGAATTGAATGAGGTATTCAGTTGAAATACGACAAGAAGATAGTAATCGACGGACTGAAACGCACAATCAAGCAAAACGAAGAGAAGATAGCCGAGTATTCGAAACCATGCGATTCACGGAAGAGACGGATTAGAGCGCTGGAACGGGATTCGTTGAGAAAGAGGAATGAAGAGTTGAGGAAGAAGATAAAGGAGTTGGAAGATGAATAAGCAGGAATTGATTGAAAAAATCGAAGCATTACCAGCACATAATACAAGAACTAGACCTTGGATCGACAAGAATCTAGTTTTAGGTCTAGTCAGACAACTAGACGAACCGCAGAAACCAGTAGTACCGCAGTTTGTGGATGCTTTACTTGGTTTTGCAAAGTTAAACTTTTGGGATTTAGAAGACATTTTCGAAGATGTAAGAAATGAGTCAAGAGATACCGAAATATCAAAATGGTTTTATCAAAAAAAGAATATGGATATTCTCGCTCGCGCATGGCTTGACGGCTACGAGGTCGAGAAAGAGCCAAAATACAAAGTCAAGTTAAAAAATACAGATGATTATCTAAATCAAACAGAAACTGGATTCCATTTTTTTAACAATTGGAAAAATAACGAAAAATTTACACGAAAGGAACTAGAATATTATGGTTTTGGTGAAGTGTTTAATAGTCCACTATTTGAAGTGGAGGAGGTTGAGTGATGGAATCATTTGCACACTATTTTAACAAGCACATTGCTAAAAAAATCGAATTAGATGATATTACAATCATTGATTATCATAGTCCAGAATATAATCTAATGTATAATCTAAGATATATTTTCGATAAGAAAAATTCATCTCTAGCCATCACAGGTGATTTCGGTGAGTTGGTTGCAGTAAATTTTAATAATATGGGTAGTTGGGAAGATTTCTATAAGGATTTCACAAACAACGCTGGATATTTTATTGAAAAAATCAAAGCATCTAGTCGACATCTTTTTGTTTATGATGAAGATGAAGCTAAAAAAATTATTCTTGAGTATTTCTTTGATAATAAGCGATATGAAGACTTAGACGAAAATGATCGATATTATTTTGATGAACTATTTGAATATTTCGATGATCGGCATGGATTCAAACACATTACTGATACTGTTCGAGAATTCCTGAGTGAACAAGATTCAGAATACTATGAGACTCTTGAATTCGCTGGTAAAAAAGTGTCTGAAATAGTATTTCTATATTTGGATGCTTATAAAAGAGCGTATGAATCAATAAAAAATGAGGAGGTTGAGTGATGTCTCTAAATAAAACACGAAAACGATTGATTAGGAAGTATCGTAAACTGTTTAACAGTTACCCCATAGGTATTAAAATCAGTACAGATGGAGGGAATACTTTTTCCGCTATGGGGAGAGTTTTCGAAACTTTTATTCCAGATGCTAGTGTTGTAAAATCTGGGAATATTAATGCAAGTAAATTACAATCTGGTGAGATTTCTTTTAGAAACTTTGAAATAACTATTAGTCAAGGGTTCACTAAAGAAGAATTCAATAAATTAAATGGTGGTGTTTTGTGATGATGAAAATGAAACGATTCATAGTTATCTGGATTCTGCTATCTGCTGGATTAAATATCTGGCAGATGGACAGGATTCGAGATTTAGAAGAAAAGAAGCCGATGGTTATCTATAATGCTGATAACGCAGGCGCTAAGATATTCGGTAAAGTCGTCGAGAAAGGACGACATGGGAAGCTATACACAGTGACTATCAGAGATTACGGAATTTTTGTAGTTACGAAGGACGTGTACGATAAAGTGAAAGTTGGAGATGAGGTAAGAATATGAATTATAAAGTAACAGTCGATGGTAAGGAAATCGAATACGGAGCATTGGTTGAAAAATCACGTTTTTCAGAAAAAGAATGGTCTGCTATTTATGCGGAAATCGTGAAACAAAATCAGCCAGAAGTCTTTGAAAGCAAGAAAGCAGATACCGACTACATCGATGTATTTGGCGCTCTAATTGCTCTTGAGGAGCGATATAAAGCATTGCTTGAGCTATTACCTCAAGATCAATTCTCTTACGCTGGAACACATCCCAAATGGGTAGCTGATGCAGTGGCAGAGAACACGCTGAATAAAGAGGACACGATGCTAGATGTATCTGATTTAATTGGACGATGCAGTACTATCGAAGAATTGAAGAACGAACTGACAGAGTATTTTGATTTAGAAGAATTGTAGGAGTTATCATGAAACTAAAATTTAGAGCGTGGGATAAACATGAACAAAAGATGTTTACTAATGATGAATTGATTATCTGGAATGGTAATGTCTATGCGAACGATAGCAAAAAGCTTACCTGCAACAATTTAAAAGGATGGTCGATTGATGATGAATATCTCATGCAATCAACAGGATTGGTTGACAAGAACGGTAAGGAAATCTTTGAGGGGGACATAGTCAAAATGTCTAAGGATGTCTATTCTGAACCGACTTATTATGAGGTTGTAAGGCATTATGGCGGAGCCTATCGTCTTGAATCCAAACAACACGGATGTGAATTGTGGCTACGACATACTGATTGTGAGGTCGTGGGGAATATCTACGAAAACCCTGAACTTTTGGATGATAAGGAATGAACCCAGAAATAATTGACAACGTAAACAAACCAAGCCATTATCAAGGACGCTATGGCATGGAATCTATCGATGCTTTAAGAAATTTCATGACACCAGAACAGTTAAAGGGCTTCTACTTAGGAAATAGCTTGAAGTATTTACTACGACACCAGAAGAAGAACGGTCTTGAAGATTTGAAAAAGGCTCGCAAGAACCTTGATTGGTTGATTGAGGAGATGGAACATGGATTATGAAAAACCACTAACAAAAAGACAATGTGAGTTATTCGCGTTTATGTTAAGGCAAAAACGAAAAGATAATAAGCTTACTTTGAAAGAATTAGGAAACAAGCTAGGCTATTCAACTGCAACAATCTCAAATTGGGAGAATTTAAAGGCTGTACCTGATATGTATAACGTTGAAGACGTAGCGACTTATTTCAATCTGCCGATGAATGTGTTTATTGGAAAGGGGTGATAGGGTGCAGAGATCTATTGAGAAAGAACTCAAGAAACTAAAATTTAAGAATGTTAAAATACAATCTCTACATTGTGAAATTATCAATCTAAGATCTGGTATTATGAAAGGCCAGACTTTTGACAGTATGCCGAAATCTCAGAGCAATGATAATCGCACTGAAGAAATGAACATCAAGGCTATTGATCGCATAGCTGAACTCTATCAAGAGATCGAGAAGGAGTACAAGGAACAAGAGGAACTTGTCAGAGCAATTGAAGAGTTAGAAGAGCCGATTGAAAATATCGTGATGCGATTACTATATATTGATGGTCTTTCTTGGAATCAAGTGGAAAGAAGATTAAATTGTAGCCCCACTACTATCCAACGAGCAAGAGATAAGTCTTTAGTTAAGCTTGCTAAAATGTTTGATAGTAATGATAGTAAATGATAGTTTTAAAGTGTTATTATGATATTGTCAGCAAATGGATTGATGACTCCTGTAATTTTAAGGGCCTTATGCCCTTCGTGGTGGTGACGGGTCAGTGGTTTTGTCTCCTTTAATTTATAAACTTCTTTTTTCGGTTCGACTCCGAACGCCGCCCTTAACTTGTTAAATGACTACAAAAAATAAAAAATAAATGTTCTTTCTAATTAACAAGCAAGGTAGTAGTCGCCTTGCATTTTGAGGGAATATAGCTCAGTTGGTAGAGCGCCTAGTTGAAGCCTAGGAGGCCATTGGTTCAATTCCAGTTGTTCCCGTTGTATCTCTGTGAGTAGCTATCACAATAGGGGTACAGGGCGGTAATTAGATTTAGGCTGATTAACCTGTAGGACAGAGATAAAGTAGCGCTATATAAGGCTCTGGTGGGGGAGGCACCCACTTACCGCATACAGTCACTCAAAGAGTGGCTTTTTATTTTGTAAAAATGGAGGTGATGGAAAATCGCTAAATTAACTTTAAAACAACAGAGATTCGCTGACGAGTACATCATCAGCGGAAATGCGACAGATGCAGCTATTAAGGCAGGGTATAGCTCTAAATATGCTAATACAAACGCATCTAAGTTACTACAAAATACTACAATCAAATCTTATATCGACGAAAGACTGGCTCAGTTTGCGTCTGAGAAGATTGCAACGCAGGAAGAGGTGCTCACTTACCTAACTTCAGTCATGCGAGGAGAAACGCAAGAACAAACCTTGATTAGTATTGGAGAATTAGGCCAGACGATTACAGATATCGATGTCGGAGCGAAGGATAGAATCAAGGCAGCTGAACTATTAGGAAAACGTCATAGGCTTTGGACAGACAAGGTAGAGGCTGATGTTTCTGGAACGGTGGTGTTTGCGAATGAGTCAGACATACCAGATTAAACAGAACGATATTGTTGTTGACTTGCCTAAGATAGTGGGTAGTGGATACGGCCAGTTCTGGCGCTCGAGAAATCTCTATCGAGTAGTAAAAGGATCTCGTGGTTCGAAGAAGTCAAAGACTACGGCTCTTAACTTCATCACACGTATTTTGAAATATCCCTGGGCGAACTTACTTGTAGTACGCAGATACTCGAACACAAATAAGCAATCCACCTACACGGATTTCAAGTGGGCAGCTAACCAACTGAAAGTCGCTCAGAAGTTTAAATTCAACGAGTCTTTGCCTGAAATAACTGTTAAAGAAACAGGGCAGAAGATTCTCTTCCGTGGTTTGGATGATGAACTTAAAATCACATCTATCACGGTTGATGTAGGCATCTTATGCTGGGCATGGTTCGAAGAGGCGTATCAAATTGAGACTGAAGACAAGTTCAGTACAGTAGTTGAGTCTATCCGTGGTAGCTTAGATGTACCTGATTTCTTTAAACAAATTACGGTCACGTTTAACCCGTGGAACGAGAGGCATTGGCTCAAGCGCGTCTTCTTTGACGAAGAGACGAGACGTGCTGATACGCTATCGCTCACGACCACCTATCGATGCAACGAGTGGCTGGACGAAGTCGATATCAAACGATATGAGGATTTGTACCAAACGAACCCTAGACGGGCTAGAATCGTCTGTGATGGTGAGTGGGGCGTGGCTGAAGGCCTGATTTACAACAATGTGAGTATTAAAGACTTTGACAAAGATGAGCTTCTTCAAAATCCTGATAACAAGTTGTGCATAGGACTTGACTTTGGTTTTACTCACGATCCAACTGCTTTGTGTTGCTCTTTAATAAACGATACAACAAAAGAGATACACATCTTCGATGAAGCGTATAGAGTCGGCCTGATAACTAAAGAGGTCGCTAAGATGATAAAGGATAAAGGTTATCATCGCTCGACAATCATCGCAGATAGTGCAGAGTCACGGCTGATTGAAGAACTTAGGTCAGAACATGGCATATCTCGAATCAAAGAGAGTAGGAAAGGAAAGGATAGTATCATGGCAGGCGTGTCCAAACTACAAGGATACGCTATTTATGTGCATCCAAGCTGTGAACATATCATGGATGAATTTTATAGTTATTGTTATCAACGTGATAAAGAAGGCAATTGGTTAAACAAGCCGGAAGATAAGAACAACCACTTGATGGACGCACTACGATATAGCCTTCAATGTATCGAAGGTGTCAAAGCTACTGTACGTAGACGTTCAGACTTTGGTTTATAGAGAGGAATTAAATGTATCAGATTTTAACCTATCCACGAGATGGATACGATGAAACAGCTTTGAATAAGGAATTGATTTACAAGCTGATCCAGAAGCACGCACAAGAACGCCAGCGCTTGGAGAAACTTAAAAGCTACTACATGGGTGAACATGCTATTTTACAACATGAGAGACGAAACAAGAACGCTCCAAACTTTAAAACAGTAGCCAATCACGCTAAGGACATTGCAGACACGGCCACAGGTTACTTTATGGGCAATGCTATTAAATACAACAACACTGCAGAAGGTGACCTTGGACCCTTGCTTGCAGCTTTTGACGGTGCTGAAATAGACCAGGTAGATGCGCAGAACGCTTTGAACATGTCTATCTACGGACGTGCTTACGAGTACATCTATGCAAAAGAAGGACTGACTGAACTCGATTCTACTAGCGTAGATCCTGAGAATGTATTTCTTGTATACGATGACAGTATTGAACGCAAGGCTTTGTTTGCAGTCTACTACTACGAAATTAAAGATGACACGAAAGATGCTACTAAGTATCAAGCAGAGGTCTTTACTCAAAATCTGCATTACCACATTGTGCTGCGTGATTCAAGCACAGGGACAACACAAAACGAGCAAGTAGAACCTCACAATCTTGGCCAGGTTCCAATCATTGAATACCGAAACAATCACTTCGCTATTGGTGATTACGAGCAACAGATTAGCTTGATTGATGCTTACAACTCACTGATGGGCAATCGTGTAAATGACAAAGAACAAGCAGTCGAGTCTATTCTCGTATTGTACGGTGCTCAGTTAGCTGACAACCTGGAAGATGCCAGAGAGGCAATGAGTATCCTTGCTGAAGAAGGTCTTTTGGAATTACCGACAGATGCTAAGGCCGATTTCTTAAAGAATGCCCTGGACGAGAACGCTACTGAAATCTTGCGCAAAGCCTTGAAGGAAGACATCTACACATTTAGCCATGTGCCAAATCTGACAGATGAAAACTTTGCAGGGAATAGCTCGGGTGTAGCTATGGAATTCAAGCTGCTAGGTCTTGAGATGATTACTAAGACAAAAGAAGCGAATTACAAGCGTGGTATCCGTCAACGTATCAGTATCTTCGCGCACTACTTGGGTATGCAACAAATCGCTCTTGAGGCGCACTCAATCGTGCCACAGTTCAGCCGTGGATTACCTAAGAACTTACTTGAATTGTCACAGATTATCAATAATCTTGAAGGCAAGGTCTCGCTTCGTCAGCTTATTTCTCTCTTACCATTCGTTGAAGATCCTGACGCAGAGTTGGAAGAACTCGAGGAAGAGAAAGAGAAAGAGAAGAACATGGAACATGTGTCATTCTTTAACCAGGCTAACACGAAGCCAGACGATGAGGTAGCAGATGAAGAACAAGGACTACTGGACCAAGAGGAAAGCTAATCTCATCTATGAGCAGATGGATAAGGCTGAGAAGCAAGCAGACAAGTTTGACGAGATTTATAAGCAATCTAAAGCCTATCTAGACAAGAAAATCAATAAGGTCTTTGACAAATTTCAACGTGATTATGGCTTGAGTGAGCGTGATGCTCGTCATGTCTTGAAGAGCATGAAGGACCAAAAGGACCTGAATAAACTTCGTAAGGCTCTCGAAGCTAGACCGAATAACCCGAATATCCAACGATTGCTCGCTGATTTAGATAGTCCAGCTTATGCTTATCGCATGAAGCGTTTAGAGCGTTTGAGCGACGATTTAGACCGTATACGTGAATCTATCTATCATTCTGAGAAATCAAGCTCAGATGTCTTTTACAGCGACCTGATGAAGGATAGCTACTACAAGGCTACCTTTGACTTGCAACAGCAGACAGGACTAGCTTATAGTTTCTCTAATCTCCCTGAAACTGAAATCAAGCGTCTACAAGATCTAAAGTGGACAGGAGAGGCTTATTCGGACAGAATATGGTCAAATACTGGGGCGCTCGCTTCAAGCGTGAAAGACGAGCTCCTAGTGAGTCTAATGACTGGTCGAAGCGTAAGAGATACATCTCGAGCAATCGCTGAACGTTTTGAGGTTGGTCAAAATAAAGCTAGGCGTTTGGTTCGAACAGAATCAGCCTTTTTTCATAACCAGATGGAACTGCTCAGCTACGAAGATGCTGAGATTACAAAGTATCGCTTCATAGCAGTATTGGACAGGCGCACGTCACATATTTGTCAAGAACACGATAACAAGGTCTACGATACGGACAAGGCTGTTCCTGGTGTGAACTATCCACCTTTACATCCATGGTGTAGGTCTACGACTATCGCGCATGATGAAGATATAGACTACAGCAAGCTGGAACGCAGGGCTAGAAATCCCGAAACAGGCAAAGTCGAGTACATACCTGCTGATATGAGTTATAAAGACTGGTATTCTAGGTACGTTGCTAAAGACGGGGAAAAGGTGTATAATCAGGATATGAGTTCAATTGATTTAATGGCAAAACAGCGTTCTTTCGTTGTCGGGGATGATATTCGAGTGAATGCAAAGGAATTTATCGGAACAGAGTTTGATTTTTGGACTCAGGATCGTACTAAGAAAATTAGAGATGCTGTAGCAAATGTCCAAGGAGTTTTCCATGAATTGCCTGACTATTCAAAACCGACAGTTGTTTTCTTAAAAAAATCAAGATTACCTGGTTTAGCAGGATATGACTATAAACAAGATATTTTATTTGTGAGCGACACTTTTCATTCAGAAAAAGAATTTAAAGATATTTTGTCAGATGGGTTCTTTGCTGCAAAAGACATTAAAGATGCAATAGTTCATGAGTTGACTCATAAACAACATTGGGATTCTGCAAAAGCGTTTTACAAAGCAAATAAAAAGCGTTATAATAGTATTGAACAAGCAATGATGGAATTAAATTCAGGGCTAATTACATATGTCAAACAACAGCAATCTATCGATCGTAGCTACCTGAAAGATATTAGTTTGAATGCTTATAATGCATTTTTGTATCATAATAATATCAATGAGTTTGTAGCAGAAATCGGAGTAATAGGTGACAACGTAACTGATAAAGTGTTGTTGAAAAAAGTGAAGGAGGTATTGAAATGGAAGTAATGGCTGTCCCAAGTAAAGAGTTGTTAATTTTTTATAATCAAATCGATGAATGGGTTGACCAAGTTTATCCAGACAAAGATATGCCTCGTGTATCTTTTAAGAAGAACACTCCTAAGTCTATTTTAGATTTATTTGACACTATTAAATTAAAAATCGGTTTTGATTATGCAGTATAACGTACCAAAGCACCTAGAGAAATCTAAGTGCTTTTTTCGTGCTCGGGAAGGATTGAAGATGGATACAGCAAAAATTGGGATAACTAACGTAGAATTTTTAGGATCAGGTGGAATTGAATCAGCGACAGTGAAATTAGAGTTAAATATTCGTGGAACGAATACATTCACTGCGATTGAGTTACTACCTAAAATATTAACCGACATTTCTTCATTATCGTATGAAGTTGATTGATTATAACTAAGAAAGGAGTAAAACATGTTCATTTGGGAATGGATAGCAATCGCTTTCGGGTGGTTGGTATTCTTATTGCTGGTATCTTTTATCTTTTTGTTTATGAAAAACTTAAACAAAGAGATTAAAAACAGAAAGTAGGTGATCCGACATCTTGACTGGCAGGAATAGACTGCTGCTTAATATTGTTACTTAACCGTATGGAATCCCGTACGGTTTTTATATTGTCCAAACTGTACCGATGACATTAAAAGCTGTATTGTTCCGTCGCCGGACGTAAAGCGAGATTATCGAGTGGCGACGTAATCGCTGGAGGACAATTATGTCAGAAGAAATCAATGCAACTGTATCTACTGAATCAACTGAGACTGTCGACACTCAAGGAAATGTTGATACAGTGCAAGAAGAAAAGCACGAACGAACTTTCACTCGTGCTGAAATCGGCAAGATGCTATCTGCCGAGCGCTCTAAATGGGAAGCAGAGCAAGAAGCCAAAGAAGACGAAGCTAAAAAACTTGCCAAGATGAACGCTGACGAAAAACAGAAATATCAGTTGGATCAGCGTGAGCAAGAACTAGCTAATCGTGAACAGGCGATTGCTCGTAAGGAATTGACCGCAGAAGCTAAGGCAATGCTAAGCGAACGTGGCTTACCAGTTGAATTAGTAACCGTGGTTGATTTGTCAAACGCTGAAGCCGTGACTGAATCAGTCGCAAGCATTCAGAAAACATGGGAGGATGCAGTTCAGAAAGGTGTATCCGAACGCATGAAGGGTAGCGCACCTATCAAGACTGCGCCACAACAATCAACAGGGCTGTCAAGAGCTCAATTTTTCCAAATGAGTCATTCAGAGAAGGCTGCATTGAAACAGTCAAACCCTGAATTGTATAACTCGTTTTTGAATTAATTTAAAAAGGGGAATTTAAAACATGACACAAACTAAAATTGCAAATCTCGTAAACCCTGAGGTAATGGGAGATATGATTGCAGCTAAACTACCAAAGAAATTGCAAGTAATTCCATTTGCAGCGATCGACCGTACGCTTGAAGGCGTGCCAGGAAACACAATCACAGTACCATCTTACACTTATATCGGTGATGCTGAAGACGTGAACGAAGGCGTTGAAGCTGGTGTTGTAGTCCTTGGCACATCTACTAAGACTGCCACAATCAAGAAGGCTATGAAAGCTGTTGAATTGACAGATGAAGCTGTTCTTTCTGGTTATGGTGATCCAGTTGGTAACGCTGAAAACCAACTTGCACTTTCAATCGCATCTAAAATCGATAACGATGCAATGGATGCACTTTTGAAAACAAATACTCGTAAGTATGACTCTAAAACTAAAACAATCAGCTATGATGTAATCGTAGATGCTATTGATTTGTTTGAAGAAGAAGTTAACACTGAAAAAGTAATGTTTGTAAATCCAAAACAAGTAACAACTTTGCGTAAAGATCCTAACTTCATCTCAGCAGATAAATATCCAAATAATGTTGTAATGACTGGTGAAATCGGTATGATTGCCAACACACGTATCGTTGCTACTAAGAAAGTTACACTTGATTCAACAAGCGCATTCTTCACTTGTCCAATCATCAAACTTACTCATGATGACGAAACTGAGAAAGACACTGCAGCATTGACTATTTACCTTAAACGTGATCCAAACGTTGAAGTAGATCGTAAGTCATTGAAACGCTCTACTGAAATCTCGATTGACGAGTTCTATACAGTGGCCGTTTCAGACGATTCTAAGGTCGTACTTGCTGAAATCAAGAAATAAGGTCTGACCTATGAAAGTCAGAGTCAAGCAAGTGTTCAATGATTGGCAAGCTAATGTAGTTCGACAAGAGAACGAGGTCTTTGAGATGACAGAAGAACGGTTTGACGAACTGTCGCATAATCTCGAGAAAGGGTTCTCGGTTGATATCGCAGATGTAGTTGAAATCATTGACGAAACCGAAATACAAGGAGACGAGACGACTCCTTATGATTAGGAGGTCTTATGGGACTTGAGAAATTAAAACAATTAACAGGCGAGAACGATAGCGCAGTCCTATTACCTCTGCTTTTAAGAGCTGAAAATATCATTTTATCTGAGACGAACCGAGACAAGCTAACGCCGGCGCTTGATAGGTTACTACCTGAACTCGTAATCGAGCTATACAATCGTTCAGGAAGCGAAGGAGAGCAATCTAGAAGCGAAGGTGGTATATCTGTCACCTATGGCGAGAACGGACTGTCTATGGGCCTTTTACAGCGTATTCGGATGCATCGGTTAGCGAGGGTGGCAGGTCATGTTTTTGAAAAAGAATAGACTGAAACCTTATCCGATGCGACGGTTTGAAAAGACTGTTACTGAGGAAGGTGTAGTAAAAGAAGGATATGTCAAGAAAACTGAGACAGTCCGCCTTGAATTGTGGCCAGCTAGTAGCAAGCTACAATCTGAGCTGTATGGCGAGCGTGTCAACGATATCTTGAACGCAAATGCGACCAAGGATGCAGATATCAACGTGAAAGACGGTGTCTGTATTGATAGCAAGACGGAGGTCACACATCGGGTTATCTCAAAGAAGGTATATAGCCAGCATCAAGTATTGGAGTTAGAACGTGTCAGAGCTACTAGGGGCAGATAGGCTAATAGCTAAGTTCAGGAAGTTGTCAGATGTTTCACAACGAGATATTGTTTCGAAAGCTGTTCATCATGCAGCTAAAAACATTGTTCAAGCTGATGCGAAGAGACTAGCACCAGGCAACAATGGAGAACTTAGAAATAGCATCAAAACCAGAGTAAAAATGGACGGAGATAAGGTCATAGGTGAGGTATACACTAATCTAAATTATGCTCCTTACGTTGAGTTTGGAACAGGACCGAAAGGGCAAACTAGCCATTCTGGTATCTCTCCAGAAGTTAGTGTGTCTTATCGGTCTAGTCCTTGGTACGTGCATGAAGATCAAATTGACGTAGGACCTTACCACTTCCAAAAGCTAGGTGAGTTCTATAAGATGTATGGTCAACCTGCCCAGCCTTATCTCTATCCAGCTTTGAGAGATAATCAGGAACGTGTGTCTAAGAGTATTTCGAATTATGTACGTAGAAAGATAAGAGAACAAATAAAATGATCAATATCAAGCCTGTTATTTATAAAGAATTGCAAAAGGTCGCAGATAATGTGACTGATACTTACCCTAGCGATTGGGAGACTTTCCCAGTCGTTATTTTTTTGGAAGAACAGAACAAGCCTGGAGATTGGTTTGATGACAAGGAACAAAAATCCTCTATCCGCTATAAAGTGGATATCTTTGATGATACCAGTACTAGTGAGTTGGCTGTTAAAATCAATCAGATTTTTGAATCTTTAGGTTTACGAAGAACGGACTGTCAAGACGTACCAGACCCGTCTCATTTGAGACACAAGGTTATGCGTTTTGAAGGTGTCGTTGACTTAGATTCAGAGCTTGTTTTTCAATTTAGAATGGAGAATTAAACATGTTAGCAAACGGAATTACGCTTTCTTATGGCGAATCAAAAGGAACTTATACCAAACTTGCGGGATTGAAAGAAGTCCCTGAATTTGGTATTGAGCCTGAAAAAGTAGAGAATACTACCCTGGAAGATACGGTGAAGAAGTATGAATTTGGTATTGGTGATGCAGGGGAATTAGAATACAAATTTTCTTACAAAAATGATAGTGCGAATGCTCCTTATCGTGTTTTGCGTAAAGCAGCAGATAGCAAGAAGAAATTATATTTTGAACAAGCTTATCCAGACGGTACTAAGGTCAATTTCGAAGGTCAAGTATCTGTTAAGCTTGGAGGTGGCGGCGTCAATGCTGTTATCGAATTCACTTTGAAGATTGCTTTGCAATCCGATCTTACATTCATCGATGGCATTGGAGGTTAATTAAATGGCGTTACCTTACTCAATTTGGAAGATTAACGATGAGAAAGAGTTGAAACTACGACTTTCATCTCATCAAGCAGCAAAAGTTGAAGAAAAAATCGGTATGAACTTACTGAAAATCTTCATGCCTGAGGCTGGTGAAGAATTTACTTTACCACCTTTGAAAGTTATGTTGTTACTAGTTCACGGAGCTTTGCAGAAATATGAGAATGGGTATTCTCTTGAGGATGTCTATGATCTGTACGATGAATACGTGGACAACGGTGGAGACCAAACGACCTTCATGACAGAGGTTTTAATGCCACTTTTTGAAGTATCGGGTTTTACTCCACGAGGAAGCAAGGGCAAGAAAACTTCCAAGAAGAAAATGACAGTAGTCGAGTAATTTTAACGGTAACGCAGCTTGTTGAGAGGCTTTACCCGATGTTTTTGGACATTGGAGGTAAACCTCTCGATTTTTGGGATTTGACGGTGCTTGAAATCCGAGAAATGATTGAAAGTTACAACCGTGTCAAGATCCAAGAGCGTAAAGAGAAGATTATTGACTCTTATAGACTTTCGCAAATGATATCCAATCACGTTTCCTTATTGTTATCCAAGGATGCTAAGGTTTTAGAGTTCTGGGAGTATGCGCCTGAGTTGTTTGTAGAAGAACAACAAGCGGTAGAACAGGAACGACAGAGACAAGCGCTTTTGTTGCATAGAGAACGGATGCGTGAATTTGCAGAAAGACATAATCGAAAAAGGAAGGAGGAAGTGAATGGCAACTCTTGATGAATTGAAAGTCATGATTGACGCTGAGATAGCGCCTTTCAGGAAGAAGATGAAAGAAGTTGAAAATCAGGTCAAAGGAACATCTGACCAAGTAAAAAATGCCACTGCCAAAGTTCGTGAACAGTCGAATTCTATCGGTAGTGCGTTTAGCAAGCTAGCTAAGTTCGCTGGTTTTGCAATCCTTGGTAAGAAATTGCTTGATGTTGGGATGTATTCAGCGCAGACGGCTCTTGAAGTGTCAGCGTCTATGAACCAAATTAAGCGCCAAATGGGCGAGAGTTCGCAATCTTTCTTAAAATGGGTTAACGATAACGCCAACGCTATGAACATGGGTGTGGGTGAGGCTACTAACTACGGTGCAGTCTACTCAAACCTATTTTCTGGATTTATCAAAGATACCAACAAGCTAAGCGCATATACTGCTAAGATGTTGCAGACATCAGCAGTTGTTGCTGAAGGTTCAGGGCGCACGATTACAGACGTTATGGAGCGGATTCGCTCAGGTTTGCTAGGGAACACCGAAGCAATTGAGGATCTAGGAATTAACGTTGGAGTTGCTATGATTGAGTCTACTGAAGCCTTTAAGAAGTTCGCAAACGGACAAAGCTGGCAACAGTTGGACTATCAAACCCAGCAACAAATCCGCCTTATGGCAATTTTGGAACAGGCCACTGCCAAGTATGGAGATACTTTATCCAACTCAGTCAACGGTAGTATCAGCCTGTTTAAGTCGCTGATGAAAGATAGTGCATTGAATCTGGGTAATGCTATGTTACCGATTATCAATGAAATTATGCCTGTCTTGAACTCTTTTGCTATGGTCTTGAAGAACGTAACTGCTAAACTCGCTGAGTTTATCGCTTTGATGTTCAACAAGAAAGCAACAGTGAAAGATGGTGTTGGTGGAGCAGTTGGAGACATGGGGAACGCCATGAAGGATGCTGCAGGAGGAGCAGGAGACCTTGCTGACGCAGTAGACGACGCTGGAGATTCAGCAGGAGGACTTGCTGATAATCTTGGAGACTCAGCCAAAAACGCTAAGAAGGCCGCTAAAGAATTGCTTGGTCTGATGGGATTTGATGAGATTAACATCTTGCAAAAACCAAAAGACGACGATGCAGGCGGTTCTGGCGGTGGAGGCGGTGGCGGAGGCAAAGGCAAAGGTGGTAAAGGAAAGGGAGGCGGCGGACCTTTCAAAGACATCTTGCCAGAAGTCGAGTTGACCGACATGGGCAACCAATTCAAGAGCATTTTCGATGGTCTTGGAGATAAGTTAAAGGGGTTGTTTGACCTCTTTAAAAAAGGTTTTGATGCAGCCTTTAGACCAGAAGGTTTAGAGCGTATCAAAGCTGCTTTAGAACGAATCAAGAAAACTCTTGAAGAAATCGCTACTGACCCAAGAGTTGTAAACGCCTTTAACCGCATGACCGAAAAAATCGCTTATGCTTTGGGGCAAATTGCTGGTTCGTTAGCGACTATTGGAGTTGGTATTGGTGTACTCCTTACCGAAAGTATTGCAAACGGCCTTGAAAGGCAGAAAGAACGCATTATCAGGGCGCTAGTTGCTTTGTTTGATAATGTTGGTAACATTGCAGAGGCTGTAGGAAACATCGCTCAGGCCTTTTCTAGTGCTTTCTACGATGTCATTACTTCAACTGGTGCGGTTCGTATCGGTAGTGCTATTGTATCAACTCTGTTGAGTTTGACATCTACCATTGTTGAAGTCGTTAGCAAATTAGCAGGAAGTTTGTTTAAAGGATTTGAAAAAGTCGTTGTGACAAGCGCTCCTAAAATTTCATCGATGCTTCAAAGTCTTTTGGACATTGTGGCTCCAATATTTGAAACTATCGAGAGTGTTGTTGATAAGTTTGGCGATGGATTGAGTAGTGTCTACGATGAACATGTAGCCCCTGCAATTGACTCTATCGCTAATGCTTTTAACGGACTGATTGATATCATCCAAATTCTTTGGGAAGGAAGTTGGAAGCCTTTTGCAGAGTTCTTGTCTAATACATTCGGTATAAGTATTGAAACCGTTGCTGATTTACTAGGTGGTATCATACTAGAGGCATTGAAGTTACTAGCTGATACAATCAAGCTAGTAGCCGATGGTTTTACTGCTTTTTCAGATTGGTGTAAAGAAAATAAAGAGATTATCTCCACAATCGCTAATGTGATTGGTACGCTTGCAACCGTGTGGCAAGGAATCAAGTTTTTGTCTTGGGCTGAACAAGCTGGAGGACTTGCAAGAGCATTCGAATTATTAAGTGGCAAGGTTTCATTTATTGTTAGCGGAATTAAAAATCTTGGACTAGTTTTGAAAGCTTTGACATTTGATAAATTGGTTAGCTTCGGTGAAACCATCTATTTGAATGCGTTGTATGCAAAAGACTTTGTGGTCAATTCAGGTAAATTGATTGTAGAGTTAGGAAAAACTGCTTTAGAACTTGGTAAATCTGCATTAGCGTGGGGTGTTCATGCAGCACAAATGGGGCTTGCAGCAGCGGCAGAAATCGCTCAATCGATTGCAGCAGGAGTTGCAGCAGCTGCAACATGGGCACTCAATGGAGCTATTGCAATCTTGACCAGTCCGATAACCTTGGTTATTGCAGCGATCGCAGCCTTAATTGCTATCGGTGTCTTGCTCTACCAAAACTGGGACACTGTTGTTGAGTTTGCTAAAACAGCATGGCAAGGACTATGTGATTTTATCAGTGTGATTTGTCAAGCGATTGGCGAATTTTTCAGCGGTTTATGGGCGAAACTTCAAGAAATCTTTGAGCCGATAGGTCAATGGTTTGGCGAGAAGTTCCAGCAAGCGTGGGACGCAATTGTAGATATCTTTTCTGGTGTCGGGTCTTGGTTTGGAGAAAAGTTCCAAGGCGCATGGGATGCTATCGTTAATATCTTCAGTAATCTAGGTTCATGGTTCGGCGAGAGATGGGCAGATGTGACGAATGCGTTAGCAGAGATTGGTTCATGGCTTGGAGAAAAATTCCAAGAGGGCTGGGACGCTATTGGAAATATATTTGGCAACTTAGGCTCATGGTTTGGAGAAAAATGGACTGATGTTACTAATGCCCTTTCAGATGCAAATACTTGGCTTGGCGACAAGTTCCAATCTGGTAGAGATAAAGTGAACTCAGCTTTTGAAAAAGTTGGCTCATGGTTCGGTGATAGATGGAATGATATCAAAAACGGTGTGCAAGAAGCTGATTCGTGGTTCGGAGAAAAGTTTGAAAGCGCAAAAGAGAACACGCAAAATCCTTTTCAATCAATCGGCTCATGGTTCAGCGAACGTTGGAATGACATACAGAGCGCCTTAAAAGAGATTCCTGAATGGTTCAGGAATCTATTTAATGACGCAATGGAAAACGCTAAAAGCATTGTTAAAAGTGGTATCGATGCATTAAAAGGGTTCTTTAATTTTGATTGGAGTTTACCAGAAATCAAGCTCCCTCATTTTAATATATCTGGTAGCTTTAGCTTGATGCCTCCAAGCATTCCATCGTTCTCTGTGGACTGGTATGCACGAGGTGGGGTATTCAATTCGCCTAGCATCATCGGGGTCGGAGAAGCTGGTCAAGAAGCGGTAATGCCTCTTGAACGAAATACAGGTTGGATTTCCATTTTGGCTCAGAAATTGGCTGAAAGAATGCCTACTGACAATGCGCCTACGGGCTACTCATTGCCAGCTGGCGACATTGTTATCCAAATCGCTGGTCATGAGTTCGGACGGGTAGCTATACAAGAAATCAACAAGGAACACGAACGAGCAGGTCAAACCTTGCTCAAGATTTAGGAGGTTAAATGGCACAATTGATAATCAATGGGGTGGCTGTGAAGCCTCCCAAATCTTTTCAAGTCGGTATCCAAGATATAGATGGAGAGACAGGGCGTAATGCCAATGGTGACATGGTGCGTGACCGTATCACGACTAAGCGCAAGTTAGATTGTGAATGGGGTATGCTGACTCAAGATGAAATGAGTCAGCTTTTAAATGCCGTATCATCTGAATTTTTTGAGGTGTCTTATCCTGATCCTATGGCTGGGCAAGTCACAAAGACTTTCTATGTTGGTGACAGGACAGCTCCAAGCTACTCATTTACTGAGAAACTCAAGCCTTGGTCTGGCGCTAAATTTAACTTGGTAGAGAGGTAGAAAAATGGATGCACTCAGAAAACAAAAATTTAATCAAGCTATGTTTTCCAAGAATCGAACTCTCGCTATCAGAGTAGGGAAGTATCAGTCGAGCGACATTAAAGAAGCAAGTTTTGATTATGGGTATATCAAGGGTGATACTTATAAACCTGGTGGAACTTGCGCAGGTAGCGCTAAAATCGTCTTTACTAGCGTCATTACTACTTTCAATAAATTAGATAAGATTTATCCTGAAATCGGACTTTTGGTTGACGGAACCTACGAATGGGTTAAGATGGGTGAATACTTTATCAATGATATTGAGATTGATCGCAATCGTAACACGACTAAACTTGATCTCATGGATGGGATGTTCAAGTTAAACCGTGAGCACGTCACTGATTTAACCTATCCAGCTGAAATTCGACATGTTATCAAAGAGATTTGTCTAAAAACAGGTATCACTCTAGCTAACGAATACATGGATATTACGTCCATGAATTACCGAATCGAAAGCATACCGAAAGAAAAGAAAATGACATTCAGAGATGTTTTGGGTCTAGCTACTCAAATGCTCGGGATGTCATGTTTTTTTAATCGAGAGGGTAAACTCGAAATCAAGGGATTGACTGATTCAGGCATCACGATTACAGCAGATAGTTACTTCATGCACGGATTGACCAAGAGCGAGATTGAGTATCAGATAGCTGGGATATCTTGTAAAAAAAACAAAGAGATACTGACGGTTGGTTTGAGAACTGGTCGCTCACTTGAGATTGAAAATCTATTAATATCTCAATCTGCCTTAGACAACCTTTATCACAACATCAAAGATATTCGTTATTATCCGTTTAATTTGAACTACCAAGGTCATCTCTTGCTAGATGTCGGCCAATGGGTGACTATTAAGACGAATACGGGTGAAACCTTCAAATCGCCAGTATTGAGCCAATCATTCACGTTTAAGGGAGGCCTTCGTGGTCGTATTAGCGCAGACAGTAAGGCTGGAAATGATGCTCAGTATTCGTATGCAGGTACAATTACCAAAAAAATTGAACAATTCAATGAAATTGAAGCTCAAATCCAAAGTCAACTTGAAGAAGCGGATAAGAACTTTGATAAAAAAATCGAGAAAATTCAGAATGATTTTAGTGATCAGGTCGAACTAGCCAAAGCTAAAACTGAAGAGGCCAAGAGAGAACTCTCTGACGCTATCAATCAGCATTTCGACAGTTTTAACAATGGCCCTCTACAGGAAGCCAAACGCAGGGCTATAGAAGCCTTACAAAACGCTGGCGCAAGTAGCTTACTCGCTCAGGAAGCGAAGCGGATTGGCTTGGATTCGATTACCAAGCTTGAAGAGTTTAAGAGGCAGGCTACGAGCGCTCAGACTGCTCTATCGGGTGACTTGGATGTTCTGAAGCGAACTGTCGCGAACGATGTTCGACCGAAGCAGGCACAGGCTGAAGCTGAGATTGCCAAGCAAGTTGAAGCGCTTATCCAGACCAAAAAAGAACTGGCTGGTGTGAAGTCAGCGCAAGCGACGTATGAGGAGACGACGACTCGCAGACTGTCAGAACTGACCAACTTAGCTAATGGCAAGGCAAGCAAGTCAGAACTCACGCAGACAGCCGAGCAGCTGGCTAGTAAGATAGCGAGTGTGCAGGCATCTGGCCGAAATCTATTCTTGAATTCGCTTTTCAAGCAGGATATTTCAAAAACAGGGATTTGGACTACAAGTACTTACGAGGCCACTATTGATAGCACTGATAAGTATTTAGGTCATAATGCCTTAAAAATCGTTGGTCAGAATCCATCTGGTCGGGACGGAGGTAATCCTAAGATTACTTATCCGGCTCTGGGGCAATTCGGGAAAGTAATTCCCGGAAGTACGACTAATCAAGATGTAATAATTACATTTTATGCTAAGGCAAATAAAAATGGAATAATGCTAAGATCTCGATTAGGGAATATCAATTATAAAACTGGAAACGTGATATTGTCGACAGAAATTAAACGATATGTTGTCCATATTCCCAAAAGTTGGACGAATGAGTCTAAACTCACAACAAATGAATGGCTGTTCAATTTCAACCAAGAAGGAACCGTTTGGATTTGGATGCCGAAGTTCGAAATAAGCGATGTAGATACTTCTTATTCAGAAGCTCCTGAAGATATAGAAGGTCAGATCTCAGCAGTTGAATCTAACTTTAGACAGCGCGCTGATGCACTAGATGCTGGTGTAAGCCGCCTGACTGAAGGTCTTAGAACCAAAGCGGATATAAGCTCACTCAACGTGACTGCTGAAAATATCAGGCAGTCCGTGAAGAGTCTTGAAACAAACACGCAGAACAAGCTAAATCAGATGTTGAGTCTGGCCGAATTTGAGGTGAGGGCTGGCTCGATTCGTCAGGAAATCCTGAACGCAACCAAAGACAAGGCAGATAAGACTTTGGTAACGGCTGAAGCTGGGAAATTGCGAACAGAATTATCAACTGTTCAGGCATATGTCAATAAAGATGGTCAGCGACAAGAGAGCTTACAGCGCTATGCACGAGACGAGAGCGCCCGACAAGCAACGACTGTACGTGAGCTGGTCAATCGTGATTTTGTTGGTAAATCGGCTTATCAGGAAGATGTGAGAGAAATTGAACGTCGATTTAGTGCGATAAGTACGCAGACGAACAATGATATAGCTACGAAAATCGCTCAATACAAGCAGACGGTCGATGGGCAATTTGCAAATATTACATCTCAGATTGCTAACAAAGCTAATCAGACGGACTTTCAGCGAGTTCAAGAAACAAGTCGGCTATACGAGCGAATTCTGGGCAATACAGATAATGGCATTGCTAACAATGTCGCTCGCATGGCTCTGACCAATCAGTTGTTTCAGATTGAGGTATCTAAGAATGAAGGTCTAAAAACAGTTCAAAGACAGATTGCTGGCTCGTGGGCCGTTCAGAACATCAACAACGAAGGTGATTTGATTTCTGGAATCAACCTTGGCGCTAATGGGTATAACCGATTTGACGGTAAACTGACTCACATCACTGGCGAGACCTTGATTGATAATGCAGTTATCAAGTCAGCTATGGTTGATAAGCTGAAGACGGCCAATTTTGAAGCTGGTTCGGTGACTACTGTAGTTTTGGATGCTGAAGCGGTCACAGCTGAAAAATTGAAGGTTGACCAGGCTTTCTTCAATAAGCTTGTCGCAAATGAAGCTTATTTAAACCAACTATTTGCTAAACAAGCCTTTATTAACCGTGTTCAGAGTATTTCGATTAATGCAAGTCAGGTAAAAGCAGGATTTTTAAGTGGCGATAGGATTTTAGGAGGAACAATTACAGGTTCAAGTATTTCGGGTGCGACCTTAACCGGTCGTACCAAAATACAGTTAGGGACATACGGATCATTTGATGCTGTTGATGGTGGTCTGCAAATCAATGTACCTCGAACGGTCGATTCAAAAGATGGTTTGGGAGTACAATTTATAGGTTCTTACGGCCGTGGAACAAACGTACCATATGGACTTTATGTATATAAAGATTCAGATTTGACTACCAGCGGGACATGGTTGGATAGCGATGACTTTCTTATAACTGTCAATGGATACATCAATGCGAAGGGAATCGGTTGGCTCAAGACAGGGCAAGGAAGTGTTAACGGTAAAACAACAGGTACTATTGGCTTTTGGGATTCAGACAATGTATCTTTGAGCTTTGGCGGATCAGGTAATGACATCTACTATAGCTATAATGGTACGGCGTATAGTCTGTGGTCGGTTGTTGATCAGCATTTCTCAGATAGACGTCTGAAAGAAAATATCGTTGACTGCAAGCACAAGGCTCTTGATTATATCCAGCAATTCCAGTTCAAGGAATACGATTGGAAGAAACAAGAGGACAGACCACAAAAAGCACATACAAGGATTGGTCTGATTGCCCAAGAGGTTCAAACAGTGGATCCTACTCTTGTTTACGAGAACGGTGACACGCTGAATCTGGATAATCTCAGATTGACTAGTATCGCTCTTAAAGCGATTCAGGAATTGTCTCAGAGAATTGAGACACTAGAAAGGAAATTAGCATGAACGCATTAGAAATTATCGCACAAGATGTAGCACGATTGACTATTGAGAAATCAACCTTCCAGGCAGCGTATCTGGAAGAAGTACAAAAACGTGAAGAACTAGAAAAACAACTTGAAGAATTGAATAACCAACAACAAGAAGGAACAGTGGAGGAATAAAAAATGGCAACAGAATACACAGTAAGAAGCAAATACTTGAAATTCGATACAACAGAAGTCGTGATTCATCGTGAATCGCCTTATACCATCTTTGCTCGCGAATTGCCGGGAGATCAGACGGCTAAGTCAGATGAAGAATTGATTGAAGCAGTTAAAAGTATCATTCGTGCTGAGCTTGATCCAGGAGCAGCAATTGTCAAGGCGCAAGCACAGTTGGAACAAGCTGAGCAGCAGATTGCGCACAACAAGAGCGAGCAGGACAGACTTTCTGCGCTTGCAAATAAAATCGATAAAGTAGTGCGTGTCATGGCGCAAGATTCCATCATGGGCGAGAAAATCGCCTACGGAACAACCTACAAGGAGCTTGTCGAACTCTTCCCATTTGCTGAGGAAGGCAAGGTCTATCAACCAGGGGATATGTTTGTGATTGAAGATCCTGAACACGCTGAATTGAATGGCGAGGGCAAGCGCGTCTTGATTCAGACAAATCAGGCTTTCACTTACAAAGGCGAATCTATCAAGCAACTTGAAAGTGGACCATCACAAAATGGCCTTCTTGCAATTTGGAAGTGGGATGGGCAGAAGAATGGAAGTGATCTTGATACCACTCGAGTTCCTGCACAGTAGATTGGAAGTGGTCTGATTGGAATTACTAGCATTTTTGGATAAATTGAGTCCGATTCTAATCGTTATTATTCCTAGCTATTTCTCCTTTAAAAGCACGCAGAATACAAAAGAGACTGACAAGCAAATCAATCTCTTATCTGATAAGATTAGTGCTATTGAAAAGACAGTCTCTAATGTTGAGGCTATCGGCAAAGATAATAGCAAAGGATTGAGCATCATTGAAAAAGGACTTCAAAGGCTACAGCGTTTTCGATTGCAAGAAAACCTAAAAAAAGCAATTAGACGAGGCAATACCAATCAGCATGAGATTGAGGAATTGTCTCGTCTTTATGAAAGCTATGTCGAACTCGGTGGGAATGGAGCCATCAAGGTGTTGTATGAAAAATTTCTAGCATTAGAAATTTTGGAGGAAAATATAAATGCAACAGATTAATGATTGAAAAGGAGGATGAAAATGGCCAATGTTCATAATTCAACCAATCTTGAACAGGTGGATGGTGGCTTTTTGGTTAAGCAAGGCGATGTGGCTTCCACATTCGCCTTCTCTTTGTTAGATGAAAACCACATGCCTATCTCTCAACTTGAAGGTCAAGAGGCATCCATCACGCTAACAAAGGACCAAGAGCAAGTCAAGAAGAAAGCCATTGTCAAGAACGGAACAGTGGCTTTTAATTTGGACAAGATTCTGCCTGTCGGACTTTACCGAATTGAGATTTCAGTAGGTGGATTTACCTTTCCCAGCGATGATTCAACTCAAATTCGAGTGACAAAATCGGATAAGAACTTGGTAACAGAAGAAGTCCACGATCTTAAAGAGCTAGATATCGCAGAAGAAATTAAGAAGCAACTTGCAGGTAGGACCACAGGCAACAGTGAAGTAGGCATGGAATTTCCTGACCTACTCTTTTATTACAATTTAGGAAAGGTATAGAGAATGGACACAACTAAATTAACGGCATTTGCTCAAGCAGTCGGTGTTGACATTAAGGAGTTGAAGCAATTGCTAAATGGCAAGGTCGATAATGCCACAGTCAATCAACTAATTGAACAAGCTAAGACCGCGGTCAAGAACGATATTTTGGGTGAAGGTGTATCTGAGCAGTTTGATACCCTTAAAGAAATCGCTGACCATATCGCTAATCTGAGTGGCGATACTGGTGGAGCAGTGGTTCAGAAGATTGCTGATCTCGGAAATCGCATTGATGCTATTGCAAATCTTGACCTTGTAGCAACGTATAATCAAGCGAAAGCGTGATTGCTATGAGCAATTTTGAGGAATTTGCAAGAGCGGTCGGCAGCGATGTCAAAACTATCAAAGAGCAGCAATTAACAAAAAGTGAATTCAATTCAAAGGATTGCATCACTGGAAATTCAGAATATGATTTTTTGAAGCGCAGTGTTCAAGAGTTGGAAAAACAGAATAAATTGCTGCAGGAGCAATTAGCTCTCGTAAAGCCAGCACCTAGACGAGCGCCGATGTCTTATGCACTGGAACGTTCAACGAATAAAAAAATAGCTTGGTTTGATAATGGTTGTGGTATTGACATCGGAAATAATAGTGATGTTATTTTGGGATATGGTCAGCCATATAATATTACAAAGCAGCTGGGATATATTGGTTTTCCAAACATGATTGTCAAAACGAGTAAAGGCATTTCAACAATCGAAGATTGGCAAATGAGCGCAGATGTTTCGTATTGGAACGATACTGTTGTTGTCTTAAATCCTTTGAAAAATAAAAATGATTATGACTGGACCAATGCTGTTTTGAATCCAAAAGATCCGAATCCGGCTAAATATGGACCTTATTCAAAATTTCAAAAAAATATTATACGTATCATGTATGAATTAGGCGTTTGGGACGGGAAAACCGTCGAAAGTTTAGGCGCAGTTAGACGCTAGAAAGGAAGAATAACATGCAACAGATTAACGAAATTTTACTAAACGGAGCGATCAGCATCCTAGTCATTTTGGCAGGGATTGTGGTTAAGGCAATCAAGGAATATCTCGTCAAAAAAGGTGGTGAACAGACTGTCAAGATTGTTGAGATTCTTGCTAAGAACGCAGTCAACGCAGTTGAACAGGTATCATCTGAAACTGGATACAAGGGCGAAGAAAAATTGGAACAGGCTCGCGCTAAAATCCGTGCAGAGCTTAGCAAATACAACATCAGCATGACTGATCGCGACATTGATACATTTATCGAAGCATCAGTTAAGAAAATGAATGATGCGTGGAAAGGACAAGAATAATGGATATAGATACAAGCAGATATAGAGAGGGATTACCTCAAATCGGTTACGCTCCTTATCGACAAATTCACGCTCATTCAACTGGAAATAAAAACTCAACTGCTCAAAATGAAGCAGATTACCACATGCGCAGACCTGTCGAATCTGGTTTCTTCTCACATGTTGTCGGCAATGGACGAGTGATGCAGGTAGGACCAGTAAATAATGGTGCCTACGATGTGGGAGGCGGCTGGAATTATGAAACGTATGCAGCAGTCGAACTGATTGAAAGTCATTCTACCAAAGAAGAGTTTATGGAAGATTACCGTCTGTACATTGAATTACTACGAAATCTAGCAGACGAAGCAGGTCTTCCTAAAACGTTAGATTCGGACGCATTGGAAGGTATTAAATCGCACGAATACTGCACTAACAATCAACCTAATAATTATAGCGACCACGTTGACCCATATCCTTATCTAGCAAGCTGGGGAATTAGTAGAGAACAATTCAAGCATGATATTGAGAACGGTCTCGATGTAGAAGCAGGTTGGAAACAAAATACAACAGGCTACTGGTATGTTCGAGAAGATGGCTCTTATCCGAAAGAACAATTTGAAAAAATCGATGGCACCTGGTATTATTTTGACGGTTCTGGTTATATGCTCTCGGATAAGTGGAAGAAGCATTCAGACAGTAAATGGTACTATTTAGACCCTTCAGGAGCCATGGCCACTGGCTGGAAGAAAATTGCTGATAAGTGGTACTATTTCGATGCAGAAGGCGCCATGAGGACAGGCTGGGTTAAATACAAAGACACTTGGTACTACCTAGATAGCAAGGACGGAAATATGGTATCTAACGCATTTGTCCAGTCAGCAGATGGCAAAGGCTGGTATTACCTTAAACCAGACGGTTCACTTGCTGACAAGCCTGAATTCGTGGTTGAGCCAGAAGGGCTCATCACGACAAAATAAAACAGAAAGAATAAAAAATTATTACGCTAGACCGCAGGCTCACGCTTGCGGTTTTTTTGTTTGTTCAAAAACACGCATTTTGAACGATTAGAAACCAAAGTTACAATCCTATTGTTCAAAAAATCGTTTTCTTGAAGAATAGAGAGGGGATTGGTAGGGTATTATTGTCAAAAATGCCATTTTGTTAATAATAGATCCCTTTTATTTTTTGATTATTGTCAAAAACGATGTTTTGTTAAAAATAAAAACAGTGACCGAAATCACTGCTTATCAGCTGTAGCAAATTCATAGAGCTTTTCTGCCGTTAGAAGCGCCATTTTGTCCATGCTTGTTTTTCCTTTTCTAAGGTCAGAAACAGTAGTCCACGGAACTCCAGCGCCTTGCGAAATAGCAGATGTAGACATCGGGCTGTCTAATAATTCTTGAATAACTTTTCTCATATTATTTGTCCTTTTTATTTTTTAGATAGATATATACATTGATTGCAATTATAAAAATAGCTATTGCACTAACCATTGCTTTTCCTCTTTTCATTTGATAAAATAGAGGTGTGAGGGGCTTTCGCCCCACCTCTTAGCGTTTACCTTTTTCTTTTGCGGGATTCGGGTTTACGCTTTTTGTTTTGCCTTGCGACTGTTATTGCAGTCACCAGACTTGCTATAGCAGTCACTGTTTCAGGGATATTATCTATCGCCTTTTCAAGTAACCTAAGCCAATCTTCTTTGTTCAACTTTCTCACCCCCTTTCCTTATCTTGATTACATTATATCACGGTATACCGAGAAAGTCAATCGTTTTGATAAATTATTTCAAAATATTCTCGCCCCAAACTCGCCCCAAAAGTTTTTTAAAGTTATCCTTATTTATATGAAGAAAAAAATAAAAAAGCCCATGAAATCGGGCTTTTTGTCTGGATAAATTCCGATAAAATCGGTATTATAAGGCGGTAGACGGATTTGAACCGACGATCAAGCTTTTGCAGAGCCGTGCCTTACCACTTGGCTATACCGCCTTAACTTTTATTATTATACCCTTTAAATTAAATCTCGTCAATAGTTTCTTTTCTGAAAATGTAAGTTTTCCTGCTTATCAGATGGTATGCGACAAAATATTCTGAAAATTCGTTTACTTTTGAAAGGGATTATGGTATAATCAACAGTATCTCATTAATTTTAATAGAGGAGTTAACTAAACATGAAAAAAAGTCGGATTTTAGCGGTAGCTGGTGTTACCCTACTTGCAACAGGTGTTCTCGCAGCTTGCGGTTCTTCAAAATCATCAAATGCTGAAGCACCAAAAGCTTATGGCTATATTTATACTGCTGACCCAGAAACATTGGATTACCTCATCTCAGGTAAACAAAGTACAAAAGTTGTCACTTCAAACGGTATCGACGGACTCTTTACCAATGATAAGTATGGAAACCTTACTCCTGCAGTCGCTGAAGACTGGTCAGTATCTCAAGATGGTTTGACATACACTTATAAAATTCGTAAAGGTGTAAAATGGTTGACATCTGATGGTGAAGAATATGCAGAAGTAACTGCAAATGACTTTGTTACAGGTTTGAAACACGCAGCCGACAATAAATCAGCCGCTCTTTACCTAGCACAAAATTCTGTTAAAGGATTGGCTGACTACTTATCAGGGAATAATACAGACTTCTCTGCTGTAGGTGTTAAAGCAGTCGATGATTACACTCTTCAATACACTTTGAACCAACCAGAACCATACTGGAACTCTAAATTGTCTTACGCAATCTTCTGGCCTTTGAACGCAGAGTTTGAGAAATCAAAAGGTAAAGATTTTGGTAAGGCGACAGACCCAACATCATTACTTTACAATGGTCCATTCTTGCTTAAAGGATTGACAGCTAAGTCTTCTGTTGAGTTTGCAAAGAATGATCAGTATTGGGATAAGGACAATGTTCACATCGATACTGTAACACTTTCTTACTATGATGGTTCAGACCAAGAGTCACTTGAGCGTAACTTTACAAATGGTGCATACAGTTATGCCCGTCTCTTCCCTACTAGCTCAAACTATTCTAAGGTAGCAGAAACATATAAAGACAATATTTACTATACTCCACAAGGAGCTGGTATTGCTGGTTTGGGTGTTAATATTGACCGTCAAAGCTATAAGTACACATCAAAAACAACTGACGAAGAAAAAACATCTACTAAGAAAGCCCTTCTTAATAAAGATTTCCGTCAAGCTTTGAACTTTGCTTTTGATCGTACTGCTTATTCAGCTCAGCTAAATGGTAAGGATGGAGCAGCCCTTGCTGTCCGTAACCTCTTCGTAAAACCAGAATTTGTTTCAGCAGGTGAAAAAACATTTGGTGACTTGGTCACTGAGAAAGTTGTTTCTTATGGTGATGAGTGGAAAGATGTAAACTTTGCGGATGGCCAAGATGGTCTTTACAATGCTGATAAAGCTAAAGCAGAACTAGCTAAAGCTAAAAAAGACCTTGAAGCAGATGGTGTGAAATTCCCAATCCACTTGGATATTCCAGTTGACCAAACATCTAAAAACTATATCGCTCGTATCCAATCATTCAAACAATCTGTTGAAACCGCTTTGGGTACAGATAATGTAGTTATCGATATCCAACAAATCACTACGGATGAATTACACAATATCACGTACTACGCTGCTAGTGCTGCAGCAGAAGATTGGGACCTTTCAGGTGCTGTTGGATGGAATCCAGACTATGATGATCCATCGACTTACCTTGATATCTTGAAATCAACTAATAGTGAAACAACTAAAACCTACATGGGCTATGACAATCCATCAAACCCAGCGGTTGCTCAAGTTGGTTTGAAAGATTACGACAAATTAGTTGATGATGCAGCTAGTGAAACAAGTGACCTTAACAAACGTTATGAGAAATATGCAGCAGCTCAAGCTTGGTTGACAGATAGCTCACTCTTCCTTCCAGCTATGTCATCTTCAGGAGCAGCACCAGTTATTTCTCGTGTAGTACCATTCTCAGCCTCTTACACTCAATCTGGTGATAAAGGTTCAGATGTATACTTCAAGTACCTTAAATTGCAAGCTAACACTGTAACAACCAAAGAGTACAAAGAAGCTCGTGAAAAATGGCTCAAAGAAAAAGCTGAATCAAACGAAAAAGCTCAAAAAGAGTTAGCGAGTCATGTGAAATAAATAATGCTCATCAGAACTTTCTCTCCTAAAGGAGAAGGTTCTTTTGGGATTTTAAAGGAAATAATATGAAAAAATATGTTTTTATGCGTATCTTGCGGTCGTTGGTTTCTATTTTCTTAGTAACGACCTTGATTTACACAATCATCTATACGATGGTTCCACGGAAGTTGATCTTCAAACAAGATACTAACTACAATAAAATTGCGACAACGGCTGATAAACGAGATAACTATGAAAATACTGTCTTTGAGCGTATGGGTTATATCGAATATTACGATACGAAAGAGTTGCAGGAAAAAGCTAGTAGCATTGACTCTTCTGTTACAGTAGATGCAAATGATACAAATAAAGCAATCTATGAAAAATATATCCAACAACTTGGGAATGGTTGGACTCTAGGTGAGTTTACAGAGAGTGGACAATTCTACGCTACACGTGAAATTCCTATTTTTGAGCGTGTGTTCAAATTCTATGCAAACTTGCTTGATATTGACCATACAAACAAGATTCAAGACCCAGAAAATCCAAACTTAGAGCGTTATTTGCGCTTTGAGAATGACCCTGCTATCGGTTGGTCTCTTGTGGGTTCAGGTACTAAACATAAATACCTCTTGTACTTCAATAGTCAGTTCCCATTTGTTCACCAAAACTTTGTCAACTTGAACCTAGGAGATTCTTATCCAACTTATGCCAATACTCCTGTTCTTCAAGTTATTACACAAGGACAAGGACAAACCAAGACTTCTGAAGTTCAATTCCCAACTGGTAAGAAAACATCATCAGTTAATATTTACTCAAGAACTTATAAATCTCCGAGTCAAGCTGATGCTCGTGAAGTAGCCAACTACGGTAAAGATGATCCATATACAGCTACTGAGAGCAACTATCAGTACCCATCTATGATTGCAAGTTCTGCTATCACTGGTTTGATTGGTCTTGCGATTTCATACGCGATTGCGATTCCTCTTGGTTCAGCAATGGCTCGTTTCAAAAACACTTGGATTGATAGTTTCTCTACAGGGACTCTAACTTTCTTGTTGGCTCTTCCAACGATTGCCCTAGTCTATATTATTCGTTTGATTGGTTCTTCAATCGGCTTCCCAGACTCATTCCCAATCTTGGGTGCTGGTGATTGGCGTTCTTATGTCCTTCCTGCAGTGATTCTGGGCTTGCTAGGAGCACCTACTATGGCAATTTGGATTCGCCGTTATATGATTGACTTGCAATCACAAGATTTCGTTCGTTTTGCTCGTGCTAAAGGTTTGTCTGAGAAAGAAATTTCTGACAAACACATCTTTAAAAATGCTATGGTACCACTCGTTTCTGGTATCCCAGGTTCTATCATTGGTGTTATTGGTGGAGCAACTCTTACTGAAACAGTCTTCGCCTTCCCAGGTATGGGTAAAATGTTGATCGACTCTGTAAAGGCTTCAAACAATAATATGGTAGTTGGTCTCGTCTTTATCTTCACTTGTGTTTCAATCTTCTCAAACCTTATTGGAGATATTTGGATGACCATTATTGACCCACGTATTAAATTGACAGAGAAAGGAGGCAAATAATGTCTACAATTAGTAATGAAAAATTTCAGTTTGTAAAACGTGATGATTATGCCTCTGAAGCAATTGATGCTCCTGCCTACTCATACTGGGGTTCTGTCTTTAGACAGTTTTTGAAGAAGAAATCAACAGTAATCATGCTAGGTATCTTGATTGCAATTGTTTTGATGAGTTTCATTTACCCAATGTTCTCTGATTTTGACTTCAATGATGTAAGTAAGGTAAATGATTTTAGCGCTCGTTACATTAAACCAAATGCTGAGCATTGGTTTGGTACAGATAGTAATGGTAAATCTCTTTTTGATGGTGTCTGGTTTGGAGCTCGTAACTCTATCTTGATTTCTGTCATTGCGACCTTTGTCAACCTTTTTATCGGTGTTGTTATTGGTGGAATTTGGGGGATCTCAAAATCAGTTGACCGTATCATGATGGAAGTCTACAACGTTATCAACAATATCCCATCACTTTTGATCGTTATTGTTTTGACTTACTCTATCGGTGCAGGTTTCTGGAATTTGATCTTTGCCATGAGTGTAACCACTTGGATTGGTGTTGCCCATTCAATTCGTATCCAAATGTTACGTTACCGTGATTTAGAGTACAACCTTGCTTCACGTACCTTGGGAACACCAAGTTATAAGATTATTGTGAAAAACATTATGCCCCAATTGGTATCTGTTATTGTTACGAGTACGTCGCAAATGCTTCCAGCCTTTATCTCATATGAAGCTTTCCTATCATTCTTTGGACTTGGCTTGCCAATCACAGTACCAAGTTTGGGACGTTTGATTTCAGATTATTCTCAGAACGTAACAACCAATGCATATCTCTTCTGGATTCCATTGACAACTTTGGTCTTGGTATCCTTGTCCCTTTTCGTAGTAGGTCAAAACCTAGCGGATGCTAGTGATCCACGTACACATAGATAGGAGTAGACATGATAAAAGGAAAAAATGTAATTTTGACTGCTCAAGATATTGTCGTGGAATTTGATGTTCGTGACAAGATTTTGACAGCTATTCGAGGTGTCTCCATCGATTTGATTGAGGGAGAGGTCCTCGCCTTAGTTGGGGAGTCAGGCTCAGGTAAATCAGTTTTGACAAAAACATTCACAGGAATGTTGGAAGAAAATGGTCGCATTGCACAAGGAAGTATTAATTACCGTGGACAAGATTTGACAACCTTATCTTCTCATAAAGAATGGGAAAGTATTCGTGGTGCGAAGATTGCAACTATCTTCCAAGATCCGATGACCAGTCTAGACCCAATCAAGACAATCGGAAGTCAAATCACAGAAGTTATTGTTAAACACCAAGGCAAGACTGCTCAAGAAGCTAAAGAGATGGCTATTGACTATATGAATAAAGTTGGTATTCCAGATTCTGAGAAACGTTTTGACGAGTATCCTTTCCAATATTCTGGGGGAATGCGTCAACGTATTGTTATCGCGATTGCTCTAGCCTGTCGTCCAGACATTCTTATCTGTGATGAGCCGACAACAGCTCTTGACGTGACCATTCAGGCACAGATTATTGATTTGTTGAAGTCACTTCAACACGAATACCACTTTACAACAATCTTTATCACCCACGACCTAGGTGTAGTAGCAAGTATCGCTGATAAAGTTGCGGTTATGTATGCTGGTGAAATCGTCGAGTATGGTACTGTTGAAGAAATCTTCTACGACCCACGTCATCCATATACATGGAGCCTCTTGTCGAGCTTGCCTCAACTTGCGGATGACAAAGGTGAATTGTACTCAATCCCTGGAACACCTCCATCGCTTTATACTGAATTGAAGGGAGATGCTTTTGCTCTTCGTTCAGATTATGCTATGAAGATTGACTTTGAGGAAAAAGCACCTCAGTTTGCAGTATCTGATACTCATTGGGCTAAGACATGGTTGCTTCATGAACAAGCTCCAAAAGTTGAAAAACCATCGGTGATTGCAGATTTACACGACAAGATTCGTGAAAAGATGGGCTTTACACATCTTGAGGACTAGGAGGAAGGAAATGTCTGAAAAATTAGTAGAAATTAAAGACTTAGAAATTTCCTTCGGTGAAGGAAGCAAAAAGTTTGTCGCTGTTAAAAATGCGAACTTCTTTATCAACAAAGGAGAAACTTTCTCACTTGTTGGAGAGTCTGGTAGTGGTAAGACAACAATTGGTCGTGCTATTATCGGTCTTAATGATACCAGCAAAGGTGATATCATCTTTGAAGGTAAAAAAATTAATGGTAAAAAATCACGTGAACAAGCTTCGGAATTAATTCGTCGTATCCAAATGATTTTCCAGGACCCTGCTGCAAGTTTGAATGAACGTGCAACAGTTGACTATATCATTTCTGAAGGTCTTTATAACTACCATTTATTTAAAGATGAAGAAGAAAGAAAAGAAAAAGTTCAAAATATCATTCGTGAAGTGGGACTTTTGGCTGAACACTTGACACGTTACCCACATGAGTTCTCAGGTGGACAACGTCAACGTATCGGGATTGCCCGTGCCTTGGTTATGCAACCTGACTTCGTTATTGCGGATGAGCCAATTTCAGCCTTGGACGTTTCAGTACGTGCCCAAGTTTTGAACTTGCTCAAGAAATTCCAAAAAGAATTAGGATTGACCTATCTCTTTATCGCCCACGATTTGTCAGTGGTTCGTTTCATCTCTGATCGTATCGCGGTGATTTATAAGGGTGTTATTGTTGAAGTGGCTGAAACTGAAGAATTGTTTAACAATCCAGTTCATCCATATACACAGGCACTTCTATCAGCTGTTCCGATTCCGGACCCAATCTTGGAACGTAAAAAAGTATTGAAAGTCTATGATCCAGATCAACATGACTATGAAACTGATAAGCCTTCTATGGTAGAAATTCGTCCAGGTCACTATGTTTGGGCAAACCAAGCTGAGTTGGAACGCTATAAAAAAGATTTGAAATAAGAAAGAGTTTTGTAATCTTGATAGAACAATTCTATTAAGATTATGAAACTTTTTATTTTTGTAAAAGAACATTAGTTTAAAAATAGACAACGATATACCCGAAAACATGCTAATACTCAATGAAAATCAAAGAGCAAACTAGGAAGCTAGCCGCAGGTTGCTCAAAGCACGGCTTTGAGGTTGCAGATAAAGCTGACGTAGTTTGAATTTGATTTTTGAAGAGTATAAGATTAGTCTTCAATAACTTTTGGAGGAGAGATCAAAGGAGCTATTTTCTTTGAAAGTGTATTGAATCTATACAGAATGGAATGAATAAAACTACTTTCAGACTAGCTTCGCTGAAGCTGCAAAATTAAAATCACTTTCTATTTAAGAATCTACCTTGCATTGCCTTACTTTGTGTGCTAGAGTTATGATAACGGTTACAAAACAAAGGAGGGTTTTATGAGAAATCCAGCATTAGTAGAAGAAATGAAAACATATAAAGGAAGAGATGAAGTTCCACAGGATTTTGATGCTTTTTGGGATGGTGAGATTGACAAGGTTTCGGTTTTGCCAGACTACCAACTAGAGGAACGTGATTTTCATATTCCCAATGTGAAGTGTTATGAGTTAAGCTTTAAGGGTACTCGTGATGGCCTTGTTTATGCGCGTATAGTCTTACCAAAATCAGAAAAGAAAGTACCTGTCATTTTCCACTTCCATGGCTATATGGGACGTTGCTGGGATTGGACAGATATGCTAGCTTTTATAGTAGCTGGTTATGGTGTTGTATCTATGGATGTCAGAGGGCAGTCTGGTTATTCACAAGATGGTTGGCGCTCACCTCTCGGAAAT
This sequence comes from uncultured Streptococcus sp., assembly GCA_963530385.1. GTDB lineage: Bacteria > Bacillota > Bacilli > Lactobacillales > Streptococcaceae > Streptococcus. The sequence goes on along the minus strand of CAUSCX010000002.1, from coordinate 13,563 downwards.
ACAGTTAAGGGCCAAATCATCCGTGGAGCTGTAGAAGGAAAAGAGCAACTCTTCTATAAAGATGTCTATCTAGATATCTATCAATTGGTTGAAATTGTCGCTAGTTTCCCACAAGTGGATGAGGGGCAATTAGCAAGCTATGGAGCTTCTCAAGGAGGGGCACTAGCTCTAGTGGCTGCGGGGCTGAATCCACGTATCAAACGTACAGTTGCTATTTATCCATTCTTATCAGACTTTAGACGAGTGCTAGAGATAGGGAATACCAGCGAAGCCTATGATGAACTCTTTCGTTATTTTAAGTTCCATGATCCATTCCATGAGACAGAAGAGCAGATTATGGAGACGCTCGCCTATATCGATGTAAAAAATCTTGCCCATCGCATTAAGGGGGAAGTTCGAATGATTACTGGGCTTGATGACGATGTTTGCTATCCAATCACTCAGTTTGCTATTTACAACCGTTTGACTTGTGAAAAGAGTTATCGTATCATGCCTGAATACGCTCATGAGGCCATGAATGTTCATGTCAATGATCAAGTTTACAATTGGTTGTGTGGTAGTGAGATCCCCTTTACATATCTTGGTCACTAAAAATTGAAAAAAAGCTCTGTAGTTTCGAATGAACTACAGGCTTTTCTTTATGTGACCCAGATAATGAGAAAGTAGTTTCAGGTAGTTTGAAACTTCTAAATATCTTTGAAAGTAAAATCTATTATAGATTATGAAGTCTAAAATTTAGAATATTTATTATATAATATGGTTAAGATAAAAAATGAAAGGAGTATAGCTAGTTGCGAATCTTTTAACTTGGAATTTATAGAAGAGCAACAGCATTTCATCTACAAAGAATGGCAATTTCATTCAATAATACAGTTTCTTATTTGCAGCTAGTCTGAAAGGCTAAAAATTTTAAGCAAAAAAGAAAGCGCTTTATTTTTTAAAAAATAACGGAAGGGAACACATGAATCAGAGAGATTTTAATAGAAAACAGAGATATGGAATTCGGAAATTTGCAGTTGGAGCAGCTTCAGTAGTGATTGGAGCGGTTGTTTTTGGTGCTGCACCGGCTTTGGCTCAAGAGGCGCCATCAACGAATGGTGAAACAGCGGGGCAATCTTTGCCAGAATTGTCTAAGGAAGTAGAGACAGGAAGTCTAGCTAATTTAGATAAGGAGCCTGCAGGCCAAGTAACCACAGTAAATAATAGTGGAACAGAAGTGAGCCGTGAAGAGTTGCAAGCAAACCCAGGGTCTGAAAAACCAACAGAAACAGAAGCATCAAACGGAAATCCAGCTACAGAGAGTGAAGACGAGGAAGTTGGAAACATTCCCCGTGACTTTTATGCAAGAGAGTTGGAAAATGTCAATACTGTTATAGAGAAGGAAGATGTTGAAACCAATCCTTCAAACGGTCAAAGAGTTGACATGAAAGAGGAACTCGACAAGCTTAAAAAACTTCAAAATGCGACTATTCATATGGAGTTTAAGCCAGATGCATCTGCTCCACGTTTTTACAACCTCTTCTCAGTTTCTAGTGATACCAAAGTAAATGAGTATTTCACTATGGCCATCCTTGATAACACAGCTATCGTTGAAGGTCGTGATGCAAATGGAAACCAATTCTATGGTGATTATAAAACTGCTCCTTTGAAAATTAAGCCAGGTGAGTGGAACTCTGTAACCTTCACAGTTGAAAGACCAAATGCAGACCAACCAAAAGGTCAAGTTCGTGTCTATGTAAATGGTGTCTTGTCACGCACAAGTCCTCAGTCTGGTCGTTTCATCCAAGACATGCCAGATGTCAACCATGTGCAAATCGGTACCACAAAACGCACAGGCAAAAACTTCTGGGGTTCTAATCTTAAAGTCCGTAATCTAACTGTTTATGATCGTACTCTTACTCCAGAAGAAGTTAAAAAACGTAGTCAACTTTTTGAAAGAGGAGAGTTGGAGAAGAAACTTCCTGAAGGAGCAGAAGTTACTGATAAACTGGACGTTTTTGAAGGTGGTGAGAACCGCAAGCCAAATAAAGATGGTATTGCAAGCTACCGTATTCCAGCCCTGCTGAAAACTGATAAAGGAACCTTGATTGCTGGTGCAGATGAGAGACGCTTGCATCACTCTGACTGGGGTGATATCGGTATGGTTGTTCGTCGTAGTGATGATAAGGGCAAAACATGGGGAGATAGAATTGTCATCTCAAATCCTCGTGATAATGAGAATGCTAAGAATCCAGAATGGCCATCACCAGTCAACATTGACATGGCCCTAGTCCAAGATCCGAAAACTAAGAGAATCTTTTCAATTTATGATATGTTCCTTGAAGGTAAGGCTGTATTTTCTCTTCCAGGAAAAGCACCACAAGCCTATGAACAAATTGGGGACAAGGTATACCAAGTCTTGTACAAACAAGGTGATTCAGGACGTTATACAATCCGTGAAAATGGTGAAGTTTTCGACCCTGAAAATAGAAAAACAGAATATAGAGTTGTAGTTGATCCTAAGAAGCCAGCCTATAGTGATAAGGGGGATTTGTATAAAGGTGAAGAACTGATTGGTAACGTCTACTTTGATTATAGCGACAAGAATATCTTTAGAGTTTCAAACACCAACTATCTCTGGATGTCTTATAGTGATGACGATGGAAAAACTTGGTCCGCACCAAAAGATATTACATACGGTATTCGTAAGGACTGGATGCACTTCTTAGGTACTGGACCTGGTACAGGGATTGCCTTGCATTCAGGGCCTCATAAAGGGCGTCTTGTTATCCCTGCCTACACTACAAATAACGTATCCTACCTAAGTGGATCCCAGTCTTCACGCGTCCTTTATTCAGACGACCATGGTGAAACTTGGCACGCTGGTGAAGCTGTCAATGATAACCGTCCAGTAGGTAACCAAACAATTCACTCTTCAACTATGAATAATCCAGGTGCTCAAAATACTGAGTCAACCGTTGTTCAGTTGAATAATGGAGACCTCAAACTCTTTATGCGTGGATTGACAGGAGATTTGCAGGTTGCAACAAGTAAAGATGGCGGAGCGACTTGGGAAAAAGATGTAAAACGCTATTCGGATGTCAAAGATGTCTATGTTCAAATGTCGGCTATTCATACGGTACAAGATGGTAAGGAATATATCGTCCTCAGTAACGCAGGTGGACCAGGACGCTACAATGGTCTGGTGCACTTGGCACGTGTGGAAGCTAACGGAGATTTGACTTGGCTCAAGCACAATCCTATTCAAAGTGGTAAATTTGCTTATAACTCCTTGCAAGATCTTGGAAATGGCGAATTTGGCTTGCTTTATGAGCATGCGACTGCCACTCAAAATGAATATACCTTGTCTTATAAGAAATTCAACTGGGATTTCTTGAGCAAGGATAGAATTTCTCCAACAAAAGCAACTGTGAAAAATGCTGTAGAGATGAGCAAAAATGTCATTGCTTTAGAATTTGATTCAGAAGTATTGGTGAATCGGCCACCAGTTCTTAAACTGGCAAATGGTAATTTTGCGGCGTTCTTGACGCAATACGATACAAAAACATTGCTTTTCGCAGTTAACAAGGAAGATATTGGTCAAGAAATTACAGAAATCATTGATGGTGCAATTGAGAGCATGCATAATTTACCTGTAAGTCTTGAAGGTGCAGGAGTTCCTGGTGGTAAAAATGGAGCAAAAGCAGAAATCCATGAAGTCCCAGAATTTACAGGTGCAGTCAATGGTGAAGGTACAGTTCACGAGGATCCAGCCTTTGAAGGCGGCATCAACGGTGAGGAAGCAGCCGTTCATGATGTGCCAGACTTCTCAGGTGGTGTGAACGGCGAAGTAGCCGCTATTCATGAAGTTCCAGAAATAGAAGTTGAAGAAAATCCACCGGGAACTATTAATAAAGTCCCAGAATTCGAAGGTGGCGTCAATGGTGCCGAAGCGGCTGTTCATGAAGTCTCAGACTTCGAGGGTGGCGTCAATGGTGCTGAAGCAACTACATCAGAAAGCTCAGAATTTGAGGGTGGCGTCAATGCAGTAGAATCTGCTAAGTTAGAAGTTCCAGAATACACAGGTGGCGTCAATGCAGTAGAATCCGCTAAGTTAGAAGTCCCAGAATACACAGGTAGCGTGAATGGAGTAGAGGCCACTAAGTTAGAAACTCCAGAATACACAGGTGGTGTCAACGGAGTAGAGTCTGCTAAGTTAGAAGTTCCAGAATACACAGGTGGCGTCAATGCAGTTGAAACTGCTAAGTTAGAAGTTCCAGAGTATACAGGTAGCGTGAATGGAGTAGAGGCCGCTAAGTTAGAAGTTCCAGAATACACAGGTAGCGTGAATGGAGTAGAGGCCGCTAAGTTAGAAATTCCAGAGTACACAGGTGGCGTGAATGGAGTAGAGGCCGCTAAGTTAGAAGTTCCAGAGTACACAGGTGGCGTGAATGGAGTAGAGGCCGCTAAGTTAGAAGTTCCAGAGTACACAGGTGGCGTGAATGGAGTAGAAGCAGCAAGTTCAGAACTTCCAGCCTATGAAGGTGGCACTAATGCGGTAGAGGCTGTTAGTTCAAATATCCCAGCTTTTGCGGGTGGTGTAAACAGTGCTGAAGCTGCTGTTCATGAGATCTCAGAGTATAAGGGAGAACAGTCAGTTGTGGTTCAGGCTATGGCACAAGATCTTACTTATCAAGCTCCTGCTGCTCGCCAGCATCTCCTTCCTGAAACAGGAAGTGAAGATGTCGCTCCTCTTGCCTCTTTAGGATTTGTAGGCATGCTCCTAGGTATGTTTGCCATGGGTAAGAAAAAAGAAGATCAATGAAATAGTTAAAACCAACGAAATTCATAGAGAAATTTGATCTTATATTAGAAAGGGTCGTGACTAGAACTAGTTACGGCCTTTTTGATCTAGATAAATCAGGAGTCAAATAGTTAATACTCTTCGAAAATCTCTTCAAACCACGTCAGCTTCGCCTTGCCGTACGAATGTTACCGACTTCGTCAGTTTTATCTGCAACCTCAAAGCATGCTTTGAGCAACCTGCGGCTAGCTTCCTAGTTTGCTCTTTGATTTTCATTGAGTATAAGTTTGATATAAAGTTCATTAAAAAAACGATTCAACTGAATGAAGCAATTTTATGTTAGAAAAATCCAAAGCATCCGAAAGTAGTTTCAAATGTCCAATTTTATATTTCTAAAACTAAAAGTACAATCTGTTCTATATTCATCTATCTTAAAATAGAGAAATTTATTATATAATGAGAATAAGATAAAATTTGAAAGGAGTAGGAGACTCTAGTTAACGATGGCATGATGATAGATTGTTGATCGTTAAGTGAGAGAAAATTTGAAAGAGCGAGTGTAACCATTCGTGAAAAAGTAATTTTTGTCATTTAGTCAGATGACTAAAAATTTTAATCAAAAAAGAAAGCGCTTTATTTTTAAAAATGAAAGGAAGAAAGATGAAGCATAATCAGTTGGATAGAAAACAACGATACGGAATTCGTAAATTTACAGTAGGAGCCGCTTCAGTCGTTATTGGAGCAGTTGTTTTTGGTGCATCGCCAGTATTAGCACAAGAATCAACAACTACCAATAAGGAAACGACAGAACTAGGAGTAGAGAAGGATCAGGCAGAAAAAGCAGTAGATACTGAAAAGAGTGCGACAGAGTCTAATGGGGTAGATACAGTCACACATACATCTACAGAAGCACATACTGGAACAGAGACAACTGCAACAGCAGAAACGGCAGAAGCAACTAGAGAAACCGAAAAAGATCCAGCTTCGCTTCCACGGGATTACTATGCTAGAGAGTTGAAAAATGTCAATACTGTTCTTGAAAAGGAAGATGTAGAGACTAATGCTGCAAATAGCAATAGAATTGATCTGACAGAGCAATTGGACAAACTGAAACAGCTTCAAAATGCGACCATTCATATGGAGTTCAAACCAGATGCTTCTGCACCAGCATTTTACAACCTTTTCTCAGCCTCAAGTGATACGGTTCGAAATGAATATTTCACCATGGCTGTTTACAACAACATTGCCTTGATTGAGGGCCGCGATCAAAACGGCGACCAATTTTATGATAGATACACAGATGCACCATTAACAGTCAAACCAGGTCAGTGGAACTCAGTAACCTTTACAGTTGAAAGACCAAGTGCAGATTCTCCAGATGGACAAGTTCGTCTCTATGTAAATGGAGTCTTGTCACGAACAAGTAAGAAATCAGGACGTTTTATCAAAGATATGCCTGATGTAAATCATATGCAAATTGGTTCCACAAATCGTGCAGGAAGTATGGTTTGGGGGGCAGGCTTACAAGTTCGTAATCTAACTGTTTACGATCGTGCCTTGAGTCCAGAAGAGGTTCAAAATCGTAGCTACCTCTTTGAAAGATCCGAATTAGAGAAAAAGCTTCCAGAAGGAGCTGAGATAACAGATAAAAAGGATGTCTTTGAAGCTGGTAAAAATGGACAATTAAATCCAGATGGTATTAATAGCTATCGTATTCCAGCCCTCCTTAAGACTGACAAGGGAACTCTGATTGCTGGAGCTGACGAACGCCGCTTGCACCACTATGACTGGGGAGATATCGGTATGGTCGTCAAACGAAGTGAAGATCAGGGTCAAACATGGGGCGATCGTATCACACTTACCAATCTACGCGACAATCCAAAAGCTACTGATCCATCTGTTGGTTCACCAGTGAATATCGACATGGTCTTGGTTCAAGATACTGAAACTAAGCGCATCTTCTCAGTCTATGATATGTTCCCAGAAGGGAAAGGTATCTTTGGGATGTCAACTGAAAAAGAGGAGGCTTATAAAGAAATTGATGGAAAAACCTACCAAATTCTCTACCGTGAAGGAGAAAATGGAGCCTATACCATTCGAGAAAATGGCCTTGTCTACACACCAGATGGTCAGGCAACGGATTACCGTGTTGTTGTAAATCCTGTCAAACCGGCTTATAGCGATAAAGGTGATCTTTATCAGGGTGAGCAACTGCTAGGAAATATCTATTTTACAAGCAATAAAACTTCTCCATTTAGAATTGCTAAAGACAGCTACCTATGGATGTCTTACAGTGATGATGATGGTAAGACTTGGTCTGCACCACAAGATATTACTCCAATGGTCAAAGCTGATTGGATGAAATTCTTAGGTGTGGGACCTGGAGTGGGCATTACCCTCCAGAATGGACCTCATAAAGGTCGGATTGTCGTTCCTGTCTATACGACGAATAGAACAAACCACCTCAATGGTTCTCAATCATCTCGTATCATCTACTCAGATGACCATGGTAAGACTTGGCATATGGGTGGCGGTGTCAATGACAAGCGTACACTTCATGATGGCACAGTAGTTGATTCAAGCAACATGAACAATTACTATGCTCAAAATACAGAAGCTTCTGTTGTTCAATTGAATAATGGTCAGTTGAAACTCTTTATGCGTGGTTTGACAGGTGATTTGCAGGTTGCGACAAGTCATGATGGTGGTATTACATGGGATAACCATGTAGCGCGCTATGATGTACCAGATGTCTATGTTCAAATGGCAGCGACTCATACGGTTCAAGATGGTAAGGAGTATATCCTTCTAGCAAATGCCAATGGCCCAGGTCGTAAGAATGGTTACATTCGAGTGGCTCGTGTAGAAGAAGATGGCGAGTTGACTTGGCTGCATCATCATTTGATTCAAGAAGGGGAGTATGCCTATAACTCACTTCAACAGATCGGACCAAAAGAATTTGGTCTCTTGTACGAACATCATGAAGCTGGTGGCAATCCTTATACTCTATCCTTCAAGAAATTCAACTGGGATTTCTTAACGAAGGAAAGAATTTCTCCTAAAGAAGCCAAAGTTAAAAATGTTATTGAAAAATGGCCAGGAATTCTTGCAGTAGAATTTGATTCAGAAGTTTTGGTTAACAAAATCCCAACACTTCAGTTGGCAAATGGTAAAAAAGTAAACTTCATGACCCAGTACGATACGAAGACTTTGCTATTTACAATAGACAAGTCAGATCGTGGTCAAGAAATAACTGGACTTGCTTCTGGAGCTATCGAGAGTATGCACAACCTTCCAGTGAGTCTTGAAAGAGCAGGTATTCCTGGAGCTGCCAACGGTAGTGAAGCTGCTGTTAACGAAGTACCAGAATTCACGGGTGGTGTTAATGGTGTAGAAGCTGCGACTTCTGAACTTCCAGAATTTACAGGTGGAGTCAATGGTAGTGAAGCAGCTGTAACGGAGCTCCCAGAGTATACTGAACCTATTGGTGCAGTAGGTGAAGAAGCAGCACCGATAGTAGAACTTCCAGAATTTGCAGGTGGTGTCAATGGTGTAGAAGCAGCAGTTCATGAACAACCAGAATTTACAGGTGGTGTAAGTGCTGATAGTCCTGTAACTCCTGAAAAACCAGGATTTGTGGGTGGAGTCAATGGTCTAGAACCTGCTGTTAACGAAGTCCCAGCATTCACGGGCAGTGTGAAGAATGACGTCGGGTCAACAGAAAAACCAGGATTTGCAGGAGACGTCAAGGGTTCGGAAGTAGCGAGCCCTAAAAATCCAGATCACAAAGGTCAACAGTCTATTGTATCTCAAGCTATGTCACAAGATAAGACCTATCAAGCACCTGCAGTTGGTCAAAATGTTCTTCCTAAGACAGGAAGTAAAGATGCCGCTGCCCTTGCATCAGTGGGGCTTGTGGGGATGCTTCTTGGCATGTTTGCTTTGGGGAAGAGAAAAGAAGATTAGTCAAATAGTTGAAATTGAAGGTTTCCTTAGTGAAACTAAATCTTAGTTAGAAAGGGTCGTAACGAAAATTTGTCACGGCCTTTTTCTTTCATGTTTGCGAGAAAAAAGGGTTGGTTTTAAGATTTAAGAGGTGTTGGGATAGATTTTAGGCCCCTGAAACTACTTTCAGAAGAAACTGTTGCATAAAATTGTTTTGAAACTCCAATCTATTCTAGCACAAGTTATTGAAAGCGCTTTAATAATAAGCTATAATAGTCACATAAACACAAAGGAAAAGAAAAGGAGGAAAGTAGATGCCACAAATTAGTAAAGAAGCCTTGATTGAACAAATCAAAGATGGAATCATCGTTTCTTGTCAGGCCCTTCCTCACGAACCGCTGTATACAGAAGCGGGGGGTGTTATGCCCTTGCTAGCAAAAGCAGCTGAGCAAGGTGGAGCAGTGGGTATCCGAGCAAATAGTGTTCGAGATATTAAGGAAATTCAAGAGGTCACAAAACTTCCGATTATTGGAATTATCAAACGTGATTATCCACCACAAGAACCATTCATCACTGCTACCATGAAAGAGGTCGATGAATTAGCAGCTCTGGACATTGAGGTTATTGCTCTTGATTGTACCAAGAGAGAACGTTATGATGGTTTGACTATTCAAGAATTTATCCGCCAAATCAAAGAAAAATATCCAAATCAACTCTTGATGGCTGACACAAGTACCTTTGAAGAAGGTCTAGCAGCAGTAGAAGCAGGAATTGACTTTGTTGGAACAACCTTATCGGGCTATACATCATACAGCCCGAAAGTGGATGGTCCAGACTTTGAATTGATTAAGAAACTTTGCGATGCAGGAGTAGACGTCATCGCAGAAGGGAAAATTCACACACCAGAACAGGCTAAGCAAATCCTAGGTTACGGGGTGCGAGGTATCGTAGTTGGTGGAGCTATTACTAGACCAAAAGAGATTACGGAACGATTTGTTGCGGGTCTCAAATAAGACAATTAAAACACGAGGAGAGTGGTTGATTAGTAGGAAAAAATGAAAACGTATACAAAGTCGACATTACTCATTATCCGATTCGGATACGCTTATCATCATTTAGGAGAATACAAATGAAATTTAAAAAACTAGCTTGTACAGTACTTGCGGGTGCTGCGGTTCTATCTCTTGCTGCTTGTGGAAAATCAGATGCTAACAAAGATGCTGCTAGCTCTGGTAGTGACAGTGGAAAAACTGAAATTACTTGGTGGGCATTCCCAGTCTTTACTCAAGAAAAAACTGGCGACGGTGTAGGAACTTATGAAAAATCTATCATCGAAGCTTTCGAAAAAGCAAATCCAGATGTTAAAGTTAAACTAGAAACAATCGACTTCAAATCTGGTCCAGAAAAAATCACAACAGCAATCGAAGCAGGAACTGCGCCAGACGTTCTCTTTGACGCACCAGGACGTATCATCCAATACGGTAAAAATGGTAAATTGGCTGAGTTGAACGACCTCTTTACAGATGAATTTGTTAAAGATGTTAACAACGAAAATATCATTCAAGCAAGTAAAGCTGGTGATAAAGCTTACATGTATCCAATCAGTTCTGCACCATTCTACATGGCGATGAACAAGAAAATGTTGGAAGATGCAGGAGTTGCAAACCTTGTAAAAGAAGGTTGGACAACCGATGACTTTGAAAAAGTTTTGAAAGCGCTTAAAGATAAAGGATATACACCAGGTTCATTGTTCAGTTCAGGTCAAGGGGGAGACCAAGGAACACGTGCCTTCATCTCAAACCTTTATGGAGCTTCTGTAACTGATAAAGATGTTACTAAGTATACAACTGATGATCCTAAATTCGTTAAAGGTCTTGAAAAAGCAGCTAGCTGGATTAAAGATGGTTTGTTGAACAATGGTTCACAATTTGACGGTGGAGCAGACATCCAAAACTTTGCTAACGGCCAAACATCATACACTACTCTTTGGGCACCAGCTCAAAATGGTATCCAAGCTAAACTTTTGGAATCAAGTAAAGTAGAAGTGGTAGAAGTACCATTCCCATCTGATTCTGGTAAACCAGCTCTTGAATACCTTGTAAACGGATTTGCAGTATTTAACAACAAAGACGAAAAGAAAGTCGCAGCAGCTAAGGAATTCATCCAATTCATCGCAGATGACAAAGAATGGGGTCCTAAAGACGTAGTTCGTACAGGCGCATTCCCAGTTCGTACTTCATTTGGAAAACTTTATGATGACAAACGTATGGAAACAATCGGTAGCTGGACTCAATACTACTCACCATACTACAACACAATCGACGGCTTTGCTGAAATGAGAACACTTTGGTTCCCAATGTTGCAAGCTGTATCAAATGGTGACGAACAACCTGCTGCAGCATTGAAAGCATTCACTGAAAAAGCGAATGAAACAATCAAAAAAGCAGCTAAATAATAAGCCCTAAATAAAAACTGAGTTTCCCCCTTTTCCCTGAGCACATCTGTGTATGAAAAGGGGGACTTTTGTTTGAAATAGAAGCAACTGACAGGTCAAAATTAAAATGAAGTTTTTACATTGACGAATCTTAGAAAAATTTCATTTTGATTTTAGATCAGGGTCAGATAACAGTCAAAAAAACAAAACTATGTGAAAGTGAGGTGCCGACTGTGAAAATCAATAAAATTCGCATGCGGGAAACGATTATTTCCTACGCATTCCTAGCACCAGTATTAATCTTCTTTACCGTCTTCGTTTTAGCTCCAATGATTATGGGCTTCATCACAAGTTTCTTTAACTACTCGATGACTAGCTTTGAGTTTGTTGGCTTGGACAACTACATTCGTATGTTTAAAGACCCTGTCTTTACAAAATCTTTGATTAATACCGTAATCTTGGTTATTGGGTCTGTACCAGTCGTTGTACTCTTCTCGCTCTTTGTGGCATCACAAACTTACCAACAAAATGCCGTTGCTAGATCTTTCTACCGTTTCGTATTCTTCCTTCCTGTAGTAACAGGTAGTGTTGCCGTAACAGTAGTATGGAAATGGATCTACGATCCACTATCAGGTATTTTGAACTTCGTGCTTAAGTCAAGCCATATCATCAGCCAAAACATTTCTTGGTTGGGAGATAAAAACTGGGCTTTGATGGCGATTATGATTATTCTCTTGACAACATCAGTTGGTCAACCAATCATTCTTTATATCGCTGCAATGGGTAATATTGATAATTCACTTGTAGAAGCAGCGCGTGTTGACGGTGCGACTGAATTTCAAGTATTCTGGAAGATTAAATGGCCAAGCCTCCTTCCAACAACACTTTATATCGCAATCATTACAACCATCAACTCATTCCAATGTTTCGCCTTGATTCAGTTGTTGACATCTGGTGGTCCAAACTACTCAACAAGTACACTTATGTACTACCTCTACGAAAAAGCCTTCCAATTGACTGAATATGGCTATGCCAATACTATTGGTGTATTCTTGGCAGTTATGATTGCCCTTGTCAGCTTCGCTCAATTCAAGATCCTCGGAAACGATGTAGAATATTAAGGAAAGGAGACAGCTATGCAACCTACACAACAAAAGAAACCATTAACAGCCTTTACTGTTATTTCAACAATCATTTTGCTCTTGTTGACTGTACTGTTTATCTTCCCATTCTACTGGATCTTGACAGGTGCATTCAAATCACAACCAGATACCATTATGATTCCACCACAATGGTTCCCTAAAGCTCCAACTATGGAGAACTTCCAACAATTGATGGTGCAAAACCCAGCCTTGCAATGGATGTGGAATTCAGTGTTCATTTCTTTAGTAACGATGTTCTTGGTTTGTGCAACCTCTTCACTAGCGGGTTATGTCTTGGCTAAGAAACGTTTCTATGGACAACGCATTCTCTTTGCAATCTTCATCGCTGCCATGGCCCTTCCAAAACAAGTTGTCCTTGTACCATTGGTACGTATCGTCAACTTTATGGGAATCCACGACACTCTTTGGGCAGTTATCTTGCCTTTGATCGGATGGCCATTTGGGGTCTTCCTTATGAAACAATTCAGTGAAAACATTCCTACAGAATTGCTTGAATCTGCTAAAATCGATGGATGTGGTGAGATTCGTACATTCTGGAGCGTAGCCTTCCCTATCGTGAAGCCAGGATTTGCAGCACTTGCAATCTTTACCTTCATCAATACATGGAATGACTACTTCATGCAATTGGTAATGTTGACTTCACGTCAAAACTTGACCATCTCACTCGGGGTTGCGACTATGCAGGCCGAGATGGCAACCAACTACGGTTTGATCATGGCTGGTGCTGCCCTTGCAGCTGTGCCAATCGTAACAGTCTTCCTTGTCTTCCAAAAATCCTTCACTCAAGGGATTACTATGGGAGCTGTCAAAGGATAGTACTCTGCGAAAATTGAATATCGTACAATTTGTTTATCAGTATGCAGAAGTATAGTTGATAGACTAAGAGAATATAGGCTATATAAGTGTCTACAAAATGGAGAGTAGTTCCTTACTTCTTGAAGTTTTGTTAGACACTTATAAACTTAATTTTTGACTTTTTAGATACTATTTAGAATAGTTGTTTCCCATCTTAGTAGTATCCAAGATAAGTATGTTGTACTTATCTTGGACGGAATTTTTGAAACTTTAGACTCAAAAATTAGGAATGAAGTTTCGTAGAAAGTTGTTTCCGTCCGCACTATTTAAGGGAAATTGTAAAAAGATAAATCGAATTGGAATAAGTATCAGAAGCGAAGGAAATTACTATGATTTTTGATGATTTAAAAAACATTACTTTTTACAAAGGCATTCATCCCAAT
>CAUSCX010000001.1:0-113575 GCA_963530385.1 uncultured Streptococcus sp. | reverse complement strand
CCCAGTATGCCTTACTTGAGGTTGAAAATGGTGAATTGGTCAATATCCAATTTCGAAAAGTTGTTTATGACTATGAAGCAGAGCTAGAATTAGCCCAGACCAAAGGCCTTCCTTTCATCGAAATGTATGAAGAGTTACGACGTGAGGACAATTACCAAGGACATAATAGAGATTTGTTAGCTAGTTTAATTGAAAAGCATGGCTATGTAGAGGATGTCAAGAATTATTTTGATTTTTTGTAAGAGTTGCTTTAATTAACAGATACTAAACAAACGATTGGACGAGCCAATCGTTTTTAATATATCTTATTGTAATTGAGATTGATCTGGTAGGTAAGAACCACCGAGATAAGTTTTGCTGAGTTTTTCAAGGGTTCCATCTTGGTAGAGTTCTTTGAGAACCTTGTCAAATTGTTCTTTAAATTCTTTTTCGTCGCTTGAGAAGATGATGTAGTTGTTTGGATTGTCATTGCTTTCCAAGTCGACTAGGTTCAAGTCTAAACCTCGGTCTTGGATAATTTTTTGAACAGAGATTTTATCAAAGATTAGGAAATCAAATTCACCGTTGGCGAGGTCAGTCAGGCGCTTAGCCACATCTTCGCCAGAATATTGGATGGTAGCAGGATTGTCGGAGTGGTTTTGATTCCAGTCTGTAACGACCTTGGCAGTAGAAGTTCCGGTGTCATCCTGGGTTGTTTTACCAGCGATGTCTTGAAGAGAAGTAAGTGCATTGTCTTTTCTGCTCACAAGAACCAAAGGATTTTTTGCGATAGGTAGCGAGTAGAGATATTTGTCTGCTCTTTCTTTGGTGTAGCTCAAGTTATTGGCAGCAGCTTGGTAACGGTCAGCATCCACTCCAGGGAAGATACTTTCCCAAGCTGTTTTTTGAAATTCAATCTTGTATTGGTCCAGTTTTTCATCGACTGCTTTTAAAACCTCAACATCATATCCGGTCAAATTACCATCTTTTTCAAAATCAAAAGGAGGGATGTCTCCAGCAGTTGCTACGACAATGGTTTTAGGACTAGCAGTGGCAGTAGAAGTACTATCTTGTTTGGCTTGTCCACAGGCGACCAACAAGGGACTAATGGCTAATAATAAGAATAATTTTTTCATAAGAGTCTCCTTTACTTAATGGTATCTAGCTTACCAGACAATCAATCAGATATCCAATATATATTTTTTATGGAAGTGATAGAAAAATATTATAATTTTCAGTTTGAGTTTGTAATCTAAAATTCAAATCAGATAAGAAAAAGATAATTTAGTCCACAAATGAAAAATCTCTGCAAGCTCTTTCAGAATGTGGTAAAATGGAAGCAGTAGAAATAGAAAAGGAAATCAATTATGAAATTTCTTGAGTTAAATAAAAAACGTCATGCGACTAAGCATTTTATTGATAAACCAGTTGATCCCAAGGATGTTCGAACAGCTATTGAAATCGCAACCTTGGCCCCAAGCGCTCACAACAGTCAGCCTTGGAAATTTGTCGTGGTTCGTGAGAAAAATGCTGAACTAGCAAAATTGGCTTACGGTTCAAACTTTGAACAAGTATCAGAAGCGCCAGTTACTATTGCTTTGTTTACAGATACTGATCTTTCTCAGCGTGCTCGTAAGATTGCACGTATTGGTGGTGCCAAGAATTTTTCTGAAGAACAGCTTCAGTACTATATGAAGAATCTCCCAGCTGAGTTTGCTCGCTACGATGAACAACAAGTCAGCGATTACTTGTCTCTCAATGCAGGACTAGTAGCTATGAACTTAGTCCTTGCTTTGACTGACCAAGGAATTGGTTCAAATATCATTCTCGGTTTTGATAAATCAAAAGCTAACGAAGTTTTGGAAATCGAAGACCGATTCCGTCCAGAACTTTTGATTACAGTGGGATACACAGATGAAAAATTGGAACCAAGTTACCGTTTGCCAGTAGATGAAATTATCGAAAAAAGATAGGAAGAAAAAATGACAGTTATTGATTTTACAGCAGAAGTAGAAAAACGTAAAGAAGACCTCTTGGCTGACTTGTTTAGCCTTTTGGAAATCAACTCAGAACGTGATGACAGCAAGGTAGATGCGCAACATCCATTTGGACCTGGCCCTGTAAAAGCCTTGGAGAAATTCCTTGAAATCGCGGACCGTGATGGCTACCCAACAAAAAATGTAGACAACTACGCAGGTCATTTTGAATTTGGTGAAGGTAAGGAAGTTCTTGGAATTTTTGCTCACCTAGATGTAGTACCTGCTGGTAGCGGTTGGGACACTGATCCTTATACTCCAACCATCAAAGATGGTCGTCTCTATGCGCGTGGTGCTTCTGATGATAAGGGACCAACAACAGCATGTTACTATGGTTTGAAAATTATCAAAGAATTGGGACTTCCAACTTCTAAAAAAGTTCGTTTTATCGTCGGAACTGATGAAGAATCAGGTTGGGCAGATATGGACTACTACTTTGAGCATGTAGGACTTGCAAAACCAGACTTTGGCTTCTCTCCA
Source organism: uncultured Streptococcus sp. (assembly GCA_963530385.1). Lineage (GTDB taxonomy): Bacteria > Bacillota > Bacilli > Lactobacillales > Streptococcaceae > Streptococcus. Next base: position 111,080 of record CAUSCX010000001.1, on the reverse strand, counting down.
GATGCTGAATTCCCTATTATCAATGGTGAAAAAGGAAATATAACAGAGTACCTTCATTTTGCAGGTAAAAATACTGGTGCAGCTCGTCTTTATAGCTTTACAGGTGGCTTGCGTGAAAACATGGTACCTGAGTCAGCTACTGCAGTCATTTCAGGTGACTTAGCTGACTTGCAAGCTAAACTAGATGCCTTCGTCGCAGAACACAAACTCAGAGGAGAAATCCAAGAAGAGAATGGTCAGTACAAGGTAACTGTAATTGGTAAATCCGCCCACGGTGCTATGCCTGCTTCAGGTGTCAATGGTGCGACTTATCTTGCTCTTTTCCTCAGCCAATTTGCCTTTGAAGGACCTGCAAAAGACTACCTCGATATTGCTGGTAAGATTCTCTTGAATGACCACGAAGGTAAAAACTTGAAAGTAGCTCATGTGGATGAAAAGATGGGAGCTCTTTCTATGAATGCTGGTGTCTTCCGCTTTGACGAAACTAGTGCTGATAATACCATTGCCCTTAACTTCCGTTATCCAAAAGGAACAAGCCCAGAAAAAATCAAAGGAGTGCTTGAAACCTTGCCTGTTGCTTCAGTTAGCCTTTCTGAGCATGAACATACTCCTCATTATGTGCCAATGGAAGACCCACTCGTTCAAACCTTGTTGAATGTTTATGAAAAACAAACTGGACTTAAAGGTCATGAACAAGTCATCGGTGGTGGGACCTTTGGACGTCTTTTGGAACGCGGTGTAGCTTACGGTGCTATGTTCCCAGATTCTATCGACACTATGCACCAAGCCAACGAATTTATTGCTTTGGATGATCTTTTCCGTGCAGCAGCCATCTATGCTGAAGCTATCTACGAATTGATCAAATAATCATATAGAAGTCTGAGATTTAATGCTTAGACTTCTTTTTGGAGGAGAAAATGTCTCAAATTGAAAGAATCAAGCAAGCTATTATAGAGGATCCACAGAATGCCAGCTATACTGAGCAAGGCATCCAACCTCTTTTTGCAGCACCAAAAACAGCTCGTATCAATATCATTGGCCAGGCACCTGGTCTCAAAACCCAGGAAGCAGGACTTTACTGGAAGGATAAAAGTGGGGATCGCTTGCGAGAATGGTTGGGTGTGGACGAAGACACGTTTTATAACTCAGGTTACTTTGCAGTCATGCCTATGGATTTCTACTTTCCAGGTCATGGAAAATCGGGTGACCTGCCACCTCGTCCAGATTTTGCAGAAAAATGGCATCCAAAAATCTTGAAAGAGTTACCTGATATTCAATTAACACTCTTGATTGGTCAGTATGCCCAAGCCTACTATCTGCATGAGAAAGTTAGTGGCAAGGTGACAGACCGTGTGCATCGATTTAAAGATTATTTGCCTGATTATTTCCCTCTGGTACACCCATCACCACGTAATCAAATTTGGATGAAAAAAAATCCTTGGTTTGAGGAAGAAGTGGTTCCAGATTTGAAAAAAAGAATTAAAACTATTTTAGGAGAAAAAGAATGAACGAAATTACTTTTGACGATTTTTATCAGCTTTATCAGAAAGAGTCGCTTTCTGTATTAGATGTGAGAGAAGTAGAGGAATTTGAGGCTCTTCATTTAGAAGGTGCTCTTAATTCCCCTCTGAGTCAACTGGCAGATACTTATGAGCAACTAGATAAAACCCAGCCTTACTACGTGATCTGTAAGTCAGGAATACGTTCCGCACGTGCCTGCCAATTTTTAGCAGAACAAGGCTATGAGGTTATCAATGTCCAAGGTGGCATGGATGCCTTTGAATAAGAAAAATTTTCTTCGAAACCTTTAAAAAAATGGGAAGGCTTCGAAGGATTTTTTGCATTAAAATTCGGAAAATTGAAAACATTTCAGAATTGTTTCGTGACAGCCTTTTCTAGCCTTTAATCATGTTATACTAAGAAAGTATTTTATTTTTAATAAGGAGAGTTTATGGCTAAAAAAGGTGCTTTAACAGGATTACTCCTGTTTGGAATATTTTTTGGAGCAGGTAACTTGATTTTCCCTCCAACTCTAGGCGCACAGTCTGGAGAAAACTTTCTTCCTGCCATTGCAGGATTTGTATTTTCAGGTGTTGGGATTGCCGTCCTAACCTTAATCATTGGAACCCTTAATCCAAAGGGCTATATCTATGAAATTTCTAAGAAAATTTCACCATGGTTTGCGACCATTTATCTTGCAGCTTTGTACTTGTCGATTGGTCCATTCTTTGCCATTCCACGTACAGCAACGACATCATTTGAAGTTGGTATTAGTCCACTATTAGATCAAGCAGATAAAGGTTTAGGTTTGATTGTCTTCACCATTCTATACTTTGTAGCTGCATACCTAATCTCCTTAAATCCTTCAAAAATCTTGGATCGTATCGGTCGAGTCTTGACTCCAGTTTTTGCCATCTTAATTGTTATTCTGGTTATCCTTGGAGCTTTCAAGTATGGTGGGAACGCACCACAAGCAGCTTCAGGAGCTTATCAAGCTTCCGCCTTTGGAGCTGGTTTCTTAGAAGGATACAATACACTTGACGCGCTTGCTTCGGTTGCCTTCAGTGTTATTGCAGTACAAACCTTGAAACAACTTGGTTTTTCAAACAAGAAAGAGTACATTTCAACCATTTGGGTGGTTGGAATTGTTGTAGCACTTGGATTTAGTGCTCTTTACATCGGTCTAGGTTTCTTGGGCAATCATTTCCCAGTAACAGAAGAAGCAATGAAGAGTGGAACTCCTGGAGTTTATATCTTGTCTCAAGCGACTCAAGAAATCTTTGGTTCTACTGCTCAGCTTTTCCTTGCGGCTATGGTAACCGTTACTTGCTTTACAACGACTGTAGGGTTGATTGTATCAACTGCTGAGTTCTTTAACGGACGTTTCCCACAAATCAGCTACAAGGTTTATGCGACTGTCTTTACCTTGATTGGTTTTGCCATTGCAAATCTTGGTTTGAGTGCTATTATTAAGTACTCTGTACCAGTTCTCGTTATTTTGTACCCAATTACGATTGCCATTGTCATGATTGTGATTGTGAACAAGTTTGTTGCTCTTTCTAAACCAGGAATGCAATTAACTGTTGGTATTGTTACAGCCATTGCTATTGCAAGTGTTTTAGGATCTACTTTTAAAGTTGAGGTCCTTGCAAATATCGTGAACGCTCTACCATTTGCGGAGGCTTCTCTGCCATGGTTAGTACCAGCTATTATCGGAATTCTACTTTCTCTTGTTCTTCCAAATAAACAAGAAAGTGAAGCTTTTGAAATGGAATAGAAAAAAACTTGGCATCGGCCAAGTTTTTTCTATTTAGTCTTAGTTGCTTAGTTTTTTTCTGTATAACCAAGGTCTGTTAACATTTTTTAGAGGCTTTAAAACTTACGTTTTTTCCAACGCCTGAGTATTCTTCTGGTAAAGCTTTTTTAAGTTCGTCAATGCTTGCAACTGAAAGATCGATTTCAAGATCTTGGACGACTTTACCATCTTTAATCTCGACTGATAAAGTTACCCCTTTGAGTCCCTTATAGCCTTTGTAGGTTTCTTCAAGAATACTTTTTACAGCATCTGCAGTATTATTGAGGACTTCAGGATCAGCGACATTATGAGCAGTTTGTTTGACAACATTATCACCGTCAACCGTATATGTTAAGGTTGATACGACACCAGGCTGAGAATCGTTCACAAAGGTAGCAGTTTTTAATTCTGATTTCTTTTCAGTAGTGCTAGATTCAGAAGTTTTTACCTCAGTCGTTTCTGGTGTAGAAGAGCTAGAAGAAGTGGTTGAAGATTGTTTTGAACATCCCAACAAGAATGCCAAAGGCAAGGCTAAGAAAAGTATCGTTTTGAAATATTTGTTCATTTTGTATTCCTTTCATCATAATACTTTACTTCATTTCACCATAGATTAATTTTAAAATCAAAGTATTTAAGTTTTTCTTTTTTGCACATACTAAGATAGGAAAAGTGATATAATGGTAGCGAGAGGTGAAAAAATGAATCAAACTGTAGAATATATCAAAGAACTAACTGCTATTGCATCGCCGACAGGTTTTACGCGTGAAATTACGAATTATCTAGTTGAGACGCTTGAAAAACTAGGCTATCAACCAGTCCGCACGGCTAAGGGTGGAGTGAACGTTACCATTAAAGGGAAAAATGACGAGCAACAACGCTATGTGACTGCTCATGTGGATACTCTGGGAGCTATCGTCCGTGCTGTTAAACCAGACGGTCGTCTCAAGATGGATCGTATCGGTGGCTATCCTTGGAACATGATTGAAGGCGAAAACTGTACAGTCCATGTAGCTAGCACAGGAAAAACCGTTTCAGGTACGATTTTGATCCACCAAACTTCTTGTCACGTTTACAAAGATGCTGGAACTGCGGAACGTACACAGGACAATATGGAAGTTCGTTTGGATGAAAAAGTTACCAACGAAAAAGAAACACGCGCACTCGGTATCGAAGTTGGAGACTTTATCAGTTTTGACCCACGAACTGTCGTGACTGATACAGGCTTTATCAAGTCTCGTCATTTGGATGACAAGGTCAGCGCAGCTATTCTCCTTAATCTCCTCAAAGTCTACAAAGAAGAAGGGATTGAACTTCCTGTCACTACACATTTTGCCTTTTCAGTTTTTGAAGAAGTGGGGCATGGTGCTAACTCAAGTATCCCAAGTCAGGTTGTCGAATATCTAGCAGTAGATATGGGAGCAATGGGAGATGATCAGCAGACAGATGAGTACACAGTCTCTATCTGTGTTAAGGATGCTTCAGGTCCTTACCACTATGAATTCCGTCAACATTTGGTTGCTTTAGCAAAAGAGCAAGATATTCCATTTAAACTAGATATCTATCCATTTTACGGTTCGGATGCTTCTGCGGCCATGTCAGCTGGAGCAGAAGTCAAACACGCTCTTCTAGGAGCGGGTATCGAGTCTAGTCACTCATACGAGCGTACCCATGTTGATTCTGTTGTAGCAACTGAACGTATGGTCGATGCCTATCTCAAGAGTGAGTTGGTGGACTGAAGGGTCGATAAAGTATTATGTATGAAATACTGAAACAATTAGCAACGCCTGCTATAATAACAGGGGTGATTTCGAGTTTGTACGCTTATTTTCAAAAGAAAAAAGAGGAATATCGTAAGTATGTGTATGAAAATAAACAAGAAAACTTTAAAGAACTAGTTGTTTATGCTGATGAACTGGTAGATAAAGGGATTACTAATCCAGATTTAGAAAAACTACTTTTTAAAATTTCTCAAAAAATTAATCCGTATGGACGAAAAATAAAAACTTTTGGAAAATATCAGTGGATAGAAGATGATGGATATGTGTGGTATCAAATAGAAATTATAGAGAAAAAACTTGCTTCTCAAATACTTCAAATAGAAGATTTAAAAGAACTAGCTCATCGGATACAGATTTCTAAACGATTACTAGATATTAAAGTAGAAAATAATATTCCGCTCATAAATTCAGCTAAAATATGGTTTTATTTATTTCAGTATACGATGTTATTACTTCAGCTATTTTTCATATACTCTGGGTATAAGAGTTTTATCGAACAATCCACTGAACTCTCTTCGTTTTTGGTTTTTTGCTTGATTTGTGTAATGATTTTAATTTTTTTACTCCCAGAATTGACTGTTAATGAAAGCGATGATAGAAACTCTGAAATAGGCATTACAGTGCTCCCTTTCTTTATTGCCGCAGTTGATGCTGGAATAGCGTATTATTTGTATAATAATTCTTCTATTGTTCTGTTTGTTGGAATGGTTTCACTTTGTTTAAGTATTGGTGTAATATTTTTAAAAGCTATTATTTTTGGAGAAAGTGAAATTGGGAAGGTATCTACAATTTATATCGAAGAATATCGAAAACTACAGGGACCTAAGTTAAGTAAGAGACGCTTTATAGATAATTTTACAGTTATTCCATTTTTTAATAAGATTAAGAATTTCTTTCATAAAGATAAGAGGGAAGGGAATGATGACCTATAAACACCGACTCTTTGACCTTAATCACCCCCTTTTAGAGTTGAAAGGAGAAACTTATGTGCCTTATCTGTCAACGAATTGATCTCATCAAGTCGGGTGAAAATCCCTACTTTGTGAGGGAGCTGGAAACAGGTTATGTTGTCATTGGAGACCACCAGTATTTTGAAGGTTACACTCTATTCTTAGCCAAGGAACATGTCACAGAACTACACCAACTAGTTCCAAGCGTTAAACTTCGCTTTTTAGAGGAAATGAGTCTGGTGCAGGAAGCTGTCTCTAAGGCTTTTTCTGCTGAAAAGATGAATGTAGAGTTGCTTGGAAATGGAGATGCCCATGTCCACTGGCATATTTTTCCTAGACGAGAGGGAGATATGAATGGACATGGCCTTAATGGACGCGGCCCAGTCTGGTGGGTGCCGTGGGAAGAGATGGCAGCAGAAGATTGCCAGGCGCAACCTCAACAATTAGAAAACTTAATCCAAACCTTATCTGTTGAATTGGATAAAGTGTTCATATGAAAGGATAAACGATGAAAAAGAGATATCTTGTCTTATCAGGCTTGTTAGTCTTGACTTTAGCAGCTTGTTCTAACGGAACTCCAAGTACTGAAAAGAATGATGTACAAACTGAACAAACTTCAAAGGAAACTGGAACGATAGGGAGCAATTCCTCAGCAACGAGTCAGAAAAAAGCAGAAGTCATCAATCATGGTGACCACTATAGTATTCAAGGAAAGTACGATGAGATTGTAGTTGCGAATAAGCATTACCCTATGTCCAAAGATTACAATCCAGGTGAAAATCCCACAGCTAAAGCTCAGCTGATGAAACTCATTAAAGCAATGCAGGAAGCAGGTTTTCCAATTAGTGATCACTATAGTGGCTTTAGAAGCTATGAGAATCAAGTCAAACTGTATCAAGATTATGTCACAAAAGATGGTAAAGCTGAGGCTGACCGCTATTCTGCAAGACCTGGTTATAGTGAACATCAAACTGGTCTCGCCTTTGACATAATTGGAACAAATGGTGACCTAGTTACAGAACCCAAGGCTGCCCAATGGTTGTTAGATCATGCAGCTGACTATGGTTTTGTCGTTCGCTATCTCAAAGGTAAGGAAAAAGAAACAGGTTATATGGCTGAGGAATGGCATCTTCGCTACGTCGGCAAAGAAGCCAAAGAAATCGCAGCTAGTGGTCTCAGTTTAGAAGAGTACTATGGCTTTGAAGGTGGAGACTATGTTGATTAGTCGCAAAACATCTTGCAAGATTACTTAAATTTTGATAAAATGAATAATAATTAAATAGGAATCCGCAAGACTAGTATCTCAGGGGAAGTATATCAGGGAGGAGAGCCGTGACTGAAAGCTCTCTATATGAAAGCTGGGTGAATTCACTTGCCTATGGATTCAGAAATAAAGGTCTGACTTGTCAGATAAAAACGGATGGTACCGCGTGTCAACGCTCCGAGTGGAGTTTTTGGCATGTGGTTTTCTTTTTATCTACGAGAGACTGATGGAGGAATTATGTCAACTATTGAAGAACAATTAAAAGCGCTTCGTGAAGAAACGCTAGCTAGCTTAAAGCAGATTTCTGCTGAAAATGAAAAAGAGATGCAAGAATTGCGTGTCTCTGTCCTTGGTAAAAAAGGTTCATTGACTGAAATCCTTAAAGGGATGAAGGATGTATCAGCAGAAATGCGCCCTGTTATCGGGAAACACGTCAATGAGGCTCGTGATGTCTTAACCGCTGCCTTTGAAGAAACAGCTAAGCTCTTGGAAGAAAAGAAAGTGGAAGCGCAACTAGCTAGTGAGAGCATCGATGTTACACTACCAGGTCGCCCAGTTGCGACAGGTCACCGTCACGTTCTCACTCAAATTAGTGAAGAAATCGAAGATATCTTCATCGGGATGGGTTACCAAGTCGTGGATGGATTTGAAGTTGAAAAAGACTACTACAACTTTGAACGTATGAATCTTCCAAAAGACCACCCAGCCCGTGATATGCAGGACACTTTCTATATCACAGAAGAAATCTTGCTCCGTACCCACACGTCTCCAGTTCAGGCGCGTGCAATGGATGCCCATGATTTTTCTAAAGGTCCTTTGAAGATGATCTCACCAGGACGTGTATTCCGTCGTGATACAGACGATGCAACCCACAGTCACCAATTCCACCAAATTGAAGGATTGGTTGTTGGGAAAAATATCTCAATGGCGGATCTTCAAGGAACCCTTCAGTTGATTGTGCAAAAGATGTTTGGGGCAGAACGTCAAATCCGTCTGCGTCCATCTTACTTCCCATTCACTGAGCCATCGGTTGAAGTGGACGTTTCTTGCTTCAAATGTTGTAGAGCGGGATGTAATGTCTGTAAGAAGACTGGTTGGATTGAAATCATGGGGGCCGGTATGGTTCACCCACGCGTCCTTGAGATGAGTGGCATTGATTCAACAATCTATTCAGGATTTGCCTTTGGACTTGGTCAAGAGCGTGTGGCCATGCTTCGTTACGGAATCAATGATATCCGTGGTTTCTACCAAGGGGATGTTCGCTTCTCAGAACAGTTTAAATAATGATTAGAAAAGTGGAAATAGCAGATGTTGAGGTGTTAGCAAAACTTGCCAAACAAACCTTTCGTGAAACATTTGCTCATGATAACACTGAAGAGCAGTTACAGGAATGCTTTGAAGAGGCTTATAGTCTGAGAGTTTTGTCAACTGAGTTGGAAAATCCTGAATCCGAAACCTATTTCATTATGCAGGAAGAGGAGATAGCTGGTTTTCTCAAAGTCAACTGGGGAAATGCTCAAACTGAGAGAGAATTGGATAACGCTTTTGAAATTCAACGCCTCTATGTGCTACAAACATACCAAGGATTTGGACTTGGTAAGCAATTGTTTGAATTCGCTTTGGAACTTGCCGAAAACAATGGTTTTTCCTGGGCTTGGCTAGGTGTTTGGGAGCATAATACAAAAGCTCAAGCATTTTATAATCGATATGGTTTTGAAAAATTTAGCCAACATCGTTTTATGGTTGGGCAAAAGGTAGATACGGATTGGTTACTGAAAAAGAAATTAAGGTAAGAAGATGATTCTTCTATATGAAATGATAGGAAAGGAAAAAAACTAGAGTGGCAACTGTCATTCTGGGAAACTAAATTATGTTAGTATCATACAAATGGTTAAAAGAATTGGTGGACATTGATGTGTCCTCACAAGAGTTGGCTGAAAAAATGTCAACTACAGGGATCGAAGTAGAAGGTGTGGAATCACCAGCTGCTGGTCTCTCAAAAATTGTCGTCGGAGAAGTCTTGTCTTGCGAAGATGTGCCAGAAACACATTTGCATGTCTGCCAAGTCAATGTGGGTGAAGAAGAAGCCCGTCAAATCGTCTGTGGAGCACCAAATGTGCGTGCAGGCATCAAAGTTATGGTGGCTCTTCCAGGTGCTCGCATTGCTGATAACTACAAGATTAAAAAAGGGAAAATCCGTGATTTGGAATCTCTCGGAATGATCTGTTCACTTGGTGAATTAGGGATTTCTGACTCAGTTGTACCAAAGGAATTTGCAGATGGAATCCAAATCTTGTCTCAAGAGGCCGTTCCAGGTGATGAAGTATTCTCTTACCTAGACTTGGATGATGAAATCATCGAACTTTCCATCACTCCAAACCGTGCAGACGCTCTTTCTATGCGTGGGGTAGCGCACGAAGTAGCCGCTATCTATGACAAAGCAGTCAACTTTAAAGAATTTACTCTTTCAGAAACTGACCAAGCTGCAGCAGATGCTCTTTCTGTGGGCATTGAGACAGACAAGGCGCCTTACTATGCAGCTCGTATCTTGGACAATGTGACCATCGCACCAAGTCCACAATGGTTGCAAAACATTCTCATGAACGAAGGTATCCGTCCTATTAACAACGTGGTGGACGTGACAAACTACATCCTGCTCTACTTTGGTCAACCAATGCATGCTTTTGACTTGGATACCTTTGAAGGGAGTGACATCCGTGTGCGTGAAGCGCGTGCTGGTGAAAAATTGGTGACCTTGGATGGTGAAGAACGTGACTTGGAAACAAATGACCTACTCATCACTGTCGCAGACAAGCCAGTAGCTCTTGCAGGTGTCATGGGCGGTCAAGCAACAGAAATCTCTGAGAAATCTAGTCGTGTCGTCCTTGAAGCTGCAGTCTTCAACGGAAAATCAATCCGTAAGACCAGCGGTCGTCTTAACCTTCGTTCTGAGTCATCATCACGCTTTGAAAAAGGGATCAATGTGGCAACTGTTAATGAAGCCCTTGATGCAGCAGCAAGCATGATTGAGGAATTGGCTGGTGCTACAGTGCGGAAGGGTATCGTTTCAGCAGGTGAGCTCGACACTTCTGATGTGGAAGTTTCTTCAACTCTTGCTGACGTCAACCGTGTCCTCGGTACAGAGCTTTCCTACGCCGATGTAGAGGATGTCTTCCGTCGTCTTGGATTTGGCCTTTCTGGAAATGCTGAAGCCTTCACAGTTAGCGTTCCACGTCGTCGTTGGGATATCACTATCGAGGCAGACCTCTTTGAAGAAATCGCTCGTATCTATGGTTATGACCGCTTGCCAACTAGTCTTCCAAAAGATGATGGGACAGCCGGTGAATTAACAGCTACACAAAAATTGCGCCGTCAAGTTCGTACCATTGCAGAAGGTGCTGGATTGACAGAAATCATCACCTACGCTCTGACAACTCCTGAAAAAGCAGTGGAGTTCACGACTGTACCAAGCAACTTAACGGAGCTCATGTGGCCAATGACTGTGGACCGTTCAGTTCTCCGTCAAAATATGGTTTCAGGTATTTTGGATACAGTTGCCTACAACGTAGCACGTAAGAATAAAAACTTGGCTCTTTATGAGATTGGAAAAGTCTTCGAGCAAATCGGTAATCCAAAAGAAGAATTGCCAAATGAAATCAATAGCTTTGCCTTTGCCTTGACTGGCTTAGTTGCTGAAAAAGACTTCCAAACTGCGGCAACACCAGTTGACTTCTTCTATGCCAAGGGAATTTTGGAAGCTCTCTTTGCTCGCTTGGGTCTTGAAGTGACTTATACAGCAACCTCTGAAATCGCTAGCCTTCACCCAGGACGTACAGCCTTGATTTCACTCGGTGACCAAGTCCTTGGTTTCCTCGGTCAAGTACATCCTGTTACAGCTAAAGCTTACGATATTCCAGAAACTTATGTAGCAGAGCTCAACCTTTCAGCTATCGAGAAAGCTCTTCAACCAGCAGCTCCATTTGTGGAAATTACTAAATTCCCAGCAGTGAGCCGTGATATTGCTCTTCTCTTGAAAGCTGAAGTGACTCACCAAGATGTAGTTGATGCCATTCAAGCTGCAGGTGTGAAACGTTTGACAGCTATCAAACTCTTTGATGTCTTCTCAGGTGAAAAACTAGGACTTGGTATGAAGTCAATGGCTTATAGCTTGACCTTCCAAAATCCAGAAGATAGCTTGACTGATGAAGAAGTCGCACGCTACATGGAAAAAATTCAAGCATCACTTGAAGACAAAGTGAATGCAGAAGTGCGTTAACAGTCTATAATCCATCCCTAGGGATGGATTTTTTAGTACAAAAAATCATCAAGCTTCAGCCTGATGATGTAATCAACTTGGGGAATAAGTTCTATGTAATACTGCTATATCTAGGTTAGCCATCCATATTTTTTGTCATCCAATCAGCTAAGAAGTGGTAAGTATCTTGTCGATTGATTTCGTTCAGAATTTCGTGACGAGCATCTTCAACTAATCGAAGGCTTACTTTCGAATGTGAAGCCTTTAGGAGTTTTACAAATCTTTCTATACCTTTACCATTTTCTCCCAGAGGGTCTTCTTGTCCTGAAATAACGAGAATGGGGAGTTGAGCTGGAATCTCATCGATTACTTGCTTACTAGCTACTTGATTAGAGAAGTAAAAAATGGATCTGTACATAGGAATAGTAGGGATGAATTGACAGAATGGATCCTTCAGATAAGCTTGGTTAGATTCTTCATTTTTTGAGAGCCAATCGACAGATGTTTTAGGATTTTTAATACTACGGTTAAAACTGTCAGTGGACAGGTAGGTTAGAAGTTTACTACGGTGTTTATTCCCTTTTATAAGTCGGATGCATTCTGTTAGGATGAGAGCAAATCGAGTTAGAAACTGAGGTTGTTGACCAGTCGCCATGATAATCAAGGCATTGATAGGTGGTTTTCGCTTAGCTACATAATAGCGACACATAAGAGAACCCATAGAATGCCCTAGAAGGACGATTGGAAGTTTTGGATAGCTTTCTTGAATAAAAGAGGTCACTCTTTCAATATCATCGATGAGTTCCTCGGGAGATTCAGGAAAGACTCCGAGTTGACTTGGATTTTGAGCAGTATGACCATGGCCGAGATGATCATGGCCGATAACAGTAAAGCCTTCTTTATTCATGGCTAGAGCAAATTCTTCATATCGTTCCACGTACTCTACCATTCCATGTACAAGCTGAAGAACGGCTTTTGGCTGTTCAGCTTCCCAAATGATTAAGTTATTGTTGTTTGGTTCGAGTTTAAGTCTTTTTTTCATATCAGATTCCTTGCCGATGATAATCTATAGTCTATCAGAAATATACCATAAAATAGCACGATAAGCTAGGCAGGATGATGAAGATTAGTAGTAACAATTCAGGACTGAAAATGAACATTTGAGGACATAGCCAACGGATTTATTAAGAGATGAGTATAATAAAGTTATCACTTAATACTCTTCAAAAATCAAATTCAAACCACGTCAGCTTCGTCTTGCCGTACTCAAGTACAGCCTGCGGCTCGCTTCCTAGTTTGCTCTTTGATTTTTATTGAGTATAAAAATCTGGAGGACTAAAATGCTTGGTGATGAGTCAATAAAGTCCTTATCCAGTAAATATCCTTATTGAAATCAAGATTTAAAAATGTACATAAATCATTGTAAAAGCTATCAAAAAGGAGTATAATGAGTGCAATAAATTTCGGAGGTGGATGATGCTCGAAGTAAGGAATCTAGAGAAAAGTTTTGGGCCTAAGCAAGTTTTGTTTGGTGTTGACTTTCAAGCACGACCAGGGCGTATTTTGGGGCTGGTTGGGAAGAATGGAGCTGGGAAAACAACTATTTTTCACAGTATTTTGAAATTTTTAGACTATCAAGGGGAGATTGAGCTTGATGGTCAAGATATTCGTCAGGAGACCTATGCTCGCATTGGTTATCTCCCTGAAGAACGTAGTCTTATGCCTAAATTGACAGTCCTTGAACAAGTTCGTTACTTGGCGACCCTAAAAGGCATGGATACCAAGGAAATCAAAGAAAAACTCCCTCAATGGATGGAAAAACTGGAAGTCAAGGGAAAATTGACGGACAAGATTAAGAGTCTCTCAAAAGGAAATCAACAGAAAATTCAACTGATTATTACTCTGATTCATGAGCCAGACTTGATTATCCTAGATGAGCCTTTTAGTGGCTTGGATCCAGTTAATACCGAACTCCTTAAGCGGGTTATCTTGAAAGAAAAAGAACGTGGCGCGACTATTATCTTTTCTGACCATGTCATGACCAATGTCGAAGAACTTTGTGATGATATCCTGATGATTCGTGATGGACGTGTGGTATTGCATGGACCTGTCCAAGAAGTCCGCAATCAATACGGAAAAACCCGTCTCTTTGTTTCAAGTGAACGAAGCAAGGAAGAACTGGAGAGTCTTCCTCATGTCAAACAGGTTAGCTTGACAAAACAAGGTAGTTGGAAGTTGATTTTAGATGATGAAAGTGCAGGTAGAGAGCTCTTTCCAATCTTGACTCAAGGTCAATATATCGCGACTTTTGATCAACAAGCTCCAACAATCGATGAAATCTTTAAATTAGAATCAGGGGTGGAAGTATGAGAAATATGTGGGTTGTAATCAAAGAAACCTATCTAAGACATGTCAAGTCGTGGAGTTTCTTCTTTATGGTGATTTCACCTTTCCTCTTTTTAGGTCTATCTGGAGGAATTGGTGTTCTCCAAGGTTCTTCCTTGGCTCAAAATAGTAAGGTAGCAGTAGTTAGTTCTGTTCCTCTTGTTACAGAAGAACTTAAATCGACCAATGGTCTTAACTTTGACTATAAGGATGAAGCGAGTGCCCAAGAAGCCATCAAGGATGAAAAAATAAAAGGCTATCTAACCATTGACCAGGAGAACAGTGTCCTCAAGGCAGTCTATCATGGTGAAACTTCACTAGAGAGTGGCATCAAGTTAGCAGTGACCGCTAAGTTGAATGAACTCCAATCCCAACTCAACCGCTCAGAAGCAAATTTGTCTCAGGAACAGGAAAAACGCTTGGCTCAAACGGTTCAATTTACAGAACAGATTGATGAAGCCAAGGAAAATAAAAAGTTGGTTCAAACCTTTGCGGCTGCAGGACTGGGTTTCTTCCTCTATATGATTTTGATTACTTACGCTAGTGTCACTGCTCAAGAAGTAGCCAGCGAGAAAGGAACCAAAATCATGGAAGTGGTCTTCTCAAGCATTCGTGCTAGCCATTATTTCTACGCACGCATGATTGCCTTACTTCTTGTGATTTTGACCCATATTGGTATTTATGTCGTTGGTGGTCTTGGAGCTATCTTATTCTTTAAGGATATGCCTATCTTGGCTAATTCAGGTATTCTAAATCACTTGGGAGAGGCTTTCTCGCTTAACACCTTATTATTTATCTTAGTCAGTCTCTTCATGTATGTAGTCTTGGCAGCCTTCTTAGGTTCCATGGTTTCTCGTCCCGAAGATGCAGGAAAGGCCTTGTCTCCGTTGATGATTTTAATAATAGCTGGTTTTGTTGGCGTTACTGCACTAGGAGCTGCAGGAGACAATTTGATTTTGAAAATCGGTTCTTACATTCCTTTCATTTCGACCTTCTTTATGCCTTTCAGAGCTATCAATGGTTACGCTAATGGACTAGAAGCTTGGATTTCGCTTGCTATAACGGTTATTTTTGCAGTGACTGCAACAGCCTTTATCGGACGTATGTATGCTAGTCTAGTTCTCCAAACAGATGATTTAGGTATCTGGAAAACCTTTAAACGAGCTTTAAGTTATCACTAAAAGAGGAGTCTGGGACAAAATGATTTTGATTTTAGGAATTCTTTATTATAAATTTTAAAAATCGATAGATTAGACAAAAAAGCGAACAAGACAGTATTCTGAGTGTCAGATAACTCGTTTTGTTCGCTTTTTATATTTAAGGTTAGACTTTTGTCTCAGACTCTTTTGCTTTGCGAATTCATTGCTGTCTGGTCTTCTTTACTTTATAATGAAAGAAGAATGAAAAGGAGGAGGACATGAACTATATGGATGTTGCTGAAAATGAGCTAATCATTGTCCTTAGGATGATGCTGATTAGCTAGATGAGTGAATATGAGGTGGAGGAGGCCTTGTCGATTGGCATCAACACCTTTGACCTAGCGGATATCTATGGCTAGTGTGAGGTCCTGCTGGGTAAAGTTTTCAAGCACCGTTCGAATCTTCGGGACTAGATTTAGTAGACCAGACGTTACTTATATCAGTGGGCTGGTTTTATTGTTCTATGCTTTACAGATTTTTCTTGACAAGTTTTCTTTGTTATGGTATTCTTTTAGGTAACAAGCGTTGCGCAACAAATGTTGCGCAACAAATGTTGCGTCAAAGGAGTATTATGCCACCAAAGGTTAAATTTAGTAAAGAGACTATGATTGGGACAGCTTTACAATTGGTTAGAGAAGAGGGAATGTCTAGTTTGACGGCTAGAGCATTAGCAGAGAAACTGGGCGCCACACCAAGAGTCATTTTTGGGCAATTTGCTAATATGTCTGAGTTACAAGCAGAGGTTATTATTGCTGCGGAAATGGTCGTGGTGGAGTATATACGCAAGGCTTTAGAAGATGAGAAGCCTTTTCGATCTGTCGGGGTTGCTTATATCCTTTTTGCCTCAAAAGAGCCCCAACTTTTTCAATTGCTTTTCCAAAATCCTAGCAAAGATCCGATTCGTCGCTTTCAAGATTTTCTTCCCATGAAGGATCATAGTTACCAATTGGTTCTGGATTCGATTGTCGCAGACTATCCTTTGACTGTAGAGGAGGCTAGTCGATTGTACCAGCATCTATTTATCTACTCACACGGGATGGCCTCTATGGTTGCTTCTGGTATTTATCAATTCAGCATGGAAGAAGTAATTGGATTACTGACAGAGGTTTGTCAATCGCTCATCAAAGAAATGGTAGGAAAAAATGATTCAACTAGAAAATATTCACAAAAGTTACGGCCAAACCAAGGTTTTAAAAGGGATTGACTTGCAGATTCAAGACCAGGATAATGTGGTTATCCTCGGCCCTTCTGGATCGGGAAAGTCAACTCTCTTAAACGTGTTATCAGGCTTAGAAAAGGTAGATGAGGGGCATATCCTCATTCAAGGGCAAGATTTATCACAACTCGCGGATGCTCAATTGACAGCCTTTAGACGTGAGAAGATTGCCTTTATTTTCCAGCAGTATTATTTATTGCCTAATCTGACAGTCAAACAGAATGTAAAGATGGGGGCAGACCTGGCAAACAATCATGACTTTTTGCAGATCATAGAAGATTTGGGACTTGGCGATAAACTAGACAAGTATCCGAGTGAATTATCGGGTGGGGAACAGCAGAGAGTCTCTATTGCC
The DNA here is from genome assembly GCA_963530385.1 of uncultured Streptococcus sp. Lineage (GTDB taxonomy): Bacteria > Bacillota > Bacilli > Lactobacillales > Streptococcaceae > Streptococcus. Next base: position 94,383 of record CAUSCX010000001.1, on the reverse strand, counting down.
CGGGCCTTGGCCAAAAAGCCAGAGATTCTTTTCTTAGATGAGCCGACGGGAGCCCTGGATGAAGAAACAGGGCGCAAGATTCTCGACTATATCTGGAAGTTGAAGGAAAAGCTAGGCTTTACCCTCATCATGGTGACGCACAACCAAAATATTGCGGATATGGCCAGAACCATCATTCGAGTCAATAGTGGCAAGATTACCGAAATTGTGACCAATGATCAGCCTCAGACTGCTTATGAGATTGGATGGTAAGCCATGTTTTCAGTAAAAGATATTCGAAAATTAGTTGTCGTCAGCATCATTGGGGCTTGTGCGGTCTTTGTGGCCAATCTCTTCTTAAATTTTTACTTGGACATCGAGCAATTAGAGATTTCGAAAACCAATCCCATGATTCAGACCTACTATGATGCCCAGGTTTCGCTTTCCTGGATGGTGTCCATGGTCAGTGGGGTCGTCTTGTCCTTGACGTCGGTCCTTCTCATGTGTTTTTATATCAAACAATTTGTCGATGACCACAAGGAACAATTAGGAATTTTAAAGGCCTTGGGCTACAGCAATGGCCAGTTGGCTAAACGATTTTGGGTATTTGGGCTCAGTTTTGGTGCCGGAGCGCTTCTTGGCTATTTAGCTTCTTTTCTTATGATGGAGCATTTTTATGACTTTCGTAATGAGAAGGGGATCCTGCCAGAAATCACCATTCATTTTCATTGGCAGCTCTTGGTCGCTTTAGTGATCCTTCCAACGGCATTTTTTATGGTTCTTGCGATTGGCTATGCTAGAAGACAACTACAAACGCCGGCACTTCGCTTATTGAAAAAATCTCCAACACCAATCAAGGCTCAAAGGAGAAAGAGGGCTCCTAAGAAAGAGAAGGCCTTCCTAAAAGAGCTGTCCTCATCACTGATTTGGGGGAGAAAATCTATACTGTTTTTTGTAGTCTTTGGCTCTATGTGTTTTGCGGCCATGGTTCAATTGTCCTTTGGCCTCAGGGATTACACAGATGATATCATCCAAACCATGATGATCATGATTGGCTTGATCCTTTCTTTCTCGATACTCTTTTTGTCATTGGGGATTGTGGTCTCTGAAAGTCGCGAAACCTTGGCTCTTATGAAGGCTTTTGGCTACACCGATCATGAATGCCAAGGTCATATTCTCGCTCCCTATCGTTTCTGGGCCTATCTAGGATTTGTTCTTGGGACGGCTTATCAATATGGCATCATGGAAATTTTGATTGGCGTAATCAAAGATACGGTTCCTGCAAAGATTGAGCACAACTTTGACTGGAATGTGTGCTTTTGGACTTTGCTCGGTTTTGCGGTGGTTTATGAAATCCTCTTTTATCTATCCAACAGAAAACTCCAAAAACAAACGATTAAGGAAGTACTCTTAGCAGAATAGTGTGAAAATGGCTGGTTTTCCCAGCCTTTTTTCTTTGTGATAAATGATTGACAGAGAGAGGCTTTTTCGCTATTCTAGGGGAATGATAGAATGGAAGTGAGACATGATGAAACGGAACTACTGGCAGGACCTGAAAGGGGCCTTTTACTTAATCTGGCGCAACAAATGGTCCTTTATCTCTGTAGAGATTCTCTGGCAGTTTATGGTTGGCATTGGAGCTGCATCCTTGAGTCATAAATAAATCAATAGACCTTTGGTCATGTTCACAGGTCTTTCAATTATCTGAAATATTTCACATTTATTTCTCCTAAACCTTTGACTAATAAAGAAAATTATCGTACAATAAAGAGTACATGATAAAATGAGATCAGAGTTTATCCACTCTGGCGTTAGTAGTAAAAAATGAGGAGAAACGCTTTGGAATTAGAAGTATTTGCTGGACAAGAAAAAAGTGAATTATCTATGATTGAGGTGGCTCGTGCCATCTTGGAACTCCGTGGTCGTGATCACGAAATGCATTTTAGTGATTTGGTTAATGAAATCCAAAACTATCTCGGTACCTCTAATAGCGATATTCGTGAAGCTTTGCCTTTGTTCTATACAGAGTTGAACTTTGACGGTAGCTTTATCTCACTTGGAGATAACAAATGGGGCCTTCGTTCATGGTATGGAGTGGATGAAATCGATGAGGAAATCATTGCTCTTGAAGAAAGTGATGATGAAGAAGTAGCACCTAAGGCTAAGAAAAAACGTGTCAACGCCTTTATGGATGGTGATGCAGATGCTATTGATTACAGTGCAGATGATCCTGAAGATGAGGACGCCTACGAAGAAGATCCAGCTCTTTCTTATGATGATGAAAATCCAGATGATGAGAAGAATGAAGTGGAAGCCTACGATGCTGAAATCAATGAAATCGCCCCAGATGATCTAGATGAAGAAGTCGATCTTAATGAAGAAGACGACGAAGACTCTGAAGAAGAGGAAGAATAAAAATAAAAAGGAGTTGGAGCTGGAATCGGTCTATCAAGTCTCGATTTCCTAGTCCAGCTTTTTTGTATTAGTCTAAATTAGTTTTGTAAGCTGGAATTCGCCAAGTCAACGATTTGTTTTATTTGACAAATGGTTCATTTTGAGGTAATATATTGTTCGGGCACCTCTTTTAGAGGTCGGAGCTCCCTAGTTATTAGGGAGCTATTTTTGTTTTTCCAAGAAGCTTTTTTTCTTGGGTTGTAGTTATTGATGAAGGTCTTGTTTTCTCAATCCCCTGTTAGTGAACAAAACCTTGAGCATTTTAGAAAGAGGAATCTATGTCTACGAAATATATTTTTGTCACTGGTGGTGTGGTGTCGTCTATTGGAAAAGGGATCGTTGCAGCGAGTCTTGGACGTCTTTTAAAAAACCGTGGTTTGAAGGTGACCATTCAAAAATTTGACCCTTATATCAATATCGACCCAGGAACCATGAGCCCTTACCAGCACGGGGAAGTCTTTGTAACAGATGATGGAGCTGAGACAGATTTGGACTTAGGCCACTATGAGCGTTTCATCGATATCAACCTCAACAAATACTCAAACGTGACAACTGGTAAAATCTACAGCGAAGTTCTTCGTAAGGAACGCCGTGGAGAGTATCTTGGAGCAACTGTCCAAGTTATTCCTCATATTACAGATGCTTTGAAAGAAAAAATCAAGCGTGCTGCTCTTACGACAGACTCTGATGTCATTATTACAGAGGTTGGTGGAACAGTCGGTGATATCGAGTCCCTTCCATTCTTAGAAGCTCTTCGTCAGATGAAGGCAGATGTGGGTGCAGATAATGTCATGTATATCCACACAACCTTGCTTCCTTACCTTAAGGCAGCTGGTGAAATGAAAACCAAACCAACTCAACACTCTGTCAAAGAATTGCGTGGTCTGGGAATCCAGCCAAATATGTTGGTCATTCGTACAGAAAAACCAGCAGGACAAGGGATTAAAAATAAACTAGCCCAGTTCTGTGATGTGGCACCAGAAGCAGTTATTGAGTCCTTGGATGTGGATCATCTTTACCAAATCCCACTTAATCTGCAAGCACAAGGCATGGATCAAATCGTCTGTGACCATTTGAAAATTGATGCACCTGCAGCAGATATGACAGAGTGGTCAGCTATGGTTGACAAGGTCATGAATCTTAAAAAACAAGTCAAGATTGCCCTTGTTGGTAAGTATGTTGAGTTGCAAGATGCCTACATCTCAGTTGTTGAAGCTTTGAAACACTCTGGTTATGCCAATGATGCAGAAGTGAAGATTGATTGGGTCAATGCTAATGATGTGACAGCAGAGAATGTAGCAGAGCTCTTGTCTGATGCGGACGGAATCATCGTACCAGGTGGTTTTGGCCAACGTGGAACAGAAGGTAAGATTGAAGCGATTCGCTATGCGCGTGAAAATGATGTACCAATGCTGGGAGTCTGCTTGGGTATGCAGTTGACCTGTATCGAGTTTGCCCGTAATGTCTTAGGTCTTGAAGGAGCTAATTCAGCAGAGCTAAATCCTGATACCAAATACCCTATCATCGATATCATGTGTGATCAGATTGATGTTGAAGACATGGGTGGAACACTACGTTTAGGGCTTTATCCATCTAAGCTAAAACGTGGCTCTAAAACAGCGGCAGCTTATCATAACAAAGAGGTGGTGCAACGCCGTCACCGTCACCGTTATGAGTTTAACAATGCTTTTCGTGAACAGTTTGAAGGAGCAGGATTTGTCTTCTCAGGTGTTTCACCAGACAATCGCTTGGTCGAAATTGTGGAAATTCCAGAAAATAAATTCTTTGTGGCTTGTCAGTACCATCCAGAGCTATCAAGTCGTCCAAACCGCCCAGAAGAACTCTACACTGCTTTTGTAACAGCAGCGGTTGAAAATAGTAAATAGTCATGATTAAACCTTTGAGAGTTATCTCAGAGGTTTTTCCTATATACATTTAGGATATCTCTTGCAAAAAAATAACATAGTGATATAATTAACATGAGTAAAAATAGGAGGAAATCTCATGAAAAAAATTACACTATTTGCTTTGTCTCTAGCAGGTTTAGCTTTACTAGCTTTCCCTCATTCGGGAAAGGCCTTCGAATTGGAAGAAGAGTGGGTTATTAAGGGTGATGTTTGGTATCAAGATGGCAAAATTCTCCGATTTAATAATGGCAATGAAGTAGATATCAAAGTCTTGGATTTGCCAAAAACTGAGAAAATCGAGTGGAAAGTTACTTTAAATGGTCAAGATCAGACTGTCAATTTTCTAGGTCAAGAAAAGGACAAGTCTATGATGGGTGTAGAGGGGCGTTACCTGAATTTCTACGTACCTTATGGCTATAGAGGCGATATCAAGGTAGAAGCCAAGAGCGGAAATGAAGTAAAGACCTGGTCCACTAAAGTGGTAGATGATGTATATCATGATGGTGGAAAGAGTAGCTACTACCGTATTGACGAATCAGATGATCAATATACTTATCTTGATACTAAATGGGACTATCAAACCAAGACTTACACTGCCACCTTGCCAGAAACTACTTCCAAAGGGCAAAAAGTATTTGCTTGGGTAGACGACTATGAAGAATTGAAACTTGAAAAACCAGGAGTTATCAGTCATTCCTACAAGGGGGGAGGAGCCTTCAAAATACTCTATCCGATTGTAAAAGCAGAAAGCTGGCTAAAAAAGAATTACAGTGAAAACTGGTACTATCAAAAACAAGGCCAACTAGTTAAAGATGCTTGGATTAAGGATCAGGGCAGCTGGTATTTTATGGATGATAAAGGGGTTATGTTTAATCAAACATGGCTTCATCAAGGTGGCAGCTGGTATGCCTTTAAATCATCAGGAGCTATGATTTCAGCTGATTGGTTATATGATAACGGCTCTTGGTATTACCTAAAAGACTCAGGTTCAATGGCGACAGGCTGGCTTAAAGATGGTGGTACTTGGTATTATCTAAAAGACTCAGGTTCAATGGCAACAGGCTGGGTCAAAGATAAGGGCTCTTGGTATTACCTGAAAGATTCAGGTGCGATGGCAACAGGTTGGATCAAAGACAATGGTAAGTGGTACTATCTCGCATCATCTGGTAATATGCTTAGCAATACACGCACACCAGATGGCTATTATGTAGATGCCAGTGGTGCTTGGAAATAATCATGAAACAGAGAAAATCTATTAGGGAGGTAGATTTTCTTTTTTTCATTTTCACAATTATGAAAATCTGGAAAAAGAACATTATTTTTGGTAAGATAAGGGTATGGATTTTGAAAAAATTGAACAAGCATATACCTATTTACTAGAAAATGTCCAAATCATTCAAAACGATTTGGCGACAAATTTTTACGATGCCTTGATTGAACAAAATGGGATTTACCTAGATGGCCAAACCAATCTAGAGCAAGTCAAAAAAAATAACCAGGCCCTAAAACGCTTGGCACTTCGAAAAGAGGAGTGGCTACGGACCTACCAATTTCTATTGATGAAAGCTTCGCAAACAGAACCTCTTCAGGCTAATCACCAGTTTACACCAGACGCGATTGGTCACTTGATGATTTTTATCATCGAGCAGCTTTGGCCAATTGAGGCTTTGAGTCTGTTAGAATTGGGCTCTGGGATGGGAATTCTGGGGGCTAGCTTTTTAACGTCCATGAACAAAAAGGTAGATTACCTAGGAATTGAGATAGACGACCTCTTGATTGATCTGGCGGCGAGTATGGCTGAAGTTATGGATCTTCAAATGGGCTTTGTCCAAGGAGATGCAGTACGTCCACAAGTATTAAAAGAAAGTGATTTTATTGTGAGCGACCTCCCGATTGGTTACTACCCAGACGATCAGATTGCCTCACGTTATCAAGTGGCAGCAAAGGATGAACATACTTATGCTCATCATCTATTAATGGAGCAATCTCTCAAGTATCTTAAGACGGGAGGCTATGCTATTTTCCTTGCTCCAACAGATCTTTTGACGAGTTCCCAGAGTAACCTCTTGAAAACCTGGCTGACTGACCAGGCTCAACTAGTAGCTATCGTAGCTTTACCAGAGGATCTCTTCGCTCAAGGAGCCCAGTCTAAGACCATTTTTGTTTTACAAAAGAAAGTGGTAGAAGGCTTTGAGCCCTTCGTTTATCCACTTGCTAGTCTTCGTGATCCTGAAATTTTGTTGGAATTTAAGGAAAATTTTCAAAATTGGTGTCAAGAACATGAAATCTAGTATAAATTTTGATATAATAGTTGAAAACGCTTAAAAAGGGGAAACATTATGACAAAAACCATTGCAATTAACGCTGGAAGCTCAAGTTTGAAATGGCAACTCTATCAAATGCCAGAAGAAAAAGTATTAGCAAAAGGGTTGATTGAGCGAATTGGATTGAAAGATTCTATTTCTACAGTTAAATTTGATGGTCGTTCAGAACAACAAGTCCTTGACATTGACAACCATACTTTGGCAGTTAAGATTTTGCTTGATGACTTGATTCGTTTTGATATTATTAAATCTTATGATGAAATTACTGGTGTTGGACACCGTGTCGTTGCAGGTGGAGAGTACTTCAAAGAGTCTACAGTCGTGGAAGGTGATGTAATTGAAAAAGTTGAAGAGTTAGGTCTTCTTGCTCCATTACACAACCCTGCAAATGCTGCGGGTATTCGTGCCTTCAAGGAGTTATTGCCAGATATTACGAGTGTCGTTGTTTTTGATACTTCCTTCCATACAAGTATGCCAGAGAAAGCTTATCGCTACCCTCTACCAACAAAATATTACACAGAAAACAAGGTTCGTAAGTACGGAGCCCATGGAACTAGCCATCAGTATGTTGCTCAAGAAGCAGCCAAGGTTTTGGGTCTTCCACTTGAAGAGTTGAAGTTAATTACCTGTCATATCGGTAATGGTGCTTCTATTACAGCTGTTAAGGGTGGGAAATCTGTTGATACTTCAATGGGATTCACTCCACTTGGTGGTGTAATGATGGGAACTCGTACAGGGGATATTGATCCAGCCATCATTCCTTATTTAATGCAATATACAGAGGACTTTAACAAGCCTGAGGACATCAGTCGTATTCTCAATCGTGAGTCGGGATTGATGGGTGTTTCTGGTAAATCTAGTGACATGCGTGATGTAATTGCTGCCATGGAGGCAGGAGATCACGATGCCACTTTGGCTTATGAAATGTATGTTGACCGTATCCAAAAACATATTGGTCAATACCTTGCAGTCCTAAATGGAGCAGATGCTATTATTTTCACAGCAGGTATTGGTGAAAATTCTGTTCATGTACGTAAAGATGTCATTTCAGGGATTTCTTGGTTTGGTTGCGATGTAGATCCAGAGAAAAATGTATTTGGTGCGACTGGAGATATTTCGACAGATGCAGCAAGTGTACGTGTACTGGTAATTCCAACGGACGAGGAATTGGTCATTGCACGTGACGTTGAACGTTTGAAAAAATAACGGATCAAAAAATCGACCTTTCTTATTGAAGGTCGATTTTTTCATCGAGGAGAGCTACCATTTAGTCAGCGAAACTTCACCACTATTGAGCCAAATTTTTTCACCAGTGGTTAATTCTATCTGTAGTTGTCCTTGGTCAGAGATGTCACAGGCTTTTCCTGAGATAGTTTGGTGCTCTTGCTTAAAGGAGACTTCTTTTCCTAAAACGATAGAGCGTTTTTTATAGAGATAGAGGAGTTCATCGGTTTCTGTTTCGTAGAAACATTTCCAGATTTCAGCAATCAATTCATTGCGAGTAATGGGAGTATTTTGAGAAAATAAGCTTCCAGCTTTAGTTTGTAGATTCTTGGGAAATTCAGCGATAGAAAAGTTAATCCCGACCCCAATGATAACATCTGTAACGAGTCCAGTTTCGACAGAGGTAATGGCTTCTGTTAGAATACCAGCAATTTTTTTCTGGTTCAGATAAATGTCATTGACCCACTTGATATCCACATCAATCAAACTAAGATTCTTGATAGCCTTGTAGATAGCCCCAGCTGTTAGAAGTGTATAGGCGGGAAGTTTCTGGTAAGGGAGATTGGGTTGTAGGTGAAGGGACATGTAAATTCCCCCCTTATCTGGAGAATAATAGGGACGTTGAAATCGACCGCGTCCCATAGTTTGGCTAGTGGAAAGGTAGAGTTTATCCCCTTTAGCCCCAGCTTCCATAGCCTCTTTAGCATCGGTTTGGGTAGATTTTGTTGAGGGTTTAAACTGGACAGTAATGGGACTATTCGCTTCGATTTCCTGAGGCAAGATAAGGTCTCCGTCCAGAAGTTTATACCCACGATTTTTGATACGGTCAATCTCCAGCCCCTCTTGTTGGAGACGTTGGATCGCCTTCCATACGGAAGTTCGGGATAAGTTCAATCTTTCAGCTATTTTTTCTCCGCTTAGATAATCAGTTTCAGTAGCTAGTATTTTATAGACTTCTTGGTAGGATTTCATGCTAGACCCTTTCTGGAACAATTAGATTTATTGTACCATATTTTTAAAAAAGGGATAGTGATTTTCAAGTAATCTTAGCTAACTATAAAATTTTACCCAGTTTTAGTTAGGAGTATAGAGGCAAAGAGGTTTTCAAATCTCTTAAAAAATGGTAAAATGATTTAATAGCTTATTTATCTGAATGTGATATTCAGAAGGAAAGGATCTGTTGTGAAATCAATAGGTGTCATTGAAAAGTTAAAAAGTTTATCGAAACAAGAAGGACTTCTTTTAGGAGTTATTCTGAGTATTTTTCTTCCTTTTTATCTTTTTGTTATTATTTTTATCTCTTACTTACTTTGGTTAGTATATACCGGGGAGATGAAGGGGATCTTGAAACGTTTATCTCAACACCCTGTCTTGCTCTTTTTTATTGCTTATAGCACTGCAATTTCTCTTCTAGCACAAAATGTGATGGGAGTAGTTTCCTCAGTTGCAATGTTTCTGTTTGCCATTTTCTTTTACTATTACCAAGCTCAATTGACTCCTAAATTTTTCAGGTTGACGATTGAAGGAGTTTTAGCCTCGAGTGTCTTGGCAGCAGTCTTTGCAGCCTTGGAGCATTTCCAAATTGTAAAGAAATTTGATTATACCTTCCTCTCACCACGAATGCAGGTTTGGCATCAAAACCGAGCGGAGGTTGCCTTCTTTAACCCTAATTACTATGGAATTATCTGTTGTTTCTGTATCATGATTGGTTTTTATCTGATTAGCACAACTAAGTTAAGGTGGTTACGAATCTTTTCTATGATTGCCATCTTTGCTAATTTATTCGGTTTAAACTTTACGCAGAATCGTACAGCTTTTCCAGCCATCATCTTTGGAGCCATCATTTACCTCTTCACGACCATTAAAAACTGGCGTGCCTTCTGGCTTAGTATAGGAGTTTTTGGAGTTGGTTTAGCCTTTCTATTTTCGAGTGATTTGGGTGTTCGAATGGGAACCTTAGATTCATCTATGGAAGAACGTGTTTCTATCTGGAATGCTGGAATGGCCTTGTTTAAGCAAAATCCATTCTGGGGTGAAGGACCGCTAACCTACATGCATGCTTATCCTCGTATTGGAGCACCTTATCATGAACATGCTCATAGTATTTATATAGATACGATTTTGAGTTATGGAGTTGTCGGTACCGTTCTCTTGGGGATTGCCTCTGCCACTCCGGTACGAATGTTGATTGATATGAGTCAAGTACCTAGTAAGCGTCCTATCCTTGGACTTTACCTCTCTTTCTTGACAGTAGTAGCTGTGCACGGAATTTTTGATTTGGCTCTCTTTTGGATTCAATCATCCTTTATTTTCCTGTTAGTGATGTGTAGTTTACCACTAAAACATAGTATGATTGATGAATTAGTTGATTAAGAAAAAGATGAGGTTGGGACAAAAGATCCCGACCTCACTTTTTATTAGCGATCAAACTTTGACGCGGTGGCTGATTGAACTTTTTGTTCGTTTTTTAGACTCCAAAAAGCTCCTAATCATCCTCGCGGGGCTGGAACTACGAAATCGAGACTTTGTCTATCGATTTCTGTCCCACCGCCATCTTTTTTTCAATTCAATTATTGAATAGCTTGAACCAAGTCTTCAGCTTGTTGTTTTAGTGAAGTAGCAACACTGTCTTCAAGGACTAATTTACCATCTCCCCAAGCAGAATCATTGATACGAGCTGCAGTGAATTCACCTACAACTTGTGTACGGATGAATGGCAAGAGGTCTTTGTAGATTGCAAAGAGTTGTTCATGACCTGCATTTGCTACTGAAGACACAGTAACGATTTTATCTTGAAGGGCAGATGGACCACGAGTTTCAGATAAGTCAAGAGCGCGTGAAAGCCAGTCAAGCAAGTTTTTCACTGCTCCAGGAATTGAGAAGTTGTAGACTGGAGAGAAAATCCAGATAGCATCAGCAGCAAGAACTGCTTCACGTGCAGCAGCAACAGCTGGAAGAGTTGGAACTTCAAGTTTTTGGTTAAAAAGTGGAATTGCTGAGTAGTCAAGGTAGCTAACCTCAGCTTTACCTGCAAGAGCTTTTTCGGCTTCTAGCGCCATTTGGTGGTTGAAGGAACCTTCACGAAGTGAACCAACGATAAATAATACTTTTTTAGACATAGGAAGTCTCCTTTATATTTTAATCAGAGTTTTCTCTGTTGTTATGAACAATGTTACAACAAAATGAAATCATTTGCAAGAAATTTGCCCAGAAAATAAAAATCGATGATAGTCAAGATTATTTTTAGGAGTAGAGATCAGGAAAAGTCTGTGAAATCAATGATTCAAGCGTCATATACTCCTGTCATAAGAGAAGTTCCGAGCCAAATCCTCCTTCTTTATTCACTTGTAATTCACTTGGATAGATGGTAAAATAGACGAGTGAAAATGAGACAGAAAAAAGAAAAAAATTCCTTATTATTTCAGTACGGTATTGGTATGACCCTGCTGGCACTAGTTGTGACTTCTTCCTTTCTCTATTTGGTGTGGTTTAGCATGAAGCCTTATCAGACAGCAAAGGTAGAAGGGGAAAAACTTGCCAAGCAGTATGCGAATCTAGAAACGGTCAGTCAGGTTGATTTCTTCAATGGTTTAGAGAGCTATTATAGTGTTCTTGGCCAAGACAAGAATCAAAAACCAGTAGCTGTTTTAATTGAGAAAAATAGTCAAAAAATCTATGTGTATCAACTAGAAAGTGGCACTTCACAAGAAAAAGCAGAAGCAGTTGTCAGAGAAAAAGGAGCAACTGATATTGACGCAATTACCTTTGGGCGGTATGCTGATAAGCCTGTCTGGGAAATCAAGTCTGGAGGAGACTATTATCTAGTGGATTTTGAAACTGGTGCCCTAATTGAAAAGGAGAAACTATGAAATTATCTAAACGTGTCTTAGAAATGGAGGAAAGTGTCACTCTGGCTAGCGATGCAAGAGCAAAGAAATTAAAGGCTGAAGGAAAAGATGTTCTTTTCTTAACTTTAGGTCAGCCCGATTTTCATACTCCTGAAAATATTCAAGATGCTGCTGTTGAGGCTATTCGAGATGGACGTGCTTCTTTCTATACGGTAGCTTCAGGTTTGCCTGAATTAAAAGCAGCGGTCAATACCTATTTTGAACGTTATTATGGTTATTCTGTAGCGGCTAATGAGGTCACATTTGCTACCGGTGCCAAGTTCTCCCTCTATACTTTCTTTATGGCTGTGATTAATCCTGGAGATGAGGTCATTATTCCAACACCATATTGGGTTAGCTATGGGGATCAAGTGAAAATGGCTGAAGGTATTCCAGTCTTTGTCCAAGCCAAAGAAGACAGTCACTTTAAAGTAACCGTGGAGCAATTAGAAGCGGCTCGTACAGATAAGACCAAGGTCTTGGTTCTGAACTCCCCATCTAATCCTACCGGTATGATCTATTCTCGTGAGGAACTCTTGGCTATCGGAAATTGGGCTGTTGAACATGATGTTCTCATCTTAGCCGATGATATTTATGGTCGTTTGGTCTATAACGGAAATGAGTTTGTTCCAATCTCTAGTCTATCAGAGGCCATTCGCAAGCAAACCATTGTTATTAACGGTGTATCAAAAGCTTATGCTATGACAGGTTGGCGTGTTGGTTATGCAGTAGGTGATCCAGAAATTATTGCTGCCATGAGTAAATTGACTGGCCAAACGACTTCTAACCTGACTGCGGTATCTCAATATGCGACGATTGAAGCGCTAACTGGTTCACAAGACTCTGTAGAAACCATGCGTCAGGCTTTCGAGGAACGTTTAAATACCATCTATCCACTCTTGTGTCAAGTTCCTGGCTTTGAGGTTGTCAAACCTCAAGGAGCCTTCTATCTTTTCCCAAATGTTAAAAAAGCTATGGAGATGAAAGGCTATACCGACGTAACAGCATTTACAACGGCTATTCTTGAGGAAGTAGGTCTGGCTTTAATTACTGGAGCAGGATTTGGAGCACCAGAAAATGTCCGTCTCAGCTATGCGACAGACCTAGATACATTAAAAGAAGCTATTCGCCGTTTGCATCAATTTATGGAAAAATAAGAAGCTTAACCTCCGTCCTCTTGGCGGAGGTTTTTTTGTGGTTAAAAACTTATGAATTTCTAACAAACCACCTAGCTATCAGGCACTATTTGTGGTAAAATAGTGGGTAATGATGTCTTTAGACAAGTTAAACGAAAAAAAGGAAGATAAATGATGACAAAACGTGTAACAATTATCGAAGTAAAAGATTACGTTGGTCAAGAAGTCACTATCGGTGCTTGGGTTGCCAACAAATCTGGAAAAGGGAAAATTGCCTTCTTACAATTGCGTGACGGAACAGCCTTTTTCCAAGGTGTGGCTTTTAAACCAAACTTTATCGAAAAATTTGGAGAAGAAGTAGGACTTGAGAAGTTTGATGTCATCAAACGTTTGAGCCAGGAAACTTCTGTTTATGTGACAGGTATTGTCAAAGAAGACGAACGTTCTAAGTTTGGTTATGAGTTGGACATTACAGATATCGAAGTGATTGGTGAATCTCAAGACTACCCAATCACTCCAAAAGAACATGGAACAGACTTCTTGATGGACAACCGTCACTTGTGGCTCCGTTCTCGCAAGCAAGTCGCTGTGATGCAAATCCGTAATGCTATCATCTATGCAACTTATGAGTTCTTTGATAAGAATGGCTTCATGAAGTTTGATAGCCCAATTCTTTCAGGAAATGCTGCAGAAGATTCTACAGAACTTTTTGAAACAGACTACTTTGGAACACCAGCTTACTTGAGTCAATCTGGTCAGCTTTATCTTGAAGCTGGTGCTATGGCCCTTGGTCGTGTCTTTGACTTTGGTCCAGTATTCCGTGCTGAAAAATCAAAAACTCGTCGTCACTTGACTGAATTTTGGATGATGGATGCGGAGTATTCATACTTGACACACGATGAATCACTTGACTTGCAAGAAGCTTATGTTAAAGCTTTGCTTCAAGGTGTTCTCGACCGTGCTCCTCAAGCCCTGGAAGCTCTAGAACGTGATACAGAGCTCTTGAAACGCTACATTGCAGAGCCATTCAAACGAATCACTTACGATGAAGCTATTGACCTCTTGCAAGAACATGAGGGTGATGAGGATGCTGATTATGAGCATTTGAAACATGGAGATGACTTTGGCTCACCACACGAAACGTGGATTTCAAACCACTTTGGTATCCCAACCTTCGTAATCAACTATCCAGCAGCTATCAAGGCCTTCTATATGAAACCAGTTCCTGGGAACCCAGATCGTGTGCTTTGTGCAGACTTGCTTGCACCAGAAGGTTACGGAGAAATCATTGGTGGTTCAATGCGTGAGGAAGACTACGAAGCTCTTGTCGCTAAGATGGAAGAGCTTGGAATGGATCGTACAGAGTACGAATTCTACCTTGACCTTCGTAAATACGGTACAGTACCACACGGTGGATTTGGTATCGGTATCGAACGTATGGTGACTTTTGCAGCAGGTACAAAACACATCCGTGAAGCTATTCCATTCCCACGTATGTTGCACCGTATCAAACCTTAATAGCCATAAAAACGCCGTCTGGCGTTTTTATACTCTTCGAAAATCTCTTCAAACTACGTCAGCTTCACCTTGCCGTACTCAAGTACAGACTGCGGCTAGCTTCCTAGTTTGCTCTTTGATTTTCATTGAGTATTACTTTAAATGAAAGAGGTGGAGAAAATGTAGGCAAATCTCAGTAAGTCTTTTAGAAACAATCATATTACATATTGAAAGAGAGAAAACAATGTTTAAAAGAACTTACAAACGCAATATTCCACTCCTAGCAGGTCTGGAATTTACATCTTATTTTGGAATCACTAGTTTTTGGATTTTATTTTTCATTCAGAATGGTCTTTCCTTGCTTCAAATCGGTCTATTAGAGAGTATCTTTCATGGGACAAGTCTCTTATGTGAAATCCCATCTGGTATGTTGGCCGATCGATTTAGCTACAAGACCAATCTCTATTTGGCTCGCTTGGCCAGTATTGTGTCCTCTATGTTGATTTTGTTTGGTCAGGGGAATTTTTGGATGTATGCGATTGCCATGATGGTTAATGCTTGGTCCTACAATTTTGACTCGGGTACCAGTATCGCTTTCTTATATGATTCGGCGGTTGAAGCGGGTCAAAAGGACCGATATCTTCAGATTTCTAGTTTTTTGTCTGGTGTGGCAGAAGTCACCCGAACCCTAGGTACAGTTATGGCAGGCTTCTTTATTCATGGAGCATTGGCTTGGACCTATCTGATTGCTATTGGATTATCTTTTCTTTCTATAATCTTGATTTATTTGATGAAAGAACCAATGGCTAAGAGAGGAAGAAATGAAGTCTTAACCTTTAAAACGATTGTCCTGCAAGTTCAAAAAGAATGGCAGGAAAAACCAGTACTCTTTTACTGGATGCTGACTTATCAGCTAGTAGGGACACTCATGTGCATGTTTTACTTTTATTATCAGCAGAAAATAAGTGACTTAGCAGGATGGCAGGTTTCACTGGTTATGCTTATTGGTAGTGGCTTAAATCTTATAGCGGTTTATGTAGCTAGTCAAATCGGTAAAAAATGGAATAGCAATCGAGTTTTTCCGACTCTTGTTGCACTAACGGGCTTGGCCTTGTTGTTGGTGTTTTCAGGGACCCCCTTTGCTTTTCTTCTTGTATATCTTTTAACTGATACACTTTATGCAGTTTATCAGCCAATCTATTTCAATGACTTACAAGGTTATTTACCTTCCAGTGTAAGAGCAACTATGCTTAGTATCAATTCCATGCTCTTTAGTCTTTCTATGATTGTCATTTTCCCATTGACAGGTTGGTTGATTGATCGTTGGGGTCTTGTAGCTGTCTTTTTGGTTCTAGGCCTAATCTTACTTTTAATTTATCCTATATTAATAATCAGTCTAAAAAGGATGGGCAAGCTATTAGATAAGGACTTAAAAACTGAGTAAAGCACGAAAACCTATTTGCCCAAAGTATCATCCTGTGGTACAATAGCAAGAGGAAAAGGAGAAGAGTATGATCGATGTAGAAGAAATTCTAAGTAAGATGAATCCCAATCAAAAGATCAACTATGACCGAGTCATGCAAAAGATGGTTCAAGTTTGGGAAAAAAATGAAGAAAGACCAACCATTCTCATGCACGTCTGTTGTGCTCCTTGTAGCACCTATACTTTAGAGTATTTGACCAAGTATGCAGATGTAACTATTTATTTTGCTAATTCAAATATCCATCCTAAAGCTGAGTATCACAAGCGTGCCTATGTGACAAAAAAGTTTGTTAGTGATTTCAATGAACGAACTGGCAACAAGGTTCAATATCTAGAAGCACCCTATGAACCCAACGAATACCGTCAGCTGGTCAGAGGTTTGGAAGAAGAACCTGAAGGTGGCGATCGTTGCAAGGTTTGTTTTGACTATCGTCTGGATAAGACAGCACAGGTGGCCATGGACTTAGGATTTGATTACTTCGGTTCTGCCTTGACTATCAGTCCTCACAAAAATTCACAAACGATTAATAGTATCGGGATTGATGTGCAGAAAATCTACACCACTCATTATCTTCCGAGTGATTTTAAGAAAAATCAAGGCTATAAACGCTCTGTAGAAATGTGTGAAGAGTACGATATCTATCGTCAATGCTACTGTGGCTGTGTCTATGCCGCTCAAGCCCAGAATATTGACTTGGTACAGGTCAAGAAGGATGCAACTGCCTTTATGGTAGATAAGGATATCGAAAAAGACTATTCGCATATCAAGTTCACTGTTACGAAGTTAGATATTTAGACGAAAACCTGCCTCAAGGCAGGTTTTTTACTAGGGAAAGGTGATGGAGAGAAGTCGATGGACCGATCTATGAATTCCTAGTCCATGACTCGAGAGAATTCAATAAATCAGTTGAGACTTAAAACTTGTGGATGAAAAATGAAGTTTTGCTCAAAGGAGCTTTTTGAAATTTAGAAGAGCCCAAAATAGTTCAATACTGTGGTAAAATTATTCCTTTTTTGCATTTATACAACTTATTTAACACTGTGTTTATTCTTGTGATATAATGTCAAATTATAGAGTGGAGGTCATTTAAAATGATTGATAAAGTAATTGAACAATATAAAAGTCATGATAATCTTGATATTCGAGTAGAATTGCATAAGAAGTATTCAAAAAATAAACTGGGATTTAATAATTGGATATTTTCTAACTATCAAATCACTGATGAAGTAAAGGTGCTAGAATTAGGATGTGGTACAGGAGCACTGTGGAAAAGTAATAGTGATTCTATAGATAAAATGAAGCAGTTGGTTATAACAGATTTTTCTAATGACATGGTAGAAACTACGAAGTCAGTGATTGGAAATAGAGACAATGTCAACTATGAAATAATGGATATTCAAAAGATTTCTTTTGAGAATGAAACCTTTGATATTGTTATTGCTAATATGATTCTACATCATGTGAATGATATTCCTAAAGCTCTTTCTGAGGTGAATAGGGTCTTAAAAACAGGAGGCATTTTTTACTGTGCTACATTTGGTGAAAATGGGGTTGTAGATTATTTGGCGAGTTTATTTAGAGATGAAGTTGATCAAGATTTAGAAAATAAAACGTTTACTTTACAAAATGGTAAAAGGTACCTGAGTAGGTATTTTAACTCTGTCGATACGTTACTCTATGATGATGAGTTACAGGTAACTAGAATAGATGACCTAGTTAAATACATCCAATCGTTTAAAGGAATTTCTGAAATAGGTTCACTAGAAGAGGAAATAATACGTAAAAGATTGGAAAGTGAGTTTAATAATGGTATGTTGATCATTCCTAAAGAATATGGTATGTTTATCGCTCGAAAAGAAAGTTAAGGGAACGAAAGTGTGAAAAATTACGGAGAAGCTTTTCGATATTTTAGAAAATTAAACGGATATTCTTTAGAGTATGCTGCAGCTGATTCTATATCAAAATCTCAACTTTCTAGATTTGAAAGGGGAGAAAATGAAATTTCTCTTTCAACGTTTTTTGAATTATTATCAAATATCAATGTTTCGATAGAGAATTTTTGTAATTATCTAGAAGATTATAAAAGATCAGAGCTTGATAATTTTTTGGTTAATTTATCTCCAAATTTTTATAGTTTGAATACTAAAGGGTTGGAGGAAATAAAAAATGAGCAACAACAACTTTTTGAGAAGAG
This sequence comes from uncultured Streptococcus sp., assembly GCA_963530385.1. Classification (GTDB taxonomy): domain Bacteria; phylum Bacillota; class Bacilli; order Lactobacillales; family Streptococcaceae; genus Streptococcus. Next base: position 76,297 of record CAUSCX010000001.1, on the reverse strand, counting down.
TGGGGAAAAAACTCATCAAATAAATACAATTATGGTTCAGGGATTATTAAATCAGTTAGATTGTAACCATGTAGTTAGTAGAGATGATCTAAATTTAGTATATGACTATTTATTCCAGAAGGAACGATGGGAGTCCTATGAGATAACTCTGATTGGTAATTTATATCATCTTTTTGAAATAGATTATATTTACAGGGTCGGAAAAGAAATACTAGATCGTACACATTATTACGAAAAAATCGGCAAGAATAGACATTTAGTTGTGTCAGCTTGTTTAAATTTTTGGTTTTGTTGCCTTGAAAATTCACATCTAATATATGCAGACTACTTTGAAATGAAATTAAAAAAATTATTAAAAGATGACACAAAAGTTTTTGAAAAATCTACATTCAAATTTGTAGAAGGATATAAAACATACCTGACTGAATCTAAAGAATCTGGAATTAAGCAAATGCAAAATGTCATTAAATATTTTGAGTTTATTGACTCTAAAAATATTGCTTTATATTTCCAAAAACGATTAAATGAGCTGGTAGATTAAATAGCATTTTCTTTGTTAAGTCATTTTTTCCAAAGATTGTACTAAAGGATTGGTGCTATGTAGAAAGACAAAACTAACTATTTTGATACGAAGATGATTTGTATTTTTTTATACCGATTATCTTAGTATTTTTTGTATTAAACGATAGAAGATTGTTGTAAACTTACAAGGAACAAAGACATAGAAAAATCAGTAAATCGTTTTGTTTTGTATATCAAGCAAATTCTGTATAAATCTCTCTCTAGAAATATGTTGCAATTATACCATAACGGAGCTGTTCCTTTTTGTGTTTACACAACTTATTTTACATCATAAAAAACGAGGTCAGGATTTAAATCCTGACCTCTGACAACTTTACCGATTCTTTAGTTCTACGTAGCGTTTGTACCAAATGTTGACATAGGCTTCTGAGAAAGGACCTCGCTCATTGTTAATCCAATCAACAAGAATCTTAACATGCTCTTTCAGAATATAGTCTAGATCAGAAGAATACTTCATTTTTCGCTTATGTCGTTCATACTCCTCAACGTCCAAGAGGCGTTTTTCACCATCTGTAAAAACTTTAACATCCAAATCATAGTCAATGTATTTTAAAGCTTCTTCATCCAGATAGTAAGGACTTGCCATATTGCAGTAGTAGGAGATACCATTTTCACGAATCATAGCGATAATATTAAACCAATATTTCTTGTGAAAGTAAACAATAGCCGGTTCTCGAGTCACCCAACGACGACCGTCACTTTCGGTAACAAGTGTGTGGTCGTTGACGCCGATAATAGCGTTCTCTGTTGTTTTTAGTACCATGGTGTCTCGCCAAGTACGGTGGAGACTTCCATCATGCTTATAACTTTGAATTGTAATAAAGTCGCCTTCTTTTGGAAGTTTCATAACTAACCAACTTTCTACAATTTATAAGTTTATCGTTTACTATTGTATCACATTTTTGTTTAAAGTTCTTAGTTTTTTTATGAAAAAATTAAAGATATTCTCTGAGAGCGCTGGCTATATCCGAAAAATCATAACCTTTTCTAGCTAAAACTTGGGTCAAACGTTGCTTGAGTTCGTATCCTTCATACTTTCGTGAGTATTTTGGGTATTGCTTATCGAGCTCTTTAAAAATTAGCTCCTGAATAGTTTCTTCATCGACCTGGTTATCTAGTTGATCAAAGGCAGCCTTGGCTTCTGAGTAGGAAAAACCTTTATTGGTTAGGCCTTGGATAATCTTATCCTGTAGAGCACGGGCAGGTAATTTCTCTTGGTATTTTTTCAGTAGTTTTTTAGCTGTGCGCTCTGCGACTTCCGTCATATCAAATTCTTGTAAGACGTCTTGGATAACGGCCTTAGCAACTCCTTTTTGAGAAATCTTCTGCATCAGCACATAGCTTCCCTTGTCACCAGATAGCTGATTGGAGTTGATAATAGCGTAGGCATACTGACGGTCGTTAATCCAGTTGTCGTCCTTTAGAGACTGAATGACTTGGGGAATGATTTTCTCATCAACTTCATGTTTACTAAGATAATCTCTAACTTCTTTTTCAGTACGGGCCTTGAAGGATAAGTGGTAGAGAGCTAGATTTTTACTGTAGGAAAATTGCGCAAAGGATTTAATCTCAGTTAGTTCCTCAGCTGAGATCTCTTTCCCTTTTGTCAACATAAAGCGAACAATGGTATCCTCTGTAATGTAGCAGGTTTGGTCGCTATCAAGTTCGAGCAGATAGAGTCTTTTTTTCTTTTCAAGTTTTGTGATTTTCATATTTTCCTCTTACCCAAATGCTTCAAAGGCAGCAACGAGTCGAAGTTTGTTGCTATCAACCAGCTCTCTCCCGTAATAGTCGAGAAATAGTTCAGCATATTTGGGGTCTTTTAAGTTGTAATTGAGGGACCAAATTGCCCAAAAGAGATCGATATGCCGATCACTGAAATCAGCCGAACCAAGATCAATGAAGCAAGAGAAATGGCTAGCATCTTTTAGAATAAAGTTCGGAAGACAGGCGTCCCCGTGAATAAAGGCATCTGTATTTAAAAGGTGCCCTTGTTCTTGGATGAGTTGGAAGGCCTCTTCGCGACTGTTAATCTGGAATTGGGGTAGGAGTGCCTTGGCATAGAACTCCCCTTTTTCATAGTTTTTAAAGGCTCTGTCTTTATAGGTCTGTAAATGATTTTCTGATGGAAAATTTTGTGGGTTTAAGTTGTGAAGCTTTTTAAGAGCCTCTGCCATTGTTCGGCAGATTTTTTCTGGCTGATCTAAAAAAGCGAGTGCATCATGACCAATAGCCTCTTTTGTCAGGAGGTAGTCTTTATCTTTAGATAGATATTCGATAACTGGAGTTCCCAATCCTTTGGTTTCAAACCACCTTGCAATGCTAGCTTCTCGCTCTAATCTTCCCTTTTGATCTATTTTTAAATAGTAACCTGAGTCAAGATAAAGGACCCTTGCACCTGAATGAGAAGAGCTGTCAGAAAGGCTTGCCCCCTCTATATAAGTTCGTAATTGCTCAGGAAAATCCAATGAGGAAAAAGATATCTTTGTATTCATGTTTTTATTGTAACATATTCTTAACCATTGAGAAACTACGTGGTATAATAGACTTATGAGTCTTAAAGTCAAACAAAAAATTCCATTAAAAATCAAGCGTATGGGAATTAACGGGGAAGGTATCGGTTTTTACCAGAAAACCCTTGTTTTTGTTCCAGGTGCCCTCAAGGGTGAAGATATCTATTGTCAGGTGACTTCTGTCAAACGTAACTACGTTGAGGCTAAACTGCTTGAGGTCCATAAAAAGTCTAAGTTTCGAGTGGTTCCAGACTGTACCATTTATAATGAGTGTGGAGGCTGTCAAATCATGCATCTTCACTATGACAAGCAGCTGGAGTTCAAGACAGATCTCCTTTATCAAGCTCTGAAGAAATTTGCACCTGCAGGCTACGAAAACTATGAAATCAGACCAACCATTGGCATGCAGAAACCCAAGTATTATCGGGCTAAACTACAATTCCAAACTCGAAAATTTAAGGGGCAAGTTAAGGCAGGTTTGTATGCTCAGAATTCTCACTACTTGGTTGAGCTAAAAGACTGTCTGGTTCAAGACAAGGAGACGCAGATTATTGCCAATCGCATTGCTGAACTCTTGACCTATCATCAAATTCCGATTACAGATGAACGGAAAATCCTTGGGGTTCGGACCATCATGGTTCGTCGAGCACGGAAAACTGGGCAGGTTCAAATCATTATCGTCACCAATCGCCAATTGAATCTGACTCTCTTAGTTCAAGACCTAGTCAAGGATTTTCCAGAAGTGGTGACAATTGCAGTCAATACCAATACTGCAAAAACCAGTGAGATTTATGGAGACAAGACCGAGATTATTTGGGGGCAGGATAGTATAGGCGAGGGTGTATTAGACTATGAATTTTCTCTTTCACCTCGAGCTTTTTACCAGCTCAATCCTGAACAGACTGAAGTCCTCTACAGTGAAGCCGTTAAGGCCTTAGATGTAAATGAGAATGACCATCTGATTGATGCCTATTGTGGTGTTGGGACCATTGGTTTTGCCTTTGCTAGGAAAGTCAAAAGCTTGAGAGGGATGGATATTATTCCAGAAGCTATTGAGGATGCCAAAGAAAATGCTAAGCGCATGGGTTATACCAATACTCACTATGAAGCAGGAACTGCAGAAGAAATTATTCCTCGTTGGTACAAGGAAGGCTACCGTGCAGATGCCTTGATTGTGGACCCGCCACGTACAGGTTTAGATGACAAACTCTTGGATACCATTGTCAAATACGCTCCTGAAAAGATGGTCTATGTTTCCTGCAATGTGTCTACCTTGGCGCGTGATTTAGTCCGTCTGGTAGAGGTCTATGATCTACACTATATCCAGTCTGTTGATATGTTTCCACACACGGCTAGAACAGAAGCAGTGGTCAAATTAACCAGGAGAAAGCCAGCTTCTAGATAAAAACGGCAACTGGAAAGTTTTTGAAAAGAAGACTTCTAGTTATAGAGTAAGATTTGCAAGCTATCTTTAAATATGATAAAATAAGTAGAAAATAAAATGAAAAAAGAGGTATGTGAAATGTCACGTAAACCATTTATCGCTGGTAACTGGAAAATGAATAAAAATCCAGAAGAAGCAAAAGCATTTGTTGAAGCTGTAGCCTCAAAACTTCCATCATCTGATCTTGTTGAAGCAGGTATCGCAGCTCCTGCAGTTGATTTGACCGCTGTTCTTGCTGCTGCTAAAGGTTCAAATCTTAAAGTTGCTGCACAAAACTGCTACTTTAAAAATTCAGGTGCTTTCACTGGTGAAACTAGCCCAGAAGTTTTGAAACAAATCGGTACTGACTATGTTGTGATCGGTCACTCAGAACGTCGTGACTACTTCCATGAAACAAACGAAGATATTAACAAGAAAGCAAAAGCAATCTTTGAAAATGGTATGCTTCCAATCATCTGTTGTGGTGAAAGTCTTGAAACTTACGAAGCTGGTAAAGCAGCAGAATTCGTAGGTGCTCAAGTATCTGCAGCTTTGGCTGGATTGACTGCTGAACAAGTGTCTTCAACAGTAATTGCCTACGAGCCAATCTGGGCAATCGGTACTGGTAAATCTGCTTCACAAGACGATGCACAAAAAATGTGTAAAGTTGTTCGTGATGTCGTAGCTGCTGACTTCGGTCAAGAAGTTGCTGGTAAAGTACGTGTTCAATACGGTGGTTCAGTTAAACCTGAAAACGTTGCTTCATACATGGCTTGTCCAGATGTTGATGGTGCCCTTGTTGGTGGTGCATCACTTGACCCAGAAAGCTTCTTGGCATTGCTTGATTTTGTAAAATAGTCTTTAAATATCTGAGACAGACAGTTCCCTCTCTCGAGGTTTTGACTGCCTGTCTTCTTTTTAGTAAAATGGCGTGCGAAAGCACGCTCTTTTCTACATTTTAGAAGAAAAAGAAAGGAGAATGATGCTTTATATTTGGTCTTATCTCAAACGCTATCCCAAGTGGTTAGTGTTAGACTTTCTCGGGGCGATTTTCTTTGTCATTGTCAATCTTGGGCTACCGACTGTTCTGGCTCGTATGATTGACCAGGGAATCAACCAAGGTGACCAGGATAAACTCTATTTTTGGGCCATCATCATGTTAGTCATAATCGTCTTGGGAACATTTGGACGGATTGTGCTATCTTATGCTGCTAGTAAATTGACCACGAATATGGTCAAGGATATGCGAGATGATGTCTATGCCAAACTACAAGAGTATTCTCATCATGAGTATGAACAAATTGGTGTATCTTCACTGGTTACTCGTATTACTAGTGACGTCTTTGTTCTTATGCAATTTGCAGAACAAACACTTAAGTTGGGTGTTATCACTCCCATGATGATGCTCTCGAGTGTTCTCATGATTTTCTTGACCAGTCCTTCACTAGCATGGATTGTGGCTTTTTCCGTTCCTTTTTTAGCTGTTGTGATCATTTATGTGGCGGTCAAAACGCGCCCCTTATCTGAAAAGCAACAGAAAACTTTGGACAAGATTAACCAATATGTCCGTGAAAATTTGATGGGCTTGCGTGTTATTCGTGCCTTTGCTCGTGAAGACTTTCAAGAAAAACGTTTCGAAGAGAAAAATGCAATCTATGCGGATAATTCCAATCGTTTGTTCAAATTGACTGGTTTGACAGAGCCGCTTTTTGTGCAAATTATTATCGCTATGATTGTGGCTATCGTTTGGTTTGCTCTTGATCCTCTCAAACACGGAAGTTTGCAGATTGGGGATTTGGTAGCTTTCATCGAATATAGTTTCCACGCTCTCTTGTCCTTCCTCTTTTTGTCAAACCTCTTTACCATGTATCCACGTACGGCTGTATCTAGTGAGCGTTTGAAGGAAATCATGGATATGCCTATTTCCATTGATCCAAATGAGGATGGAGTCCAAGAGACAGAAACTCATGGTTACTTAGAATTTGATAATGTGACCTTTGCCTATCCAGGGGAAACAGAAAGCCCTGTTTTGCATAATATTTCCTTTACTGCTAAACCGGGCGAAACCATTGCTTTTATCGGTTCAACTGGATCAGGTAAGTCTACTCTGGTTCAATTGATTCCTCGTTTCTATGATGTTACACTAGGGAAAATAAAGGTCGATGGTGTTGATGTCCGGGATTACCGTCTCAAATCACTCCGCCAGAAGATTGGGTTTATTCCCCAAAAAGCCTTGCTCTTTACAGGGACTATCGCAGACAATCTCCGTTACGGAAAGGAGGACGCCAGTCATGAGGACTTGCACCAAGCAGCTGATGTAGCCCAAGCCAAAGACTTTATCGAAAGTCGAGAAGAAGGTTTTGAAACTCATCTGGCTGAAGGGGGAAGCAACCTATCAGGTGGTCAGAAACAACGTTTATCGATTGCCCGCGCAGTCATCAAGGGGCCAGATATCTACATCTTTGACGATTCTTTCTCAGCCTTAGACTACCGTACAGATGCTATCTTGCGACGTCGTCTCAAGGAAGTGACACAAGACGCTACTGTATTGATTGTCGCGCAACGTGTTGGAACTATCATGGATGCTGACCAGATTATCGTCCTTGATAAGGGTGAAATCGTTGGTCGTGGGCGTCATGAAGAATTGATGGAAACCAATGACATCTATCGAGAAATTGCTGAGTCGCAGTTGAAAAATGCTTCTCTGACAGAAGAATAGGAGGTAAAGGATGAAACAACAATCTAGTCTAGCTCGTCTATGGAGCTATTTAAAAGCCTACCGATTCTCTGTTTTCTTTGCAGTCTTCTTGAAAATAGTCAGCGTCATAATGAGTGTTATCGAGCCTTTCGTATTGGGGCTTGCTATCACTGAGTTAACCAGCAACCTCCTTACCATGGCAAATGGTGTTGCAGGAGCAGGTATCAATACCTCTTATATCACAATGATTTTGGTTATCTATCTCTTGCGTGGACTTTTTTATGAGTTGGGTTCTTACTACTCAAACTACTTTATGACCAATGCTGTCCAGTCTACGATACAGGATTTGCGAAATGAAATGAGCGAAAAAATCAACCGCATCCCTGTGTCCTACTTTGATAAGCACCAGTTTGGGGATTTGCTGGGACGTTTTACTAGTGATGTAGAGACCGTATCTAATGCACTCCAACAATCCTTCTTGCAGATTGTCAACGCAGTCTTTACCATTCTTTTTGTTATGGGAATGGTCCTCTATCTAAATCTTCAGTTGGCCATCATTGTTATCTTGTCGATTCCGATAACTTATTTTGGGGCTAAAACAATTCTGAATCGTTCGCAGCCATACTTTAAACAGCAGGCAGCTATATTGGGACGTATGAATGGATTTGTACAGGAAAACTTGACAGGTTTCAATGTTCTAAAACTTTTCGGACGTGAAGAAAATTCTCAAGAGAGATTTGAAAAGATTACGGATGAATTGCAACAAGTTGGATTTAAGGCGAGCTTTATTTCAGGTTTGATGATGCCGGCCCTTCATATCGTATCTGATTTAACTTACTTAATTGTTGCAGTCTTAGGTGGTTTGCAGGTTATTGCGGGGCGCCTGACGATTGGTAATATGCAAGCTTTTGTACAATACGTTTGGCAAGTCAGTCAACCAATCCAAAATATCACTCAATTAGCGGGGCAAATGCAAAGTGCCAAGTCTTCGCTTGACCGTGTCTTCGAAGTTTTGGATGAACAGGAAGAAGTTCAAACTGCTGAAGTGAAAGAACTGGCACCATTGACAGGTCAAGTTAGTTTCAAGAATGTTGATTTCCAATATGTGGAAAATAAACCATTGATTCGCAATTTTAATCTAGATGTTGAATCTGGAGAGATGGTGGCTATCGTTGGACCTACTAGAGCCGGTAAAACAACCTTGATCAACCTGCTCATGCGTTTTTATGATGTGACAGCTGGCGCCATTTTAGTGGATGGGCAAGATATTCGTGAGCTGTCTCGTCAGGACTATCGTCGTCAATTTGGAATGGTCTTACAGGATGCTTGGCTCTATGAAGGCAGTATCAAGGAAAATCTTCGCTTTGGAAATCTTGAGGCAACGGATGAAGAAATCGTTGAAGCGGCCAAGGCCGCCAATGTGGATCACTTTATCCGCACCCTTCCTGGTGGCTACAATATGGAAATGAATCAAGAATCTAGCAATATTTCTCTTGGTCAGAAACAACTTTTGACTATCGCACGTGCTCTCTTAGCGGATCCAAAAATCTTAATTTTGGACGAAGCAACCTCATCAGTCGATACTCGTCTAGAGCTCTTGATTCAAAAGGCCATGAAACGCTTGATGAAGGGGAGAACAAGCTTTGTCATTGCCCATCGACTTTCGACTATTCAGGAAGCAGACAAGATTTTGGTGCTGAAAGATGGGCAGATTATCGAACAAGGAAATCATGAAAGTCTCTTAGCTGCCAAAGGTTTCTATTATGACTTGTATCAAAGTCAATTTTCTGGTAAAGACACAGAAAAGAACTAAAAAACATCAATTCAATTTCTTAAATTATCAGTCTATTGCAACTTTTCTAAGATAGTACACTTTCCTTGCTATCGTATGCTGGAAGTAGTATACTGAAATAGTAATCAATAAAGATGGTTACAGAAAATAATTATGAGGTGAGAAAAATGGTAGAATTGAAAAAAGAAGCAGTAAAAGACGTGGCAACATTGACTAAACCAGCGGCAGAAGCGCTAGTAAATACAAAAGTAGTTTTGAATCAAGCGGTTGCAGACTTGTACGTAGCACATATCGCTCTTCATCAAGTACACTGGTACATGCGTGGACGTGGTTTCATGGTATGGCATCCTAAGATGGATGAATACATGGATAGCCTAGATGGTTATCTAGATGAAATTAGTGAACGCTTGATTACACTCGGTGGCAAACCATACTCTACTTTGACAGAATTCCTTCAACATAGCGACATCGAAGAAGGAGTTGGAGAATTCCGCAACGTAGAAGAAAGTTTGGAGCGTGTCCTTGAAATTTATCGTTACCTTATCACTCTTTTCCAAAAAGCATTGGATGTAACAGATGAAGAAGGTGATGATGTAACCAATGATATCTTCGTTGGTGCTAAGGCAGAACTTGAAAAAACTGTCTGGATGCTTGCTGCAGAATTAGGACAAGCACCTGGTTTGTAAGATACAATATTTTTCTAAAAATCCGTAGAAGTTTTCTACGGATTTTTTCTATTTAGGAGGGCATTCCAAAACAGTCTTTTTTGAAGATTTTTGATAAAATAGAACTATCAATAAAAAGGATGAAAGCATGACAAAAAAAATCGTAGCCATCTGGGCTCAAGATGAAAAGGGTGTGATTGGAAAAGAGGATCGCTTGCCATGGCATTTGCCAGCAGAGTTAAAACATTTTAAAGAAACAACCTTGAATCATGCTATTTTGATGGGGCGTGTAACCTTTGATGGAATGGGACGACGATTACTTCCAGGACGTGAGACTTTAATTTTGACGCGCAATCCCGAAGAGTCAGTTGAAGGAGCTCTAGTTTTCCAAAATGTTGAAGATGTTTTAGACTGGTACCATCATCAGGGTAAAAATCTCTATATCATTGGTGGCAAGCAAATTTTTCAGCTTTTTGAACCTTACTTAGATGAGATTATTGTGACGCAAATTCATGCTCAAGTCGAGGGGGATACTTATTTCCCTGAGGATTTTGATTTGAATTCCTTTGAGACAGTTGAAAGCAAATCGTATAGCAAAGATGAGAAAAATGCTTTTGATTTTACCATCGAATATAGAAAGAGAAAGGAAGCCTAATGGAGCGTAGTATTTTTGGATTTTTTACAGCTCTTTTGTGTGCTGTCTGTCTTGTAGCTGGGACACACGCTTTTCGTAAAAAGCGCTTTGGACTTGCTACTCTACTTTGGCTCAATGCCTTTACAAACTTGGTAAATAGCATTCATGCTTTTTATATGACCTTATTTTAGAGAGAATGAATAGTTAGAACGGAAGGGAATCATGCCTACAAATAGGAAAAATGATATGATGGTTTATTGCTCATTTTGTGGCAAAAGCCAAGAAGAAGTCAAAAAAATAATTGCTGGGAACAATGCCTTTATCTGTAATGAATGTGTGGAGTTGGCTCAAGAAATTATTCGTGAGGAGTTGGCAGAGGAAGTTTTGGCAGACTTGTCTGAGGTACCAAAACCAATCGAACTCTTAAACATCTTGAACCATTATGTAATTGGTCAAGATCGTGCCAAACGTGCTCTGGCAGTGGCTGTATATAACCACTACAAACGCATCAATTTCCATGACACTCGTGAAGAGAGCGAAGATGTTGATTTGCAAAAGTCAAACATTTTGATGATTGGCCCAACTGGTTCAGGGAAGACTTTCCTTGCTCAAACCCTTGCTAGAAGTTTGAATGTACCATTTGCTATTGCGGATGCAACGGCATTGACGGAAGCTGGTTATGTTGGTGAGGACGTGGAAAATATCCTCCTCAAACTCTTGCAGGCAGCTGATTTTAACATCGAGCGTGCAGAACGTGGAATTATCTACGTAGACGAAATCGACAAGATTGCTAAGAAGAGCGAAAATGTTTCCATCACACGTGATGTTTCTGGTGAAGGGGTGCAACAAGCCCTCCTCAAGATTATCGAAGGAACTGTAGCTAGCGTACCACCTCAAGGAGGACGTAAACATCCTCAACAAGAAATGATTCAAGTGGATACCAAGAATATCCTCTTCATTGTGGGTGGGGCCTTCGATGGCATCGAAGAAATCGTCAAACAGCGTTTAGGAGAAAAAGTCATTGGTTTTGGGCAAAATAACAAGGCTATTGATGAAAACAGCTCTTACATGCAAGAAATCATCGCAGAAGATATTCAGAAATTCGGAATTATTCCTGAGTTGATTGGGCGCTTGCCTGTCTTTGCAGCTCTGGAGCAGTTGACAGTAGATGACTTGGTTCGCATTTTGAAAGAGCCAAGAAATGCCTTGGTCAAACAATACCAGACCTTGCTTTCTTATGATGATGTTGAGTTAGAATTTGACGACGAAGCCCTCCAGGAAATTGCTAACAAAGCTATCGAACGCAAAACTGGTGCGCGTGGTCTTCGCTCCATCATCGAAGAAACCATGCTAGACGTTATGTTTGAAGTTCCAAGTCAAGAAAATGTGAAAACAGTTCGTATCACAAAAGAAGCGGTTGACGGAACGGCTAAGCCAATCCTAGAGACAGCCTAGAGGTGACTATGGAAATCAATACACACAATGCTGAGATTTTGCTGAGTGCGGCTAACAAGTCCCACTATCCAGAAGATGAACTTCCAGAAATTGCGCTCGCAGGTCGCTCTAATGTTGGTAAATCTAGTTTTATCAATACCATGCTCAATCGTAAGAACCTAGCTCGTACCTCTGGAAAACCAGGAAAAACACAACTACTTAATTTCTTTAATATTGATGATAAGATGCGTTTTGTAGATGTACCTGGTTACGGTTATGCCCGTGTGTCCAAAAAGGAACGAGAAAAGTGGGGGCGTATGATTGAGGAGTACTTAACCACTCGTGAAAATCTTCGAGCAGTTGTTAGTCTTGTTGACCTTCGTCATGATCCGACGGCAGATGATGTACAGATGTACGAGTTTCTTAAGTATTATGAGATTCCTGTCATCATTGTGGCGACCAAGGCAGACAAGATTCCGCGTGGTAAATGGAACAAGCACGAATCAGCTATTAAAAAGAAATTAAATTTTGATCCAAGCGATGATTTTATCCTCTTTTCATCCGTAACAAAAGCAGGAATGGATCAAGCTTGGGATGCTATTTTAGAAAAATTATGAGGAATACAAATGGCAAAAACAATTCATACAGATAAAGCTCCAAAGGCAATCGGACCTTACGTTCAAGGAAAAATCGTTGGGAACCTTTTGTTTGCTAGCGGTCAAGTTCCTTTATCTCCTGAAACTGGAGAAATCGTAGGAGAAACGATTCAAGAACAGACTGAACAAGTCTTGAAAAATATTGGAGCTATTTTGGTAGAAGCGGGAACAGATTTTGAACATGTTGTCAAAACAACTTGTTTCTTGAGTGATATGAACGACTTTGTTCCTTTCAATGAGGTGTACCAAACAGCCTTTAATAAGGAATTTCCAGCTCGTTCAGCTGTAGAAGTAGCTCGTCTTCCTCGCGATGTAAAAGTCGAAATTGAAGTCATCGCAGAGATTGGATAAGCGAGTTGAAGTTTGGTTCTTCCAAACTTCTTTTGATATAAGGAGACAATGATGACAAAAAAACAACTTCACCTGGTGATTGTGACAGGAATGAGTGGTGCAGGAAAAACTGTAGCCATTCAATCTTTTGAGGATTTAGGATATTTTACCATTGATAATATGCCGCCTGCCCTCTTACCAAAATTTTTGCAGTTGGTTGAGACCAAGGATGATGACCACAAGTTAGCCCTAGTGGTTGATATGCGTAGCCGTTCTTTCTTCTCAGAGATTCAGGCTGTCTTGGATGAATTGGAAAATCAAAATGATTTAGACTTTAAAATCCTCTTTTTGGATGCAGCAGATAAGGAATTGGTGGCACGCTATAAGGAAACTAGAAGAAGTCACCCTTTGGCAGCAGATGGTCGTATCTTGGACGGGATCAAGTTGGAACGCGAACTTTTGGCACCCTTGAAAAATATGAGTCAAAACGTAGTAGACACAACAGAATTGACTCCCCGTGAACTCCGTAAGACGATTGCAGAGCAGTTTTCAGATCAAGAACAGGCTCAGTCCTTCCGTATTGAGGTTATGTCTTTCGGGTTTAAATACGGCATTCCAATTGATGCTGACTTAGTTTTTGATGTCCGTTTCCTCCCAAATCCCTACTATCTACCAGAACTTCGCAATCAGACAGGTGAAGATCAGGCCGTTTATGACTATGTCATGAATCATGAAGAATCTGAAGATTTTTACCGCCATTTGTTGGCCTTGATTGAACCAATCCTACCTGGCTATAAAAAAGAGGGCAAATCAGTTTTAACCATTGCTGTAGGTTGTACAGGTGGACAACACCGAAGTGTTGCATTTGCCAAACGCTTAGCCAATGATTTGTCTAAGAATTGGTCTGTAAATGAAAGTCATCGTGATAAAGACCGAAGAAAGGAAACGGTAAACCGTTCATGAGAAAACCAAAAATTACGGTGATCGGTGGAGGAACTGGAATCCCAGTTATTTTAAAAAGTTTGCGGGAAAGAGATGTCGACATTGCAGCCATTGTAACCGTCGCTGATGATGGAGGTTCTTCAGGCGAACTGCGTAAAAATATGCAGCAGTTGACGCCACCTGGGGATTTACGCAATGTACTTGTTGCCATGTCAGATATGCCAAAGTTCTATGAGAAGGTTTTTCAATACCGCTTTTCGGAGGATGCAGGTGCCTTTGCTGGACATCCTCTGGGGAATATTCTCATAGCAGGGCTTTCTGAAATGCAGGGTTCAACCTATAATGCCATGCAATTACTGAGTAAATTTTTCCATACGACAGGTAAGATTTATCCATCTAGTGATCACCCCTTGACCTTGCACGCAGTCTTTAAAGATGGTTCAGAAGTAGCTGGGGAAAGTCACATTGCAGACCATCCAGGGATGATTGATCATGTCTATGTTACCAATACTCTGGATGATGCAAAGCCACAGGCTAGTCGTCGAGTCGTCAATACAATTCTCGAGAGCGATATGATTGTTTTGGGACCAGGTTCACTCTTTACTTCGATTTTGCCTAATATCGTCATCGAAGAAATCGGTCAGGCTCTTCTAGAGACTAAGGCGGAGGTTGCTTATGTTTGCAATATCATGACCCAACGTGGTGAGACTGAGCATTTTACAGATAGTGATCATGTGGAAGTCTTGCAACGTCATTTGGGTAGACCATTTATTGATACTGTGCTTGTTAATATCGAGAAGGTACCTAGAGATTATATGGATACCAACCGTTTTGATGAGTATTTAGTACAGGTTGAGCATGATTTTGAAGGATTACGTAAGCAAGTCCCACGTGTCATTTCATCCAACTTCCTACGTTTGGAAAATGGTGGCGCCTTCCACGATGGGGATTTAATCGTTGATGAATTGATGCGCATCATACAGGTGAGAAAATGAGTTTCACAGTAGCAGTAAAAGAAGAAATCTTAGGTCAGCACCATCTGAGTCGCTATGAGTTATCAGCCATTATCAAGATGTCTGGAAGCGTAGGTTTGTCGAGTTCTGGCTTGACTTTGTCCGTTGTTACAGAGAGTGCCAAGCTTGCCCGCCATCTCTATGAATCTTTCTTACACTTCTATGGCATCAAGTCGGAGATTCGTCATCATCAGAGAAGTAATCTTCGTAAAAATCGTGTTTATACTGTGTTTACAGATGAGCAAGTTCAAGAACTTTTAGCTGATTTGCGTTTGGCCGATTCTTTCTTTGGTCTGGAGACGGGAATTGATCCAGATATTTTAGGAGATGAAGAAGCAGGACGTGCCTATCTCTGTGGAGCCTTCTTAGCGAATGGCAGCATTCGTGATCCCGAGTCAGGCAAGTATCAGCTGGAAATTAGTTCAGTTTATCTAGATCATGCCCAAGGGATTGCGGCGCTTCTTCAGCATTTCTTGTTGGATGCCAAGGTGATTGAACGAAAAAAAGGTGCAGTGACCTATCTTCAGCGTGCTGAGGATATCATGGACTTTCTTATAGTTATTGGAGCCATGCAGGCGCGAGATACTTTTGAAGGTGTCAAGATTCTCCGAGAAACTCGTAATGATCTCAATCGTGCCAATAATGCAGAGACGGCTAATATTGCTCGTACGGTTTCAGCGAGTATGAAAACCATTAACAATATCAGTAAAATCAAAGATAGAATTGGCTTGGATAATCTTCCAGCAGACTTGCAGGAAGTTGCCCGTCTGCGTATTCAGCATCCAGACTATTCTATTCAAAAGTTGGCAGATAGTCTGACAAATCCCTTAACCAAAAGTGGTGTCAATCATCGCCTGAGAAAGATCAACAAAATAGCAGACGAACTGTAAAAACCACGAATCGTATGATTCGTGGTTCTTTTCTTATAGACTTGTAGAGTGTTTTGGTTGTACTTTTTGTTCAGGGTCGATATAGTTGATAGCATTATTAACGGCAGTTGGAGCTTCACCTAGACCGGTCGCAATCAAGTCAATCTTACCTTCGTAGAAGCAGCAGTCACCGATAGCATAAATTCCAGCTTGGCTTGACTCCTGCTTGCTATTGACGATAATCTTGTGACGGTTAAGGTCAAGTCCCCATTTTTTAAGATTACCTACAGAAGATTTAAAGCCATAGTTGACAAAGAGGTGGTCCAATTCAATGGTTTCAGTCTCATCGGATTTAACTTTTGTAATTTCAAGCTTGTCAAGAGTTTGACCGTCACCAAGAAGTTGACTCGGCACAAATGGTGTTTTGATAGTCACAGAAGACTCTTGCAAGGCTTGGACGCTATGCTCAAGAGCACGGAAGTTATTG
Organism: uncultured Streptococcus sp.; assembly: GCA_963530385.1. GTDB lineage: Bacteria > Bacillota > Bacilli > Lactobacillales > Streptococcaceae > Streptococcus. Next base: position 60,259 of record CAUSCX010000001.1, on the reverse strand, counting down.
CGACGATGCACAAGTGTAGTTGGAGCAATCTTTTCAAAAGCTAGAGCCCAGTCAACGGCTGAGTCACCACCCCCCAGAATAGTTACTTTCTGACCAGCATATTGTTGAATATTAGAAACGTGGTAGTGGATATTGTCATAGCCTTCAACACCTTCTAATTCGAGTGGACGTGGTTTAAAAGCACCACCACCCATAGCAATAATAACGGTTTTAGAAGTATGATTTCCCTTATTAGTTGTAATCTTAAAAACACCATCCTCTTTTTCAATCTCAAGAACAGTTTCATTGAGGTGAACAGGCGTCTCAAACCCTTTAAGTTGTTCCAAAAGGCGGTTAGTCAATTCTTCCCCTGTGAGGTTTGGAAAACCTGGAACATCGAGAATTTGTTTTTCAGGATATAGGATGGCAGGTTGACCACCTAGTTGAGGAAGAGAATCGATGATTTGTACTTTGGCTTGACGAAGGTGAGCATAAAAGGCTGCGAACAGACCGACAGGTCCACCACCTACAATGGTAATATCATATAGTTCAGACATGTTTTCTCCTTAATTCATTTCTATCATTTTATTCTATCATATTTTCTACCAATTTAAAATGAAGTAGGGGGAAGAAAATTTTCATATAAAATGATATAATGAAGAGTAGCTTTTTTATGGAGAGGAGGCCTAGAATGAATTTTCAGCAATTATCTAATCTTCAATACTGGTCTAGTTTATTTTCCAGTCCTTGGAGTATTCTGATAAATGTGATTGATATTCTTATCGTTGCCTATATCTTATACCAATTTACAAAATCAATTGCAGGAACCAAGATTATGATCCTGGTTCGAGGTGTTTTAGTTTTTATCTTAGCTCAGATAGCAGCAAATACCCTAGGCTTGACAACTATTTCTTGGTTGATCAATCAATTGATTACTTACGGTGTTATCGCAGCGGTTGTTATTTTCTCTCCAGAAATTCGGACAGGTTTAGAGCGCTTGGGACGTGCGACTGATTTCTTTTCAAGTACACCAATGAGTTCAGAAGAACAGATGATTCAGGCTTTTGTTAAAGCGGTAGAATATATGAGCCCACGGAAAATTGGAGCGCTTGTATCAGTTCAGCGTGTCAGAACCTTGCAGGAATATATTTCCACGGGGATTCCTTTAGATGCTAAGATTTCTGCAGAACTCTTAATCAATATCTTCATTCCAAACACACCTTTACATGATGGTGCAGTCATTATAAAAGGTGATCGTATAGCTGTAACATCTGCTTATCTTCCACTTACTGAGAGCACTGGTATTTCTAAGGAGTTTGGAACGCGACACCGTGCAGCCATTGGTTTATCTGAAGTATCAGACGCCTTAACATTTGTTGTGTCAGAAGAAACTGGAGGCATTTCCATTACCTATAATGGTGTCTTTAAGCATGATTTAACGATGGAAGAATTTGAGGAAGAACTACGTCGTATACTGATTCCAGAAAATTCACAAGAGCCAAGCTTATCAGAGCGTATTTTAGGAGGCTGGAAGAATGAAAAAAAATAGTTTATATATCATCTCCTCACTCCTCTTTGCTTGCGTTTTATTTATCTACGCTACCTCTATTAATTATCAAAATAATAATAATGCAAGACCGGCTCGAACAGAAACCTATACCAATACGGTCGTAAATGTACCGATTGATATCCAGTACGATAGTGAGCAGTATTTTATTAGCGGTTTTAGTTCAGAAGTAACGGTATTTTTAACTGGATCCAATCGAGTGACCTTGGCTAGTGAGATGCAAGAAAGCACTCGTAAATTTAAGGTTACTGCAGATTTAACACAGGCGACAGAAGGAACGATTGAAGTACCCTTGACCATTGAGAATCTACCGAGCGGTTTAACAGCCCTAGCAACACCGCAGAAAATCACCGTTAAAATTGGGAAGAAGGCAACACGGGATAATTTACCAGTCACTCCACAGATTGACTCTGGTAAGGTTGATGAACGGATTCTCATCGATAGTGTGACTGTTTCAGATGAACGCGTTTCAGTTACAAGTGATGCTGATACCTTATCCAAGATTGATAAGATTGTAGCTGTCTTACCAACGAGTGAAAAAATTACAGGAAATTATACAGGTTCAGTTCCCTTACAAGCTATTGATAAGAATGGAACAGTTTTACCAACGGTGATTAAACCGTATGAAACAACCATGAAGATAACAACGAAACAAGCTAGATCAGTAAGTAGTTCTACCTCTTCAACTACGAGCTCATCTTCAACGAAATCTTCTACTACAGGATCTGAAACCAAACCAGACTCTTCAAAGAAAGACTAAAAAAATTAGAAAAGGATATAACATGGGTAAATATTTTGGAACGGACGGAGTCCGTGGAGAAGCAAACGTAGAACTTACGCCAGAATTAGCTTTTAAATTGGGACGTTTTGGAGGTTATGTTCTCAGTCAACATACGACTGAAGCACCAAAAGTTTTTGTAGGACGTGACACTCGTATCTCAGGTCAAATGCTTGAAGCAGCTTTGATTGCTGGCCTCCTTTCGGTCGGAATTCACGTTTATAAGCTTGGAGTACTTGCAACACCAGCAGTAGCTTATCTTGTTAAAACAGAAGGTGCGAGCGCAGGTGTCATGATTTCAGCTAGTCACAACCCAGCCCTTGATAATGGAATTAAATTCTTTGGTGGTGACGGCTTTAAACTAGACGATGACAAAGAAGCAGAAATCGAAGCCTTGCTTGATGCCAGTGAAGATACTCTTCCACGTCCAAGCGCTGAAGGTTTAGGTACTGTTGTTGATTATCCAGAAGGTTTGCGCAAGTACGAAGCCTACCTTGTTTCAACTGGAACTCCTCTTGAAGGGATGAAGGTTGCCTTGGACACTGCTAACGGAGCAGCTGCAACAAGTGCCCGCCAAATCTTTGCAGATTTAGGTGCTCAATTGACAGTTATCGGAGAAACACCAGATGGACTGAACATCAACTTGAATGTAGGTTCAACTCATCCTGAAAATCTGCAGGAACTTGTAAAAGAAAGTCAGTCTGCTGTTGGTTTGGCATTTGATGGTGACAGTGACCGTCTGATTGCAGTTGATGAAAACGGAGAAATTGTTGACGGTGATAAGATTATGTATATCATCGGGAAATACCTTTCAGAAAAAGGTCAATTAGCGCACAACACCATCGTAACAACAGTCATGTCTAATCTTGGTTTCCATAAAGCCTTGGATCGTGAAGGAATTAATAAAGTTGTTACTGCTGTTGGAGACCGTTATGTAGTTGAAGAAATGAGGAAATCTGGCTATAATCTTGGAGGAGAACAGTCAGGTCACGTTATCTTGATGGACTATAATACTACTGGTGATGGTCAGCTTTCAGCTGTTCAATTGACGAAGATCATGCAAGAAACAGGTAAGAGTTTGTCTCAATTGGCCTCAGAAGTGACAATTTACCCACAAAAATTGGTCAATATCCGTGTGGAAAATGCCATGAAAGAAAAAGCTATGGAAGTTCCAGCTATCAAGGCTATTATTGATAAGATGGAAGAAGAGATGGCAGGTAACGGACGCATCCTCGTTCGCCCAAGTGGAACGGAGCCACTCTTGCGTGTCATGGCTGAAGCCCCAACCACTGAGGAAGTAGACTACTATGTAGACACTATTGCTGAAGTTGTTAAAACTGAGATTGGTATTTAGTAAATCTAGCAGAAAATAAAAAAATATGGTACAATGGCAACTATATTGTACCAATGGAGATGAAAATGAATTTAAAACGTGAACAAGAATTTGTTAGTCAGTATCACTTCGATGCGCGTAACTTTGAATGGGAAAATGAAAATGGAGCACCTGAAACTAAGGTTGATGTAAACTTCCAGTTGCTTCAGCATGATCAAGAAAATCAAGTTACCTCTTTAGTAGTTGTTTTGAGCTTTATGATTGTCTTTGATAGATTTGTCATTAGTGGAACGATTTCTCAAGTCAATCATGTTGAAGGTCGTATTATCGACCAACCAAGTGATTTCAGCCAAGAAGAGGTTGAGACACTAGCTCGTCCATGTTTGGATATGCTTAATCGTTTGACTTATGAAGTAACAGAAATTGCCCTTGATTTACCGGGAATTAATTTGGAGTTTTAAGAAATGAAATTAGCGGTCATAACAGACTCATCTGCTTTTCTACAAGCGGAAACCTTGCGGAAAGAAGATTTATTTGTGCTAGACATTCCTGTGAATATCGATGGACAGGAGTATGTTGAAGGTGTAAATCTAACCGCTCAAGAATTTTATGAAAAAATGGCTTCAGCAAGCGAATTGCCAAAAACGAGCCAACCAAGTATTGCCAAGTTGGATGAAATTTTATCATCATTGAAAGATAAAGGCTATACACATGCTTTGGGGCTTTTCCTATCTTCTGGAATTTCAGGATTTCACCAAAATATCCAGTATATGAAGGATGAATATGAAGGGTTAACCATTGCCTTTCCTGATACCCGTATTACAAGCGCTCCCCTAGGATATATGGTTGAGAGTGTCTTTAGATGGGCAGAGCAAGGCGAAGAGTTTACTACCATTTTAGATCAGTTGGAAAATCAAATCCAGAAAACTTCAGCCTTTATCATGGTGGATGATCTTGACCATCTAGTTAAGGGGGGACGACTCTCTAATGGTGCAGCCATTTTGGGAAATCTCCTTAGTATCAAGCCAATCCTATACTTCAATGATCAGGGTGTGATAGAAGTATATGAAAAGGTTCGTACAGAGAAAAAGGCTACAAAACGCTTGGTTGAAATTGTTAAAGAAGCAACAGCTAGTGGGAATTACCAGATCACTGTCATTCACGGGAATGCTCCTCAAAAAGCAGCAGATTTGCGCCAGCTTTTAATCGATGGTGGAGTGGCTACAGATGTTTCAATTGCAACCTTTGGTAGTGTTATTGGGACTCACCTGGGAGAAGGAAGCATCGCTTTGGCATACACACCAATCGTCTAGATTGTTCTTACAGTCTATGTATCTTAAAATTGAACACGGACTATCTGCCTCTTGAAAAAAGATGCCTGTCTTGCCTTTCATGGAAAGTCGGCGCCATTCCCTATTTTTCATGGGTAGCTAAGGTCCTTTGTATCTTGATAATTGAACACGCCTGGAACACTGTGTGAAAAAGATAGTTTTTCCAAGGAGTAGACACTCCTTGATCAGAACTCCTATTTTCACTTTGTGTTCTTACAGGCTTTGTATCTTAGACAGGAGTAGAGATGAGTATTCGAGTAATTATTGCCGGTTTTAAGGGGAAGATGGGCCAAGCTGCTTGTCAGATGGTTTTGGCTGATCCAGACTTGGATTTGGTAGCAGTTTTGGATCCGTTTGAGTCTGAGTCAGAATGGCAGGAAATTCCTGTCTTCAATGATAAGGCTGACTTGGCTGGTTTTGAAGCGGATGTCTGGGTAGATTTTACTACACCAGCCGTTGCCTATGAAAATACACGCTTTGCTCTTGAAAATGGCTTTGCTCCTGTTGTAGGAACAACAGGTTTCACTAGTGAAGAAATTGCAGATCTAAAAGCATTTTCCCGTGAACAAGATTTGGGTGGCTTGATTGCCCCTAACTTTGCCTTGGGAGCTGTCTTGCTTATGCAATTTGCGGCGCAGGCTGCCAAATATTTCCCAAATGTGGAGATTATCGAGCTCCATCATGACAAGAAAAAAGATGCTCCGAGTGGAACAGCTATTAAAACTGCCGAGTTAATGGCGGAAGTTCGAGAGTCTATCCAACAAGGTGCTAGCGATGAGGAAGAACTCATTGCAGGTGCACGTGGAGCTAATTTTGATGGCATGCGAATCCATTCGGTTCGTTTACCAGGTTTGGTAGCTCATCAGGAAGTTATATTTGGAAATCAGGGAGAAGGATTGACTCTACGTCATGACTCCTATGATCGTAGCTCCTTCATGACAGGGGTGAATTTGGGAATCAAAGAAGTTGTCAAGCGTCATGAGCTTGTCTATGGATTAGAACACTTATTATGAGATTAACACAAATGCCTTCTGAATTTCAGAAGGCTTTACCAGTATTAGAAAAAATTAAAGAAGCAGGCTTTGAAGCCTATTTTGTTGGTGGATCTGTTAGGGATGCTCTACTCAATCGTCCTATCCATGATGTGGATATCGCGACTTCATCTTATCCAGAAGAGACCAAGCAGATTTTTCCACGGACAGCTGACATTGGCATTGAGCACGGAACAGTTTTGGTTTTAGACGGAGATGAAGAGTACGAAGTGACTACTTTTAGAACTGAGGATGTCTATGTAGACTACCGTAGACCAAGTTCAGTTTCTTTTGTTCGTTCGTTAGAAGAGGACCTCAAACGACGTGATTTCACAGTCAATGCCTTTGCCTTAGATGAGACAGGGGAAATCATTGATTTGTTTGATGGTTTGAGAGATCTAGAAAATCAAGTTTTACGAGCAGTTGGTGTAGCTAGTGAGCGTTTCAACGAAGATGCCCTACGCATTATGCGCGGATTTCGTTTTCAAGCCAGTCTTGGTTTTGAACTCGAGCAAGAAACCTTTGAAGCGATGAAGACCTTAACGCCACTCTTAGAGAAAATTTCTGTGGAACGTACTTTTGTTGAATTTGATAAACTTCTACTAGCTCCTCATTGGCGAGTAGGTCTGTCTTCTATGATTGCAAGTAAAGCTTATGATTATCTTCCAGATATGGCTGGTAGTCAGGACAAACTCCAATCTTTGTTTGATTTAGAGACTGATTTTACCTTTGAATCTTCTGAGCAAGCCTGGGCAGCACTTTTATGGGTTTTAGAAGTGGAAGATGCTCAACAATTTTTGAAACATTGGAAAACTTCGCGTCAATTTGCCAAGCAAGTTCAAGATTTGCTAACAATCTTAGAACTTCGTGAAGAAGGAGAACTAAGCAAGCGCGATTGCTACCGCTTTGATCTAAATTTGCTTTTACAGGCTGAAAATCTTCGCCGAGCTCAAGGAAAAGAAGTCAATCCGCAAGCTATCAAAGAAACTTACGAGGGCTTGACCATTCATGATAAGAAAGAGATGCACATCAACGGAGGAATTCTGATCAAGGAATACGGCTATCAACCTGGACCAGAAATGGGAGAAATTTTAGCAGAGATTGAGTTTGCTATTGTGGATGGAGATTTGGAAAATGAACTAAATGCCATTCATGCCTACTTGAGGGAGAAAAAATGAGTGATTTTATTGTTGAAAAACTAAGTAAATCTGTAGGAGACAAGACTGTCTTTAAGGATATTTCCTTTATCATTCATGACTTGGACAGAATCGGTCTTATCGGTGTCAACGGAACTGGAAAAACAACCCTTTTAGATGTTCTTGCTGGAGTTTCAGGTTTTGATGGGGATGTCAGTCCATTTTCAGCAAAGAATGATTACAAGATTGGCTATTTGACTCAGGACCCAGATTTTGATGACAGTAAGACTGTCTTGGATACTGTTCTATCGAGTGATTTGAAAGAAATCCAGTTGATCCGTGAGTATGAATTGCTCATGCTCAACTATAGTGAGGATAAGCAAGCCCGTTTGGAACGTGTCATGGCGGAGATGGATTCTCTCCAAGCTTGGGAAATTGAGAGTCAGGTCAAGACTGTTCTCAGCAAGTTGGGAATTCAGGATTTATCAACTCCCGTTGGAGCCCTGTCAGGTGGTTTGCGAAGACGGGTTCAGTTGGCCCAAGTGCTGCTAGGAAATCATGATCTTTTGCTTCTTGATGAGCCTACCAACCACTTGGATATTGCGACCATTGAGTGGCTAACCCTCTTCTTGAAAAATTCCAAGAAAACAGTGTTATTTATCACCCACGATCGCTATTTCCTAGATGCTCTTTCTACGCGAATCTTTGAGTTGGACAGAGCAGGTTTGACCGAATATCAAGGAAATTACCAAGACTATGTTCGTCTCAAGGCTGAACAGGATGAGCGCGACGCAGCTCTTCTTCACAAAAAGGAACAACTTTATAAGCAAGAATTGGCCTGGATGAGACGACAACCACAGGCTCGTGCAACCAAGCAACAGGCGCGTATTAATCGTTTCCATGACTTGAAGAAGGAAGTTTCAGATACTAGTGTTGAGACAGACTTAAGCATGAATTTTGAAACTAGCCGTATCGGTAAAAAGGTCATCGAGTTTAAGGATGTTTCCTTTGCCTATGATGACAAACCGATTTTGCAAGATTTTAACCTTTTGGTTCAAGCCAAAGACCGTATCGGAATCGTTGGTGACAATGGTGTTGGTAAGTCAACTCTTCTCAATCTCATTGCGGGAAGTCTTGAGCCAACGGAAGGAGAGGTTATTATCGGTGAGACAGTTCGCATCGCCTATTTCTCTCAACAAATCGAAGGTTTGGATGAAAGCAAGCGGGTTATTAACTACCTGCAGGAAGTGGCAGAAGAGGTTAAGACCAGTGGAGGTTCTACGACATCTATCGCTGAGTTGCTAGAGCAGTTCCTCTTTCCACGATCAACGCACGGTACCTTGATTGAGAAGTTATCTGGTGGAGAGAAGAAACGTCTGTACCTCCTTAAACTTCTTTTGGAAAAACCCAATGTTTTACTTTTGGACGAGCCAACCAATGACCTTGACATTGCGACCTTAACCGTTTTAGAAAATTTCTTACAAGGTTTTGCAGGTCCAGTCTTAACAGTTAGTCACGATCGCTATTTCCTTGATAAGGTTGCGACTAAGATTCTTGCTTTTGAAAATGGTAGTATCCGTCCTTTCTTTGGGCATTATACCGACTACCTAGATGAAAAAGCCTTCGAAGCAGAAGCGACAAATCAAGTTCAAAAGGCTGAGAAGGAAAAAGTCGTCAAAGTCCGTGAAGAAAAGAAACGCATGACCTACCAAGAAAAGCAAGAGTGGGCAAGCATTGAAAGTGACATCGAAGCCTTGGAAAACTGTATCTCTGTCATTGAAGAGGAAATGCAGGCCAATGGCTCGGACTTTGGGAAGCTAGCTACCCTTCAAAAAGAGTTAGATGAGAAGAATGAAGCCTTGCTTGAAAAATATGAACGCTATGAATATTTAAGTGAGTTGGCTTAATGGAAGAAAAAATCATAAAATGGAGCAGTAAGAAAATCATCTGGACTATTCTTCTCTGCTTAGTTGAGTTAGCTTTTCTTCTTTGAATCCTATCTTTTATGATGACCTATCCCAAGGAGGTACCTGTGAGATTGGTGGCATTAAGACTCTTTGTCTTATTCTTAATCATCATTGTTGGATGGATTTTGTATGAACGTTTGCGACTTCTTTTTTCAGATAAAGAGTATTTAAAATGTACGTCTCAAGGTTTTTTCTATAAGCCACATCCTAAAAAAGATTGGCAGTTTTATTCTTGGGGACAAGTAGAAACGTTTTCTCTTATGAGAATCAAGGGTGGTAGAAGTTCAAGGAATTTTTACACTATTGAAGTTCATTTTTATGACAAGGATTTTATAAAACCTAACTCTTTATGGAATCGTCTACGAAGTAGATTTTCGCCTGCAAAGCAATCAAATGTTTTGAAAATCCCAATCTATTTGCTGGATGTTGGCTTACCAAAGAGAGTATTTGAAACCATGTCTTACTTTGAGCGAGAGTGGCGTATCGAACAAAATCGTCAAGGCAATCAAAAACCTAAAAGCAAAAAGAAGGAAAGATTTCATTAAACGAGCAATAGTTACAGATTTGATTAGAAGCCTTGGACTCAGTTTCCAGGGTTTCTTTCTATTTCTCTTTTCTAAGATTTATGGTATAATAGGGAGTAAAAACTTAAAAAGAAAGAAATGCTATGAACTTAAAAGATTACATTGCAAGTATTGAAAATTATCCACAAGAAGGAATTACATTCCGTGACATTAGCCCCTTGATGGCCAACGGCAATGCCTACAGTTATGCTGTTCGTGAAATTGTTCAATATGCTACTGACAAAAAGATCGATATGATTGTAGGGCCAGAAGCGCGTGGATTTATCGTTGGATGTCCAGTCGCTTTTGAGTTGGGAATTGGTTTTGCACCTGTGCGTAAACCTGGGAAATTGCCACGCGAAGTGATTTCAGCTGACTATGAAAAAGAATATGGTGTTGATACTTTGACTATGCACGCAGATGCTATCAAACCAGGACAACGTGTTCTGATCGTAGATGATCTCTTGGCAACAGGTGGTACTGTTAAGGCTACCATCGAAATGATTGAAAAATTGGGTGGAGTCGTAGCAGGTTGTGCCTTCTTGATCGAACTTGATGAGCTTAAAGGTCGTGAAGCAATCGGAGATTACGACTACAAGGTGCTTATGCATTATTAATGAAAAACAGTCCCTAGGGCTGTTTTCTCTTCATCTGATATAAAAAAAGGCTATATCTAGTTAGAGAAAAACTATAATTGAAAACTATATCTTCTTACAGTATAATAAAGGGAAGGACTTTCGTCAGCTGATTTTTTCATTTGATGACTGTATGTTCACTTGAGCCTAAACTTGATACAGTAAGGAGATTTCCATGCCGATTCGAATAGATAAAAAATTACCAGCAGTTGAGATTTTACGAACGGAAAATATTTTCGTCATGGATGACCAGCGGGCGGCTCATCAGGATATTCGACCACTGAAAATTCTGATTTTAAACTTGATGCCACAGAAGATGGTTACAGAGACTCAGCTTTTACGACATTTAGCTAATACTCCTTTGCAGTTAGATATTGATTTCTTATATATGGAAAGTCATCAGTCGAAAACAACTCGTTCTGAACATATGGAGACTTTTTATAAGACCTTCTCGGAAGTTCAAGACCAGTATTTTGATGGCTTGATTATCACAGGAGCACCAGTTGAGCATCTCCCTTTTGAAGAAGTGGACTATTGGGAGGAATTTACTCAGGTCATCGATTGGTCAAAGACTCATGTCTTTTCAACCCTGCATATTTGCTGGGGAGCACAGGCTGGCCTCTACTATCGTTACGGCGTAGATAAACACCAGATGGCTCAAAAACTTTCGGGAATTTATCCTCAGGATGTTTTAAAAGAAGGTCATCTTTTGATGAGAGGTTTTGATGATTTGTATGTGTCTCCCCATTCTCGTCACACAGAAATTCTCAAAGAAGACATTGTAAATAAAACAAATTTAGAGATCTTAGCATCTGGAAAAGAAGTGGGAATCTCTATCCTTGCAAGCCGAGATTTAAGAGAAGTTTATAGCTTTGGGCATTTGGAGTATGATCGTGATACGCTAGCCAAGGAATATTTTAGAGATCTAGATGCTGGTTTAGATCCCCATATACCAGAAAATTATTTCAAAAATGATGACATCCATGAACTTCCTTGTATGCGTTGGAGTTCCTCAGCAGCTCTCTTTTTCAGTAACTGGGTAAATTATGCAGTTTACCAAGAAACGCCTTTTGAGTGGAAGAGTGCAGAAGAAGATGTGTCTCATTTTGGATATTTATAAGAGGAATTATGACATATTTAGATGCTTTCAAATCAGGGAATTTGGTCTTACCAAGTGCTCTGCTCTTAAACTACAATCAACTTTTCTCATCAAGCGATGATTTCTTAGTTTGGCAATTCTTTTACCTACAAAATACAACAGCTTTAGGGGAATTGTCCCCAAGCCAGATTGCTGAGAAAATTGGCAAGCAAGTTTTTGAAGTCAATCAAGCGATTTCGCGCTTGACCGAAAAAGGCTTACTCCAATATCGTACGATTGAACTCAATGGAGAAATAGAAGTTATTTTTGATGCGACTTTGGCTTTAGAGCGCATAGACCAACTTTTTGAAAAGCAAGAACCAAACCAAGCGCTACCCGTTAAAAATGATTTGAAAGACTTGGTGGAAACCTTCCAACAAGAACTAGGGCGTCTCTTGAGTCCTTTTGAGATCGAAGATTTAGAAAAGAGTTTGAAAGAAGACGGAACCAGTGCGGACCTGATCAAAGAGGCCCTACGTGAGGCCGTTTTGAATGGAAAACCAAATTGGAAGTATATCCAAGCTATCCTACGAAACTGGCGTCATGAAGGCATTAAGAGTGTAGTTCAGGTAGAGGCGAAGCGTCAGGAGAGAGAAGCGACTAATCCTCAAAATGTTCAAGTTTCTGCAGATTTTCAAAATGCTATGGATCTTTGGAAAGACCAATTTTAAGTATTGATAATAGAAAAAATGCCTACAGGCTAGAAAGAAAATCTGGCTTGTGGGCATTTTTTGTGGGTTTTATACTCAATGAAAACCAAAGAGCAAACTAGGAAGCGAGCCGCAGGTTGCTCAAAACACCGTTTTGAGGTTGTGGATAGAACTGACGAAGTCAGTAACACATATACGGCAAGGAGAAGCTGACGTGGTTTGAAGAGATTTTCGAAGAGTATTAATTGATTAGTTAGCCAGTCCCCAGACGCTAAGAGAGCGTTCTGTAACTGGGAAATCTCCATAACCTTCAGCATTGATGGTTACTTGGTCAGGATGGTTACCAAGCAAATCAACAAAGGTTTGGTTAGCCCATTCCTGACCGACGAACATGATTTTGGAATTTGCTTTGGCATTAGAAATCACGATGGCAAGTGGTGATTGATTGTTAGCTCCTGAACGAATCCAACCGATACAATTAGGGTCATCAAAGTAGTCGGTTTGCTCTCCATAAGCCAACTCTTTTCGGATAGCTAGCAAACGGTCAAGGACATCCTTGAAGTCTTCTTGAGCATATTGACCAGAAATACCATAGTAGTCTCCATAAAAGACACATGGGAGCCCCTGCTCACGCAAAAGAATGAGGGCGTAGGCTGCTGGTTTAAACCATTCTTCAACAGTGGATTCAAGAGCTTGGCCACGTTGAGTATCATGGTTATCGACAAAGGTTACAGCTCGTTCTGGATTGAGCTGAACTAGACTATCTTCAAAGATGGTTGTCAAATCATAGTTTTCTCCAGTCTTACTTGCTTCAAAGAGATTTTGGTGAAGGCGAACATCGACAAGATCAAAGCGTTCTTCAATTTTTTCAAGGTAGTCCAGATTTGCTTCCTTGTCTGGATTCCAGAATTCTCCAAAGACATAGAAATCTTGGCCATATTTTTCTTTGATATCGCGAATGAAATTGCGCATAAAGAAAGAGTCAATGTGTTTGACTGCATCCAAACGGAAACCAGTTACACCAGTTGTTTCCATAAACCAATCTGCCCAATCGTAGATATTTTTTATCACTTCAGGATGTTTGAAATCTAGATCGGCATACATGAGATAGTCGTAATTGCCATTCTCATTGTCGACTAATTCCTCATGAGCCCAGCCTTTGTTGTCTCCCTGTATCAGATAGATCCCAGATTTACGGCGTTTGGCGTCATAGTCAGTTCCAGTAAAGTGGTACCAATGCCAGTGGAAGTCATTGTAGGTATTTTGTCGTCCATCAAAAGTGAAACCAGTCCAGCCATTGATGGTAAAAGGTTCTCCTAGTTCCACAGTTCGATCTTCTGGATCCACTTCGATAACTTGAAAAGATTCTAAATGGTCAGCGGCTGCCTTATGATTTAAGACGATATCAGCCATTGGTTGAATCCCATGAGATTTTAAAGTTTGGATGGCATGAAGATAGTCTTCTTTAAAGCCATACTTAGTACGTACAGTACCCTTCTGATTAAATTCTCCAAGGTCAAATAGGTCATAGACGCCATAACCAACATCTTTTTCATTTGTTGCTTTAAAAGCAGGTGGCATCCAAATGTGACTAATGCCTAAGTTAGCTAGGTGTTCAGCGTCGTCAGCTAGGCGCGTCCAATGTTTTCCATCGTGGGGTAGATACCATTCAAAATATTGCATTAGGGTTTGATTTTTCATAGTTTAACCTCTTACTTACAGTGATGAGAATTATTGTAGCATAAAGTCAGCTTCTGCGCAAACGTTTGCGCTAGAATTAAACTCTTTAAATTTTATGTCTATTTTTCAACTAAAAGTGTTGAAATATATAAAATAAAAATGGTAGGACTAATGGGAGGAAAAATTCTCTCAGATAGGGCAAGATGATGGATAAATCAATAGTTTCTATTTTGTGAATTGTCACAAAATTTGTTATAATAGTGTTTATGAATAAAGTATTCGTCAGTAGACGTGTTGAAAAAAAACTAAACCAAGGTCTAGTGCTTTTGGAGGAAATTGATTTTCCAGAACTATCTGAAACTGATCAAGAAGTTGAGTTATTGAGTCAAAATAAGCAGTTTTTGGGCAAGGCCTATTTATCGCGTCAAAATAAGGGGATTGGTTGGTTTGTAACGAACCAGAAGCTTTCTTTTAACCAAAAATTCTTTGAAAGTTTGTTTGAAAAAGCCAAACAAAAACGTTCTGCTTACTATCAAGATGAGTTGACAACTGCCTTTCGTTTGTTTAATCAAGAAGGCGATGGTTTTGGTGGAATGACTTTGGATCTCTATGGAGATTATGTTGTTTTTTCTTGGTATAACTCCTATATCTATGGACTTCGCCAACAGATCTTAGCAGCTTTTGCTCAGGTTTTCCCTGAAGTCTTAGGTGCCTATGAAAAGATTCGTTTTAAAGGTCTAGACTATGAGTCTGCCCATATCTATGGTCAAGAAGCACCAGAAAATTTTACAGTTCTCGAGAATGGTGTCCTCTATCAAGTCTTTATGAACGACGGTCTTATGACAGGCATCTTCTTGGACCAACATGAAGTGCGTGGTAGCTTGGTTGATGGTTTAGCCATGGGCAAGTCCTTGCTAAACATGTTTTCCTACACAGCAGCTTTCTCAGTTGCTGCAGCAATGGGAGGAGCTAGTGAAACAACCTCTGTGGACCTGGCCAAACGTTCAAGAGAACTGTCAGAAGCTCATTTTCATGCCAATGGTTTGAGTCTAGACAATCATCGACTGCTTGTCATGGATGTCTTTGAATACTTTAAATATGCTAAAAGAAAAGGTTTAAGCTATGACGTGATTGTTCTGGATCCGCCTAGCTTTGCCCGAAATAAAAAACAAACATTCTCTGTAGCTAAGGATTATCACAAGTTGATTTCCCAAAGCCTAGAGATTTTAAACCCGGGTGGAATCATTATCGCTAGTACCAATGCGGCTAATGTTTCCCGTCAAAAATTCACAGAACAAATCGACAAAGGATTCGCAGGAAGAAAATATCAGGTTCTTCAAAAGTATGGACTTCCAGCAGACTTTGTCTACAATGAAAAAGATGAAAGTAGTAATTACCTCAAGGTGATTAGCATGAAGGTAACTAAATGAAATTAGTCGTTTCAGTAATGCCAAAGAGTATAGAAGAGGTACAAGGAATCGATGCCATGCGGTATATCGATGCAGATATCATTGAGTGGCGTGCCGATTTCCTACCAAAAGAGGCTATTTTACAGGTAGCCCCAGCTATTTTTGAAAAATTTGCAGGTCGCGAACTCCTCTTTACCCTACGAACTCGTGCTGAGGGAGGAGAGATCGATTTGGATTCGGCAGAGTATGTACAAATTATCAAAGATGTAGCTCAACTCTATCAACCAGAATATATTGATTTTGAGTATTTTTCTCACAAGGATGTTTTTGAAGAGATGCTTGATTTTCCAAATCTAGTCTTGAGTTATCATAACTTTCAAGAAACTCCAGAGAATATGATGGAAATCTTATCCGAGCTAACCAGTCTAACTCCGAAAGTGGTTAAAGTATCGGTTATGGCTCAAACAGAACAAGATGTATTGGACCTTATGAACTTTACACGTGGCTTTAAAACATTGAACCCAGAACAAGAATATGTGACGATTTCTATGGGGAAAGTGGGTAAGGTTTCTCGTATCACTTCAGATGTGACGGGTTCTAGCTGGTCTTTCGCAAGTCTGGACGAAGCCAGTGCTCCAGGACAGATTTCACTTTCTAGCATGAAAAAAATTCGGGAGATACTAAATGAAGATTGATGGCTACACACGTTTAGCAGCTGTAGTCGCCAATCCTATCAAACATTCCATTTCTCCCTTCATTCACAATCAAGCTTTTGAAGCAACTCATACCAATGGTGTTTATCTAGCTTGGGAAGTAGAAGCTACTGACTTGGCAGAAACAGTTGCTAATATTCGTCGCTATCAGATGTATGGAATCAATCTTTCTATGCCCTACAAGGAGCAAGTGATTCCTTATCTGGACCAGTTGAGTGAGGAAGCTTGTCTTATTGGTGCAGTTAATACAGTTGTGAATCGAGAAGGAACATTAATTGGATATAATACAGATGGCAAGGGATTCTTTAAGAGCTTGCCTTCTTTTAAAATATCAGGGAAAAAAATGGTTTTGTTAGGTGCAGGCGGTGCAGCCAAGGCAATTTTGGCACAGGCAATCTTGGATGGAGTGAGTCAAGTTTCTGTCTTTGTACGTTTGGCTTCAATAGAAAAAACAAGACCTTACCTAGAAAAACTACAGAATGCGACTGGATTTAGAGTAGATTTATTTGCTTTAGAAGATGTTTCTGAACTGCAAGCAAGGATAATTGATTCGGATTTACTGGTAAATGCGACTAGTGTTGGCATGGATGGAGTATCTCTGCCAATCCCAGCAAGTGTCGTTTTACCAGAGAAGCTTTTAGTAGCTGATGTGATTTATCAACCCTTTGAGACACCATTTTTAAATTTGGCAAGAAACCAGGGAAATCATGCTGTTAATGGCCTGGGCATGTTGCTTTACCAAGCAGCTGAAGCTTTTCAGTTATGGACCGAAAAGGAAATGCCAACCGATCAAATCTGGGAATTACTAAAACAAAAGTAGCAAAAATGAAAAAAGGAGAACTGCTATGAAAATCAAAATAGACCTTCCCCACCATCCTTATGATATTCAGATTGAAAAAGGATGCCTGTCTCAAGCAGGAAAATGGTTGAGGAAACTTTGGCAACCGCAAAAAGTCGTTATCATTACAGATAACCATGTGGCCTCTCTCTATGCAGAAAAAGTAAAATTGAGCTTAGAGGATGCTGGTTTTCAAGTGGCAGTTTTTGACTTTCTAGAGGGTGAAGAGCGAAAAAATCTAACCACGGTTCAAAAGGCTTATGAATTTCTAGTTAAGCAAGACTTGACTCGCAGTGATGGCATCGTTGCACTTGGTGGCGGAGTGGTCGGAGACTTAGCTGGCTTTGTAGCCTCAACCTATATGCGAGGTATTCACTTTGTTCAAATTCCGACTAGCTTGACAGCTCAAGTTGACTCTTCAATCGGAGGTAAGACAGGAGTGAATACTCCTTTTGCCAAGAATATGGTGGGAACTTTTGCCCAGCCAGATGGTGTTTTGATTGACCCAAACGTTCTTGAAACCTTAGGGAAGAGAGAATTGATTGAAGGAATGGGTGAAGTCATCAAGTATGGCCTAATCGAAGATTCTGAGCTCTGGGACCTATTATCTAAAATGGATGGTTCTGTGGAAAGCATTTTGGAACATTCCGAGAGTTTGATTGAGCATTCTTGCCAGGTCAAGCGCAAGATGGTAGTTGAAGATGAGTTGGACAATGGCATTCGTCTGTATCTCAACTTTGGTCATACAATTGGCCATGCCATTGAAGCAACTGCTGGTTACGGAAAAGTCATGCACGGTGAGGCAGTAGCGATGGGAATGGTTCAGGTCTCTAAGGTAGCCGAAGAAAAAGGACTCATGCCAGTGGGAATAACTCAGTCCATCCGAGAGATGTGTCAGAAGTTTGGTCTTCCTGTTGATTATGAAAACTGGGACCTTGATAAGCTCTATCAAGCTTTGACTCATGATAAAAAAGCGCGTGGGAATACCATGAAGTTAGTTTTGGTACCTGAGCTTGGTTCAGCGATGATTCACCCAGTTTCTCTCGAAGAAATGAAAGATTACTTAGTAAAATAAGGAGAATGTATGAGATATTTAACAGCAGGAGAATCACATGGTCCTCGTCTGACAGCAATTATTGAAGGAATTCCAGCAGGACTGCCTTTGACTGCAGAAGATATCAATGAGGATCTCAAACGTCGCCAGGGTGGATACGGACGTGGTGGTCGTATGAAGATTGAAAGTGACCAAGTTGTCTTTACTTCTGGAGTTCGCCATGGTAAGACGACAGGAGCACCTATTACCATGGATGTCATTAACAAGGATCATCAAAAATGGCTAGATATCATGGCTGCTGAGAATATTGAGGACAAACTCAAAAGTAAACGAAAAATCACACATCCTCGCCCAGGTCACGCTGACTTGGTAGGAGGTATCAAATACCGCTTTGATGATTTGCGAAATTCTTTGGAACGTTCATCTGCCCGTGAAACGACTATGCGAGTGGCAGTTGGAGCTGTTGCCAAGCGTTTATTGACTGAGCTTGATATCGAAATTGCCAACCATGTTGTTGTTTTTGGTGGCAAGGAAATTGATGTTCCAGAAAACTTAACAGTCGCAGAGATTAAAAAACTGACTGCTCAATCAGAAGTTTCTATCGTTAACCAAGAACGTGAGCAGGAGATCAAGGATTATATTGATCAGATTAAACGGGATGGAGATACCATCGGTGGTGTTGTCGAAACAGTTGTCGGTGGTGTTCCGGTTGGTCTGGGTTCTTATGTTCAATGGGATCGCAAACTAGATGCTAAATTAGCTCAAGCCGTTGTCTCCATCAATGCCTTTAAGGGAGTGGAGTTTGGTCTTGGTTTTAAAGCAGGTTATCTCAAGGGCAGCCAAGTCATGGATGAAATCCTCTGGTCACCAGAAGATGGCTATACTCGTCGTACTAATAACCTTGGTGGTTTCGAAGGTGGTATGACTAACGGCCAACCAATTGTTGTCCGTGGGGTCATGAAACCAATTCCAACTCTCTATAAACCATTGATGAGCGTTGATATTGAAACCCATGAACCTTATAAGGCAACGGTGGAGAGAAGTGATCCAACCGCTCTTCCAGCGGCAGGTGTTGTTATGGAAGCAGTCGTAGCAACGGTCTTGGCCCAGGAAATTCTAGAGAAATTCTCTTCTGATAATCTGGAGGAATTAAAAGAAGCTGTTGCTAAACATCGGGAGTATACAAAGAATTATTAAGGAGTTCTTATGGCTAAAACCATCTATATCGCAGGATTGGGTTTGATTGGTGCTTCCATGGCACATGGAATCAAGCGGGATCATCCTGATTATGAAATTTTAGGATACAATCGCAGTCAGGCATCTAGAGATATTGCCTTGGAGCGAGGAATGATTGATCGTGCGACGGATGATTTTGCTAGTTTTGCTCCACTTGCAGATGTTATTATCCTCAGCTTACCAATCAAGCAAACCATTTCCTTTATTAAGGAATTGGGCAACTTGGACTTGAAAGAAGGTGTCATTATTTCCGATGCTGGATCGACCAAGTCAGCTATTGTAACTACAGCTGAAAAATGTTTTGCTGATAAGTCTGTTCGCTTTGTTGGAGCTCATCCCATGGCAGGGAGTCATAAGACAGGAGCGGCTTCTGCCGATGTTAATCTCTTTGAAAATGCTTACTATATCTTCACGCCATCTAGTTTGACAACTTCGGATACGCTTGAAGAAATGAAAGACCTACTTTCAGGACTCCATGCTCGTTTCATTGAAATCGATGCTGAAGAGCATGACCGAGTGACTTCTCAGATTAGCCATTTTCCGCATATCTTAGCATCAGGCCTGATGGAACAAACTGCCAACTATGCTGAAGAGCATGAGATGGCACGACGATTTGCAGCAGGTGGTTTTCGAGATATGACTCGGATTGCCGAAAGTGAGCCAGGTATGTGGACTTCTATCCTCTTATCCAATCGGGAGACCATTGTTGAACGCATCGAGGACTTCAAAGGCCGTTTGGATGAGATTGGACAAGCTATCAGTAAGGGTGATGAAAACCAAATCTGGAATTTTTTCAATCAAGCGCGTGAGCAACGGCAGGCTATGGAAATCCATAAACGTGGTGGTGTAGATAGCTCATTTGACCTCTATGTAGACGTTCCCGATGAGGAAGATGTGATCTTGCGCATCTTGGAATTGCTAAGAGGAACTTCCTTGGTCAATATCCATATCAATGAGGAAAACCGTGAAGATATTCACGGGATTCTGCAAATTTCCTTTAAGAATGCTCAGGATTTAAAACGTGCTGAGCAAGTCATTACAGAAAATACGAATTACACAGTCGTTATTAAATAAGGAGGACAATTATGTCAAATATTTATGATAGTGCAAACGAACTTAGTCGCGGACTACGCGAATTGCCAGAATACAAGGCGGTTAAAGAAGCTAGAGAGGCTATCCAAGCCGATGCAGAAGCTAGCAAGATTTTTGCGGATTATGTTGCTTTTCAGCATGAAATCCAAGTGATGGCCCAAACTGGTCAAATGCCAGACGCTTCTTTCCAAGAAAAAATGGAAAGCTTTGGCAAGTTGATTCAGGGCAACGCTCTCTTGTCAGCCTTCTTTGCCAAACAGCAACAACTTTCTATTTATCTATCTGATATTGAAAAAATTGTTTTTGAACCAATTTCAGAACTTTTAAAATAATAATTTACCTCATAAAGTCAGGAATTTTTAAGAAATTTCTGACTTTTTATGATAAAATAAGAAAAAGTATTGTCAGTATGAGGTCTAGTATGAAGTTAAAAACAAACATTAACCATTTGAATGGTAGTATTCGAGTACCAGGGGATAAGTCCATCAGTCATCGCTCTATCATTTTTGGAAGCTTGGCTGAAGGTGAGACTAAGGTTTATGATATCTTACGTGGTGAAGATGTTTTGTCAACCATGCAAGTTTTTCGTGACCTCGGTGTTGAGATAGAGGACAAAGAGGGTGTCGTTACCATTCAAGGTGTTGGTATGGATGGATTGGAAGCCCCTCGGAATGCTCTCGATATGGGGAATTCTGGGACCTCTATTCGTTTGATTTCAGGCGTCCTTGCTGGTGCAGACTTTGAAGTGGAGATGTTTGGAGATGACAGTCTTTCCAAACGTCCTATGGACCGTGTGACCCTTCCTTTGAAAAAAATGGGAGTTAGCATTTCTGGTCAGACAGAGCGAGACTTGCCACCTTTGCACTTAAAAGGTACAAAAAATTTAACACCTATTCATTATGAATTGCCCATTGCCTCTGCTCAAGTTAAATCAGCCTTGATTTTTGCAGCCTTGCAGGCTCAAGGACAGTCAGTCATCATTGAGAAGGAGTGCACTCGTAATCATACAGAAGATATGTTGCGTCAATTTGGTGGAGACTTGAGTGTCGATGGTAAGAAAATCACAGTTCAGGGACCACAGAAACTAAATGGACAAACGGTTGTCGTACCTGGAGATATTTCTAGTGCAGCCTTTTGGTTGGTGGCAGGTTTGATTGTTCCTAATTCTCGTGTGGTACTTAAGAATGTCGGTATTAATGAAACTCGTACAGGGATTATTGATGTTATCCGTGCTATGGGTGGCAAATTAGAGATTACTGATATTGATCCAATTGCTAAGTCTGCAACCTTGACTGTTGAAACTTCAGATTTGAAGGGAACAGAAATTGGTGGAGCTTTGATTCCACGTTTAATTGATGAATTACCAATTATTGCTCTCCTAGCTACCCAAGCTCAAGGGCAAACGGTCATCAAAGATGCAGAAGAACTCAAGGTTAAAGAAACTGACCGTATTCAAGTTGTCGCAGACGTTTTAAATAGCATGGGAGCAGCTATTACTCCTACAGTAGACGGCATGATTATCAAAGGGAAATCTGCTCTCCATGGAGCCAGAGTCAATACCTTTGGTGACCACCGTATCGGCATGATGACAGCCCTTGCAGCGCTTTTAGTGGCAGATGGAGAAGTTGAATTGGATCGTGCAGAAGCTATTAATACTAGCTACCCAAGCTTCTTTGATGATTTGGAGACTTTGATTCATGGCTAAGGTTTTACTAGGTTTTATGGGTGCAGGAAAATCAACTATTGCTAGAGGATTAGATCCTGACTTTGTAGACATGGATGCCTTGCTTGAAGACCGACTGGGGATGCCAATTGCTCGTTTCTTTGAAGAAAAAGGAGAAGCAGCCTTCCGTCAGATAGAAGAAGAAGTTTTGGCTGACCTACTAAAAACGGACCAAGTCGTGTCTACTGGTGGTGGAGTGGTCATTTCTCAGAAAAATCGTGACTTACTCAAGCAAAATCCAGAGAATATCTACCTAAAAGCAGATTTTGAGACCCTTTACCAGCGAATTTCAGATGATAAGGAAAATAAACGCCCGCTATTTCTAAACAATAGTAAGGAAGATTTGGCAGGGATTTTTAATGAAAGACAGGCTTGGTATGAGGAAGTGGCTAGTAAAGTTATCGATGTGTCCAAGCTAAGCCCAGAGGAAATTATAGAGGAATTGACATGAAAATTGCCTATCTAGGTCCCAAAGGATCTTTTTCGCACCATGTTGTGCAGACGGCTTTTCCTCATGAGGAACTGGAGCCATTTTCAAATATTACAGACGTTATTAAGGCCTATGAACAGGGATTGGTAGACTATTCAGTAGTGCCAGTTGAAAATTCCATTGAAGGTAGTGTTCATGAGACACTGGACTATCTTTTCCATCAAGCTCGCATTCAAGCTGTGGCAGAGATTGTTCAGCCAATCCACCAACAATTGATGGCAGTGCCAGGGCAATCTAAAATTGAGAAAATCTTTTCTCACCCACAGGCATTGGCACAGGGGAAGAAATTTATTGACGAGCATTATCCAGATGCGCAACTGGAAGTCACTGCCAGTACAGCCTACGCTGCGCGCTATGTTTCTGAGCATCCTGATCAACCATTTGCGGCGATTGCCCCAAGAAGTTCTGCAGAGGAATATGGGCTAGAACTGATCGCTCAAGATATTCAAGAAATGGAAGCCAATTTTACTCGTTTTTGGGTTTTGGGACCTAAATTACCACAAATCCCCTTGAGTCCAGGTTCTGAAAAGATGAGTCTAGCTTTGACCTTGCCAGATAATCTTCCAGGTGCATTATACAAAGCACTTTCTACCTTTGCATGGCGTGGGATTGACTTGACTAAAATTGAGAGTCGTCCCCTAAAAACAGCCTTGGGCGAATACTTTTTTATCATTGATGTGGTCTATACTGATAAAGAACTGGTCCATTTTGCTCAAAAAGAACTAGAAACGATTGGAATCCAGTATAAAGTACTAGGTGCTTATCCTATCTATACCATACAGGATAAAGGAAAGGAGAAGGAATGACTAGAGAGAATCCTTTGACACACCATGAAAAACTGAGATATGACTATCTTTTGAAAAATATTCATTATTTGAATGAGAAAGAAAAGAGAGAATTTGACTTTTTACATGCTAAGTTAGAAGGTCAAAAAGGTTCAGCGGAAGTTTTCAATCCAGAAGCCAAGGAACAACTTCTTTCAGACTCTGGTATCGACCTGCCAACCTATGCTAATCGTAGTCGCTCTAGCCGCCGTAGTGGTGGGGCTCAACTGGAAACGAAGGTTCCAAAAGCTAAGAAGCAAAAGAAAAAAAGAGGTTTTCGTTTTAAACGCTTATTTGCTTGGTTAGGGATGTTATTCCTTTGTGTAGCAGTTGGAATGATCGTCATGTTCTTAAAGGGATTCCAATCGGCGAATCCTAATAGCTCAAATGGATCCAAAGATGCCAAAGCTGCTCAGGTTGAAGTCTTCAATGGACAAGATACGCGTGATGGGGTTAATATTCTGATTTTGGGTACGGATGGACGTATCGGACAGAATAGTGCAGAAACACGGACAGATTCCATTATGGTTCTGAATGTAAGTGGCAAAGATAAAAAATTGAAGCTCGTTAGCTTTATGCGTGATAACTTGGTCTATATTGATGGATATAGCCAAGTCATCAATGGTCAAAAACAGACCGACCATAAATTAAACTTAGCCTACGAATTAGGGGAACAAGAAGGTAAACAAGGAGCTGAAATGGTCCGCAAGGTCCTCAAGGATAATTTTGATCTAGACATCAAATATTATGCCCTTGTCGATTTCCAAGCCTTTGCGACAGCCATTGATACGCTTTTCCCTGATGGTGTGACCATTGATGCTCAGTTTTCAACTCTAAACGGGATCCCAGTTACAGAAGCGACTGTAGGAGATGACTTGCACGCAACGGAAACTGAGTCACCGACTCAAACCATTCGAGCTGGGAAACAACAGATGAATGGTTCGACTCTTCTCAACTATGCACGTTTCCGTGATGATGATGAAGGGGACTATGGACGTACTCGTAGACAGCAACAAGTCATGACTGCTGTTTTACAACAAATTAAAGATCCGACAAAACTTTTCACTGGTTCAGAAGCACTAGGAAAAGTATTCGCCATGACCTCTACAAACCTTCCATATACTTTCTTATTGACCAATGGCTTATCAGTCCTTGAAGGTGCGCAGAATGGTATTGAAAGATTGACAGTTCCAGAACTTGGAGACTGGGTAGATGACTTTGACGTATATGGCGGTCAATCCCTTCGAGTGGATCAAAAAGCTTATCAAAATAAATTGGCCCAAATGGGATTTAGATAAAATGTAAAATGAATCAGAGCTTGAGGCACCTATGAAAATAGGTATCTCAGGCTTTGATTTTTCACATGGTCAGATGGATTTATAAACTATTTTTATGGTATAATAGAGTGATGTATAATGATGTATTCTATAGAAGAGGAAGAGAATAAGATGAGTGATTTAAAGGCAATTCAAGCTCGTAGCCTAGAGATGGCTGAATATTTTGTCGCCTTTTGTAAAGAACACGATTTACTCTGTTATTTGTGTGGTGGAGGGGCTATTGGAGCTCTACGAAATAAAGGTTTTATCCCTTGGGATGATGATTTAGACTTCTTTATGCCTCGCAAGGATTATGAAAAACTAGCAGAGCTATGGCCTCGTTATGCGGACGAGCGTTACTTCCTATCAAAAAGTGATAGAGACTTTGTTGACCGCAACCTCTTTATCACTATTCGAGACAAGGAGACGACTTGTATCAAGCCTTATCAACAAGATTTGGATCTACCACACGGCTTGGCATTGGATGTTCTTCCCTTGGATTACTACCCTAAAAACCCAGCTGAACGTAAGAAACAGGTACGTTGGGCTTTGATTTATTCTCTCTTTTGTGCACAAACCATTCCAGAAAAGCACGGAGCTCTCATGAAGTGGGGCAGCACGATTTTATTAGGATTAACTCCTAAAGCCCTTCGCTACCGTATCTGGAAAAAGGCTGAGAAAGAAATGACCAAGTATGGACCAGCTGAAAGTGATGGCATTACAGAGTTATGCTCAGGTCCAGGATACATGAAGAAAAAGTATCCAATTCAGGCCTTTGAAGACAACATCTTCCTACCTTTCGAAGGAACAGAAATGCCTATTCCGGTTGGTTATGACGCTTATCTTAGCACAGCTTTTGGTGACTATATGACACCACCGCCTGCAGACAAGCAAGTACCTCACCACGATGCCATAATAGCAGATATGGATAAGAGCTATACAGAATATAAGGGAGAATACAATGCAAGAAAAAATTAGTATCATAGTTCCTGTCTATAATGTAGAAGCTTATTTGGAACGATGTGTAGAGTCTATTTTAAAACAGACATATACAAATTTTGAATTGCTCCTTATAAATGATGGTTCAACTGATAAGAGTGGTGACTTGTGCGATCAGTTGGCATCTAAAAATGAAAATATCAAAGTTTTTCATATTAAGAATGCAGGAGTCTCGAATGCTAGAAATATAGGTATTCAATATTCAAGAGGAGAATGGATTACTTTTATTGATAGTGATGATTTTATTACACCAGATTATTTGGAAACTTTAATAAGTGTAGTTGATAGTGACGATTCTATCGGATTTAGTATAGCATGTCTCCATCATATAAAAAATGGTCAAATTACAGAACTACCAGTTTTTTCAGGAAAAGCGGAGAAGTGGTCGACAGAGCAGACAATGAGAGAATTATTGATGACAACTCGGACTTCTTTTTTCCCTGTTGCAAAATTGTTTAAAAGAGAGGTTATTTCAGGTTTTATATTTAATACAGACTATCATTTGGCTGAGGATGCATTGTTTTTAACAGAAGTTTTATTAAAAACCAAATGTACAAGCGTATTTATTGATAAACCAATCTACTATTATGATCATCGACAGGGGAGTGCGACAACTTCTGTCAACAATCATGTATTTGATACCATTGAGGTCTATAAGATTATTATTTCTGAAGTTTTTCAAATTTTCCCACAACTAAAAACTGAATTAGTGAACAGAGAATGTTGGTCATATATTACGGTATACGATAAAATAATCTTTACGGATCCTAGTCAATATCGAACAGAGAAAAATACGTTGAGAAAGTGGATTATTAATCATTTATCTGAGATATTAAAAGATCCTTATTTTACTAATTTTCGAAAAATAGCCGTTTTGTCGCTCCTTGTTTCTCCATGGATTTATAGACAAATTGTCGGCTTGAATCAATAATGTCATTTAAAGGAGTTGAAGATGAATTTTTCAAAAACGAATGAATGCTTTGAAAAATCAAAATTTTGGATTTCATATCTGTTTGTTTTTATTTCGATTTTAAGCATGAGTTCCTTAGTTTATAAAATAACAAATCCTGTTTATAAGGGATTATCAGCAGTTGTTGTTCTTTGTATTTGTTTAACCTTATTGTTAAATTGGAAACGAATAGAAATCGATAAGAAATTCCTAGGTTTATTTGGGCTTTTGACAGGGAGTCATCTAGTAGCAACACTGGTTAATCGTTCAGGTCACTTACTTGGAAATATGGTTGAAATCTTCTTTATGATAACTTACATTTTACTATTTACCATGGTGAGTTTAGAGTATCTTAAGAAGTTAATTCGCTTGATTGCAGGAACGGTTCAAATTGTTTCTTTTTTCTCCGCCATATTTGCTTTTGTTCTTTTAATATTTAGAGTATTAATATTATTTAAAATTGGAGAACAATCCTATTATTATGGTGTTATGAATGGACGCTTGTGGGGAATTGTTAATCCAAATGCAAGTGCTATTTTTTCTTATATCAGCATTGTTTTTGCTTTGTACCTCATTCATAAAGGAAGTAAATACTCAGTTTATCTAAAGATAAACAATCTGATTCAGTTAATCTATTTTGCAACCATGCAGAGTAGAGGAGCACTCCTATCAGTCATTTTGATGCTTGGAATTTATTGTCTTTTTATTTCTAGAGGAAAATTACTCAAAAAATGGCTTACTTTTCTAGTAGCTAGTATCTTACTAACAGGTAGTAATATTGGTATTAGTTATGTAACTTCAATATATATTTCAGCAGCCAAGGCAACTGTAATTGACTTAAATAAAGGCAAATCATATTCAGAGACAGATTCGGACGTAGCCAAGAAAAACGGGGAACTTCATTTAATTGAGACGACACCAAGTGGTCGTACATATATTTGGAAAAATGCAATCAAAATGGGAAGTGTAAAACCGTTATTTGGCTATGGTGTTCGAAATGTTACCGATTACTATACAGAGTACTTTAGTAAATTTGAAATTCAGAATTCGCTGATTGGTGGGAACTTCCACAATATATTTGTAACAATTTTTGTAAGTTCAGGATTATTAGGTCTCTCTTCTTTCATACTCATCATTGCTTATGTAAGTTTCCGCTTTGTTTCTTACTTGATTAAATCAAAGAGAAATAGTGAAAAACTAGTCATGATTCTATTCTTTGGAATATTATTTGGACAATTGTTTGAAAGTCAGATCATGTATTCTACAAACTTTATCAATATTATTTTCTGGTTAGTGATTGGTTATGGTTTAACAGTCTGTTCGAAAGAAAAAAATATCCGTTATGAGGAAGTGACAGATATTTCTGAAATCCAACAGATGGAATTAGGAATCATGGAGTATATTCATGAAGTTTGTCAGAAAATTGGTGTTAAGTATTTCTTAGCTTATGGTAGCTTAATTGGCGCAGTTCGTCATCAAGGTTTTATTCCATGGGATGATGATATGGATATTTGTATGCTTCGAGATGATTATGAAAAATTACAAGATTATTTGATTGCCCATCCAGATGAACGATACGAAGTCATGTCTTATAAAAATAATATCAATTATGTTTATCCTTTCATGAAGGTTCAAGATAATCGAACCTACCTACTTGAGGAAGATGTGCGAATTGATTCGAATATGGGAATCTATGTAGATATTTTCCCTGTAGATGGTTATGAAGATGATCAGGCGTTTAAGAATAAAATGACTAAAATCATCAAGAAACGCCAGTTAAGTTGTTATACTTTCAAAGGAATTACGAATACTAAAAGTGTAGTAAATTCAATGATCCGCTATATTTCTGTTATTATCTTTTATTTCACAAACACAAATAAGTACGTTTCTCAAATCGATGAATTAGCAAAATCTAGAAAAGTAGAAGATTATGAACAAGTAGACTACCTTATCTATAAAGATATGAATAAACCTGTTTGGAAACGCGAATGGTTAGAAGATGTTGAAACTGGCAATTTTGAAGGTAAGGAATTCATGATACCAAAACATTACCATGAAATTCTTACTTCAGATTATGGGAACTATATGCAGTTGCCACCAGTGGAGCAACAAGTTTCCCATCATGACTTCAAACTATGGAAAATTGTAGAGAATGGATAATATTTTTTCATCTTAGGAAAGAGTAAAAAATAGGAGTGACAAAGATGTCTGAGAGAATTTTAAGTCTAGAAGAGATTAAGCAAGTAGAACTTGATATTCTAGAGTATTTACATAAAATCTGTGAAAAACATGATATTAAATATTTTATCGATTTTGGAACCTTACTTGGGGCTGTACGTCACAAAGGCTTTATTCCTTGGGATGATGATACAGATATTTCCTTAGCTAGGGATGAATTTGAAAAACTTTATAAGGTTTTAAAAGATGAAAATCATCCATACTACAAATTGATTTCTTTTAGAGAAACAAAGGGTTATCCATATAGTTATATGAGAGTCTATGATATAAGAACACGTCGAGATGCAAACCTTACAGATTCTACGGTTGTATTGGGAACCTGTGTTGACATCTTTCCGTATGATGGTGTCGTAACAGAGGAGAGCGACCGGAAAAAAATGAAACTCTATAAATTTTTCATTCGCCTCTCTTCTTTAAATTTTAAGGGCATTAAGTCCGAGAGTGGAGGGCTTAAAAACCTTCCTCGCTATATTGGATCCGCTATTTTCCGTTTTACTTCCCCTCAGTTATGGAATCAAAAATTAGAGAATCTTGCTTTAAAATATAGTGTGGATAAAGCAACAGATCTTACTTGTACCATCTATGATCCTTATTATCCTACAGGTATTAAAAAAGAATGGCTCTATGATTTGATTGACCTTCCATATGAAAACATTGTGGTAAAAGCTCCGAGAAAATACCATGAAATACTTGTTTATGAATTTGGAGAAAACTACTTGACTCCACCACCAGTTGAGCAACAAGTCCCAGGAGGGGATAAGAATTATTGGATTGATTAATGAAAGAGTATATAAAAAATAGAAAGTTGAATGCCTTATGAAAACTATTAAAAAATCAATATTACTTAGTGCCATGATCTTATCGGCATCAATAATTCAAGCACAAACAGTGAATGCAGATACTATTTCAACAGGTTCAGGGAATCGTATCCACTTTATCAATACAAAAGCTAACTCTGGAAGTGATGCTATTTTACTAGAAAGTAATGGTCACTATGCTTTGATTGATATGGGAGAGGATTATGACTTTCCGGATGGAACGGATACACGTTATCCAAATCGATGGGGAATTTCTATTAACAATTATCAAGTTTTGGAAGATCGGTTGATTCGCCACCTTGATCAATTAGGTGTCAAGAAATTAGATTTTATATTAGGAACTCATGTTCATAGCGACCATATAGGTGGAGCAGATGAAATTCTTAATCGCTATCAAGTCGATAAATTCTATTTGAAAAAATATTCAGATCAACGAATTACAAGTACTTGGGGATTGTGGGATAACCTTTTCAATTATGATAATGCTCTTCGTGCTGCACAGAATAAGGGAGTTACACTTATTCAAGACATAAAAGATGAAGATAGCAAGTTCAAATTTGGGGACATGGATATTCAGCTTTATAATTATAAAAATGAATATGATTCTGATGGGAACTTAAAAAGAGTTCTTGATGATAATTCCAATTCAATTGTTG
Organism: uncultured Streptococcus sp.; assembly: GCA_963530385.1. Classification (GTDB taxonomy): domain Bacteria; phylum Bacillota; class Bacilli; order Lactobacillales; family Streptococcaceae; genus Streptococcus. Next base: position 30,116 of record CAUSCX010000001.1, on the reverse strand, counting down.
CAGTAGTAACTGTAGCAGGAAAAAGAATTTATCTTGGTGGTGATTTGGATAATGCTGAGGGAGCTGAAGATAAATTAGGGCCTGTTATTGGAAAAGTAGATATGATGAAATGGAATCACCACTACGATGCCAAGGTTTCTAATACAATTGGTTTCATAGATCACCTTTCTCCTAGTATGATTATCCAAACAACTGGAGGAGATATTAACCTCGCTTCAACGAGAGACTATCTAAAAAATAAAAATATTCAAGTGATTCATGCATCAAGTAAAACTCAGGATGCAACTGTATTTGATATTAGTGATAAAGGCTTTACAAATGTTTCAGGAGATTTTCCGAATATTCCTACTGTTGAAGAGAAATGGTATAAAGAAGACGGTTACTGGAAGTATCGTTTAAAAGATGGTCAGATGGCTATCGGTTGGCAAGATATTGCTGGTGCTACATATTTCTTTAACGGAAAAGGTCAAATGCAGAGTGGTCGTTGGCTCCGTATCACTGATGAATGGAACGGAGAACCAAAATTTAATGACTACTACCTAAACAATGATGGTAAAATGCAGACGGGTGGTTGGTTCTATCATGATAATACTTGGTACTATATCCAGTCAAACGGTGCAAGACGTTACAATGAACTAGCTGAAATTGGTGGTCAAAAATACCTCTTTGATAAGGATGGTAAAATGCTGACTGGCTTACAAGTCTTTAATGGTAAAAAGCTGTTGTTTGCAAGTAGTGGTGCTCTTCAAACAGAAGAAACAGCATCTAGTTGGCAAAAAATAGATGGAAACTGGTACTACTTTGATGAAGAAGGAAAACAAATAGTTGGTAAAAAGGAAATCAATGGAGTAAAATACTACTTTGATAATAAGGGAGTTATGCAAACCGGTTGGGTCTCGATTGAAGGGCATTGGAACTATTTTGCTAGTTCCGGAGCGATGAAAACAGGCTGGATCAAGGATAAAGATACTTGGTATTACTTGGATAAAGAAGGTGTTATGCTAACTGGCCTACAAGAGATTGAAGGAACTCGTTATTATCTCAATGCAAGTGGAGCCATGCAAACAGGTTGGAAGTGGTTCGATAATCATTATAGCTACTTCACAAGCAGTGGAGCAATGAAGACAGGTTGGCTCAAAGATAAGGGTCTTTGGTACTATCTAGATAAAGAAGGTATCATGCAAACTGGCCTACAAGAAATTGAAGGTGCTCGCTATTATCTAAATGCAAGTGGGGCTATGCAAACAGGTTGGAAATGGTTTGATAATCATTATAGTTACTTCACAAGTAGTGGAGCAATGAAGACAGGATGGCTCAAAGAAAACGATCTTTGGTATTATCTAGATAAAGAAGGTATCATGCAAACTGGCCTTCAAGAAATCGAAGGTATTCGCTACTATCTAGATGCAAGTGGAGCTATGCAAACCGGTTGGAAATGGTTTGATAATCATTATTATTACTTCACAAGCAGTGGAGCTATGAAGACAGGTTGGTTCAAAGATAAGGACATATGGTACTATCTAGACAAGGAAGGCATCATGCTAACAGGTCTTCAAGATATTGATGGCTCTCGTTATTATCTCAATGCTAGCGGCGCAATGGAGACTGGTTGGAAACAGTTGAATGGAAACTGGTACTATTTCCAAGCAGATGGTTCACTTCTAAGAAATGGAACAACACCTGATGGCTACAAGGTCAATCAAGATGGTATTTGGAGCTTAAATCCTGTAAAAGAGGAAGAAGTTCAGGGAAATCAAGAAGATCCTAAGAAGGATTCTGATAAGCCAGTAGATAAGGAAGAAAAATCAGCAGAAGTCAATGAAAAAGATGAAGCTGCTGAAACAAAACCGATTTTGAAGGCGGATAAATAATAATCTTAGTTGCTTTGATAGAAAGCTGATTAGTTGCTGCTTTCAGCTCTGTCAGATACTTCTCTTTTAAAATACTATTTATATACATCTCAGAGAATCGATCAATGTTTTTAGGATGAGAATATTGATCAGCTTTGGGATGTTTTTTGATTATTTACCCCCTAAATTGTTGAAAACATTCTCTTAGTCTTCAAATCGAAATATTTTGATAAGAAATTTTAAAAAACACCGATTAGATAAATAAGAAAAATTATGGTATAATAAAACGATACAAAAAAGGAGTATATATGGACATTTCAGAAATCCGTCAAAAAATTGACGCCAATCGTGAAAAATTAGCTTCTTTTAGGGGGTCTCTTTGACCTCGAAGGGTTAGAAGAAGAAATTGCCATTTTGGAAAACAAAATGACAGAACCTGATTTTTGGAACGATAATATTGCGGCCCAAAAAACGTCGCAAGAATTAAATGAACTAAAAAATACCTACAATACCTTCCATACCATGGAAGAGTTGCAGGATGAGGTTGCAATCTTACTAGACTTTTTAGCAGAGGATGAGTCTGTTAAGGATGAGTTGGTGGAGAAGCTAGCTGAGCTAGATCAGATGATGACTAGCTACGAGATGACCTTGCTCTTATCAGAGCCTTATGATCATAATAATGCTATTTTAGAGATTCACCCAGGATCTGGTGGAACAGAAGCCCAAGACTGGGGCGATATGCTCCTTCGTATGTACACTCGTTATGGTAACGCTAAAGACTTTAAGGTTGAAGTCTTGGACTATCAAGCTGGTGATGAAGCAGGAGTTAAGTCGGTGACCTTGTCTTTTGAAGGGCCAAATGCTTATGGACTTCTCAAGTCAGAAATGGGAGTTCATCGTTTGGTACGTATCTCGCCATTTGACTCAGCTAAGCGTCGTCACACCTCGTTTACTTCTGTAGAAGTTATGCCAGAGTTGGATGATACTATTGAAGTTGACATCCGAGAAGATGATATCAAGATGGATACTTTCCGCTCGGGTGGAGCAGGTGGACAAAACGTCAATAAGGTTTCAACAGGTGTCCGTTTGACCCACATTCCGACAGGGATTGTCGTTGCATCAACCGTTGACCGTACTCAGTACGGAAACCGTGATCGTGCGATGAAGATGCTCCAGGCAAAACTCTATCAAATGGAGCAGGAAAAGAAAGCTGCTGAGGTAGATGCCCTTAAGGGGGATAAGAAAGAAATCACATGGGGAAGCCAGATTCGCTCCTATGTATTCACCCCTTATACCATGGTGAAAGATCACCGTACCAGTTTTGAAGTTGCGCAGGTAGATAAGGTTATGGATGGAGACTTAGATGGTTTCATCGATGCCTATCTAAAATGGCGTATTAGTTAAAAGAAAGGAAGTCACATGTCGATCATTGAAATGAGAGATGTTGTCAAAAAGTATGACAACGGGACAACAGCCCTACGTGGCGTCTCTGTGAACATTGAACCAGGAGAATTTGCCTATATCGTAGGACCTTCAGGTGCAGGTAAGTCAACTTTTATCCGTGCCTTGTACCGTGAAGTTAAAGTTGAAAAAGGAAGTTTGCAGGTTGCAGGTTTTAATCTTGTTAAGATTAAAAAGAGAGATATCCCACTTTTGCGTAGAAACGTAGGCGTCGTCTTTCAGGATTATAAGCTCTTGCCAAAGAAAACTGTTTATGAGAACATTGCTTACGCAATGGAGGTTGTCGGTGAAAGCCGTCGCAATATCAAAAAACGTGTTATGGAAGTTTTGGATCTTGTTGGTTTGAAACACAAGGTTCGTTCATTCCCTAATGAATTATCAGGTGGTGAGCAACAACGTATCGCCATTGCTCGCGCTATCGTAAACAATCCTAAGGTATTGATTGCCGACGAACCAACAGGGAACTTGGACCCGGATAACTCATGGGAAATCATGAACCTTTTGGAGCGCATCAATCTTCAAGGGACAACTGTTTTGATGGCCACTCACAACAGCCAAATCGTAAATACCTTGCGCCACCGTGTCATTGCCATCGAGAATGGTCGTGTGGTTCGTGACGAAGCGAAAGGAGAGTACGGATACGATGATTAGTAGATTTTTCCGCCACCTATTCGAAGCTTTAAAGAGTTTAAAGCGTAATGGGTGGATGACCATTGCTGCTGTCAGTTCAGTAATGATTACCTTGACCTTGGTTGCTATTTTTGCCTCAGTTATCTTTAATACTGCAAAATTGGCAACGGATATCGAAAACAACGTCCGCGTCATGGTTTATGTCCGTAAAGACGTTGAAGACAATAGTGAAACTATTGTCAAAGAGGGCCAAACAGTTACAAACAATGATTACCACAAGGTTTATGATGCCCTCAAGGCTATGTCAGCTGTTAAAAGTGTAACTTTCTCAAGTAAAGAAGAGCAGTACCAAAAGCTGACTGAAACCATGGGTGACGAGTGGAAGGTTTTTGAAGGAGATGCCAATCCTCTTCATGATGCCTACATAGTAGATACCAATTCACCAAGTGATGTGAAACCAGTCGCTGAAGAAGCTAAGAAAATCGAAGGAGTTTCGGAAGTTCAAGACGGTGGTGCCAATACGGAACGCCTCTTCAAGTTGGCTTCCTTCATCCGTGTTTGGGGATTGTTCATTGCAGGACTCTTGATCTTTATCGCAGTCTTCTTGATCTCAAATACCATTCGTATCACTATCATTTCACGTAGTCGTGAAATCCAAATCATGCGTTTGGTTGGTGCTAAAAACAGCTACATCCGTGGCCCATTCTTGCTAGAAGGTGCCTTTATTGGTTTGTTGGGAGCAGCTCTTCCATCAGTTTTGGTTTACTTTATCTATAACCGAGTATTCCAATCTGTCAACCCATCCTTGGTTGGACAAAACCTATCCTTGATTACCCCAGATACCTTTATTCCGTTGATGATCGGTCTTTTGTTCCTCATTGGAATCTGTATCGGTTCACTTGGTTCAGGAATCTCAATGCGTCGATTCTTGAAAATCTAAGTAAGATAATTTAGTAAAATCTATAAAAGTAGGATTCATCAAGCTTCACCGAGTCGGATGGTCCTACTTTTTATGTTGAACTTATAAATCATACTCTTCAAAAATCTCTTCAAACCACGTCAGCTTCGTCTTGGCGTATATTTGTTACTGACTTCGTCAGTTCTATCCACAACCTCAAAACAGTGTTTTGAGCAATCTGTGGCTCGCTTCCTAGTTTGCTCTTTGATTTTCATTGAGTATCAGTTGCTTGCCAATTTTTGGGAAACAGTGTATGATAGGAAAGGAACTTTTTGATAAAAGAGTGATAGGGACTAGATCAAAGTTAACTTTTATCTCTACAGTAATATCTAGCTCTTTTGATTTAACATAAATAATGAATGAGGATAAAATGAAACAATTTTTGGAAAAAGTGAGTATACTTTCCCTGTCGCTAGTATTGATCACATCATTTTCAATATCAAGTGCCCTACCAGCCATGTTTGACTATTATCAGGGCTATTCGACAGGTCAGGTCGAGCTCTTGGTCAGCCTCCCTTCCTTTGGAATTATGGCCATGCTCCTCTTAAATGGAGTTTTAGAACGACTTTTTCCAGAACGTCTCCAATTAACCTTGGGACTCTTGATTTTATCAATCAGTGGAACAGCTCCTTTCTGGTATCAGGGTTATTACTTTGTTTTTGCGACACGCTTGCTATTTGGGATTGGTGTGGGGATGCTAAACGCCAAGGCTATCTCTATCATCAGTGAACGATACCACGGCAAAACTCGTATCCAGATGCTTGGTTTTCGTGGCTCAGCTGAGGTGGTGGGAGCCTCTATCTTGACCTTGGCAGTCGGTCAACTTTTGGCCTTTGGGTGGACCGCAACCTTCCTAGCCTATGCAGCAGGTCTAGTGGTTCTTGTACTCTTCCTTCTCTTTGTCCCTTATAACAAAGAAGAAGTTCATGAGTCCAAGCAAAAGACAGAAGAAGTAGTAAGATTGACTCGCTCTATGAAACAGTTGATTTTCTTTCTAGCCATCGGGGCTGCAGTCATTGTATGTACCAATACAGCCATTACCTTCCGTATTCCTAGTCTCATGATTGAGGCAGGCTTTGGAGATGCTCAATTGTCAAGTCTGGTACTCAGTGCCATGCAGTTGATTGGGATTCTGGCGGGTATTAGCTTTTCTTTCCTCATCTCTGCCTTTAAGGAAAAATTGTTATTGGTTGCGGGTGTAACCTTTGGTATCGGGCAAATCATCATTGCTCTCTCACCTTCTCTCTGGGTAGTCGTTGCAGGTTCGGTCTTAGGAGGATTTGCCTACAGCATCGCTCTTACGACAGTCTTTCAATTGATATCTGAAAGAATCCCAGCAAAACTTCTCAATAAAGCAACTTCCTATGCTGTTTTGGGATGTAGTTTTGGTGCTTCGTTAACACCTTTTGTTCTTTCAGGAATTGGCTTGGTGACTACGAATGGTCGAATGACCTTTATCATTCTAGGAGCATGGATGATTGTGACATCAATCCTTGTTTCTCTCCTATTGAAAAAAGAAGGTTAAAAAAAAGAGGTTGAGAAAAAATCTTTACAATCAGAAAAACGCATACTATCAGGTGTTGAAAAGCCTTGATACTATGCGTTTTATTTTTTTCATTTTCTGATAATACTCTTCGAAAATCTCTTCAAACCACGTCAGCTTCACCTTGGATTACATATGTGACTGACTTCGTCAGTCTTATCTACAACCTCAAAGCAGTGCTTTGAGCAACCTGCGGCTAGCTTTCTAGTTTGCTCTTTGATTTTCATTGAGTATAAAATTGAGTTTTTGCTCAACCTTTTTTTAGTGGTCAGGCGAACATTTGCCAAAAGTAATCAATGATGTAGGTCAATCCATAAGTGTAAACGACCAGGGTAAAGGGCTTGGTCAGGATGATAATGGTCATATACCGCTTGAAGCTCATCTTGGTCAGAGCAGCCAGCATACAGAGAAAGTCCGCTGGGCTAACTGGCCAAATCATCATAAAAATAAAGAAACGGTCAAAACGATTGCCCTTATCCAACCAGCCAATGTACTTATCATAGGTGCGCTTACTGACGACAGACTGAACAAAGGGGGCTCCGTAGAGACGCACCAAGTAAAAGATAATGGCGCAACCAATAACAATACCAATATAGTTGTAAATGGTCCCTATGATGTGCCCGTAGATAAAGACACCGGCAACGGATGTCAGAGCACCGGGAATGATAGGAACAACCGTCTGCAAAATCTGTAAAAAGATAAAGAGTGGTGGCCCCCAGATACCAGCCTGTTGGATAAAGGCAGATAGGGTTTCCTTAGAATGCAAGACTCCAGCCTGATAGGCCCAGATACAGAAAATCAAAGTACCAACTCCACCGATGATGGAAGAAATATTGATTGCTTGCTGTAGAAGGGGAGAAACAGCTTTCATTTCTTTATCGTGTGACATGTAAACTCCTCTTGTGTAGTATGATTCTACTATACCATATTTTAAGGAGAAAGACTATATGGGAAACTTCGTGTGACTTAGTCTCAAGTATGGTAAAATGGGAATAAGAAAATGACAGCTTAGAATGAGGAAAATCATGTTAGGATTGAAGTTTAATGGCACTTGGCGCAACTATCAAAAGCAGGTCTTGGATAAGTTCCAAGAATACCAAGCAGATGGTCATGTCCACTTGGTGGCAGCGCCAGGTTCAGGTAAAACAACTATAGGAATCGAGTTGATTTCCCGCTTTGATAAGCCTGCTCTCGTTTTGGTACCGACGGTGACCATCCGAGAACAATGGGTGGATAGGATTCGCCAGGCCTTTTTAGAGGATGAGGACCAGGTCACAAGTCTCGTGTCTCAAAATATCAAGGACATGAAGCAGATCACCATCGCCACCTATCAAGCCTTTCACAGTGCTATGCAACAGGTGCAATCTCAAGAAGATAACGGCGAGGTTGAGGACTTTGTAGGCTTTGACCTGCTTGCCAGACTCAAGGAAAGGGGTGTCGAAACCCTCTGTCTGGACGAATGCCATCATTTGAGAAATGAATGGTGGAAAAGTCTAGAAGACTTCCGTAAAAATTACCAACAACTGCAAGTCCTCTCTCTCACAGCGACACCGCCTTACGACAGTGAACCAGAACTCTGGGAACGCTATCTCCAGATGTGTGGCGAGATTGACCAAGAAATCACAGTGCCAGAATTGGTCAAGGAAGACACTCTTTGCCCTCATCAGGACTTTGTCTATATCTGTTTTCCGACTAAGGAAGAGGACAAACGCTTGGAAGAGTTTGAAGACACCAAGTGGCAGTATGTCAGCCAACTAGTCGTTGATCCTGACTTCCAAGAGTTGATTCGGAGTTCCAAGGTTCTCAAAGGGGAAATTTCTGCGGATATGCTCCTTGAGGATCCCAAGTATCTCTCAGCTCTCCTCATTTATCTACAGGCTCAAAAGCTGGAAATTCCCAAGCATCTACGAGATTTACTGGGAGCTGAAGGCTTGCCTGCCCTCAATTACTACTGGCTGGAAGTTCTCTTGCAAGGCCTTCTCTATCAAACTCCTGACTGGTATGAGGATCCGCAGGAGACAAAGAAAAAGATAGAAGCTGAATTGAAATCAAGAGGATTGATTGAAAAACGTCAGATTTTCTTGGTCAAATCCAAGGCCAATGACCAAATCCTCAACCAATCTCTAGGAAAACTGGCTGGCATCGCATCTATCTTTGAGACCGAATATGCTAGTCTAGATCAGGACTTGAGACAGTTGGTCCTAGCAGACTATATTCGTAAGGACTTTGCTAACTATCTAGGGGATGATCAGGCACCCATCACTCAATTAGGTGTCCTACCTTACTTTGAAACTATTCGCAGAAGTGCACAAAAGCAAGGCTTGTCTGTCCCTATAGCAGTCCTTTCTGGTAGTGTCGTTATCATACCGGCTAGTGTCAAGGCAGAACTCGAAGCACTCATCCCAAACATTAGCTTAAGCTTTTCTGCCATTGGAAAACTCGATCAAGGCGCTTATCTTCAGGTAGGCTTTCCATCCAGCTTTAAGGGGATGGTCGCTGCAGTGACTGAGCTCTTCCAACGTGGTTCTATCCAGGTCTTGGTCGGAACCAAGTCTCTCTTGGGAGAAGGATGGGATGCCCCTTGCGTCAACTCTCTCATCCTCGGAAGTTTTGTCGGAAGCTTTATGCTCAGCAATCAAATGCGGGGCCGTGCCATCCGTATCTGGCCAGGACATCCAGATAAGACTAGTAATATTTGGCACCTAGTAGCCATCAAACCGTACAAAAATCCAGCCTTTTCAAATGAAAATCAAGAAGAACAAGACCTTAATCCTTATCAAGACCTGCAAACCCTTGCCCGTCGTATGGACCATTTCCTTGGCTTGTCCTATAAGGAAGATACCATTGAAACAGGACTGGATCGCTTGAACTTTCCTGAGTTCCCATTTAAGAAAAAGAAACTCGAAGACTATAACGAGAAGATCATGGAACTATCCAAGGATCGTGCCTCCCTTCGTAAAAAATGGCAGGAATCTCTCATTGTTGCTGACAAGATTGAGATTGTCAATGAAGTGGCGACCGACAGCAAACGAATTCCTCTTCTCGCTCTAGCAGATGCTGAAAAGTGGCTTCGCTACGCTATGATGGTATCTGCCATTAGCTTCCTAGCCTATGTCTTTAGATTAACCTTCTTTGCCTTACCATGGTTGACAGCTTTTTGTGTCCTCTTCCTAGCTATCACAGCCTTTCGCTATTACAGCTACAAGAGTCCTTATAAACGCTTGCGCCAGATCGGTGAAGCTATTCGCAAGGCCATGGTGACTGCCGGGCATTTGTCTGATGACCAGTCGCGCGTGCAGGTCGATGAGGACAAGGAAAGCTTTAACGTCTTTGCCTATCTAAAAGGTGGCAGTATGCGAGACAAGGAACTCTTTTCCAAGGCCTTAGGAGAATTCTTTACGCCAGTGGACAATCAACGCTACCTCTTAGTCGCCAAAAAAGCACCAGCAGGTCAGTCCAAGTATTTCGTAGTCCCTAGCCTCTTTGAAAAACGCAAGGAAGATGCCCAGCTCTTCCAAAATGCCGTCGCACCACACATAGGCAACTACCAACTCGTCTACACCCGCAACGAAGCAGGCCGAAAAATCTTACTCGAAGCCAGACTCAAATCCCTAGCCAACAAAAACGAACGCATCATCACCAAGAAGAAGGTTAAAAGTGCTTTGAAATAGGGGGAAGAAGTTATTTCCACTTGGAATATGATATAATAATAGTGATAGTAACCTTTTATGAAAAGGGAAAATAGATATATTTGATAGTGATGACAGACAATCTGAAAATACTTGTGTGAATAGATGGTTCTGTATACAGAAAAAGGAAGTTTTTATGGCAAAGAGAAAAGATTTTTCTGAACTAACCAGGGTACAAATCCCAGCAACCCTGCATCTCATGCGTATGGGCTATACCTATCTTCCTCGCAATGGGAAGGAGATTGCAGAAAGAGATCCAGATACCAATATCCTCGTATCTGTTTTTAAGGAGCAATTTTTAAAATTTAATAACTACTTGACAGAGGATGATTTTGAGAGAGAACTAGCCAATATCAAGCTGGAACTGGATCAAAATGATTTAGGACGATCTTTCTTTAAAAGGATACAGGGACAAGAAGGTGCCGTTTATATCGATTGGGAAAATCCTGAAGCCAATACCTTCCATCTGGCGCTTGAAGTCACTTGTCAAAATGGACAAGATGAATTTCGTCCGGATATCGTTATTTTTGTCAATGGACTTCCTCTTTCTTATATCGAAGTTAAACAACCCAATGCTATCCGTGATGGCAAGACTGGAATTCAGTCAGAACAGGACAGAACTAGATACCGTTTTGAAAACCGTAAGTTCCGTCGTTTTAACAATATCACCCAGTTGATATCCTTATCTGATAACTTAGCGTATATCAGTGGACAAGGTCAACAAAAACAGGGTTCTTATTACGGTTCAAACGCCTATTCAAAAACTAAATTCAATGCTTTCAAGGAAGAAAGAGAAGAAGATTTCCTTCATTCCCTTTCCCCTCTAACCGAGGACCAAATCGACTTTGTTCTAGAAGACATGAAGCGCTTTGCCCTCAAATCTCAGCCAGAATTGACAACAAACCTAAACCCTGATACACCTTGCAATGCCTTCCTGTCTTCTTTGTACCAGAAGGAACGCTTGCTCTTTATGCTTCGTTTTGGTTTGGTCTATGTCGAAGAAGAAAGCAAGGACGGTCAGATGCAACTGCAGAAGCACGTCATGCGCTATCCGCAGTATTTTGCAACACGTGCCATCGAAGAAACGATCGCAAAAGGAGTCAAGAAGGGCGTTATCTGGCATACCCAAGGTTCAGGTAAGACTGCCTTGGCCTTCTTCAATATTCGCTATCTGACCAACTATTTTTCAAAAGAGGGCATCGTTCCCCAGTTTTACTTTGTCGTCGATCGTTTGGACCTGGCAGACCAAGCATTTAAGGAATTTACCAAACGAGGGCTCAAGGTGAAGCGCATCAACAACCCTCAAGAACTCAATCAAAAACAAGACGGCTATGATGTGGCTGTGGTCAATATCCAGAAGTTCAAGGATGATTCAGACCTGACCGATCGCTCTGGATATAATCTTAATCGTCAAAACATTTACTTTATCGATGAGGCTCATCGCTCTTATAACGAACGAGGTTCCTACCTGCCAAATCTCTATCAGGCAGATACCAAGGCCATTAAGATTGCCTTGACTGGAACCCCCTTGATCACATACAAAAAAGATGGCAAGACCAAGGAAAGTCATGCGACCACGCGTGATATCTTTGGGGACTACATCCACAAATACTATTACAACCAGTCTATCGATGATGGCTTTACCCTACGCCTGATGCGAGAGGATATCGAGACCTCCTATAAGGACAATCTCAGATCCATCAACGAAGAGATCCAACGAGGTGACCTGTCCAAGGAAGATATCTTTGCCCATCCTCACTATGTGGAGCCTATGCTGGACTTTATCATCGAGGACTTCAATCGTGCGCGTGATTTGGTCTTTGATGACCAGACTATTGGTGGCATGATTGTCTGTGACTCGTCCAAGCAGGCGCGTGAGCTTGAAAAGCAATTGGAAGAACGTCGTCAAGCCGGCTCAACCAAGTTGACTTCGGCTCTTATCCTCCATGACGAGGGAGACAAGGAAGAGAAGAAGGACAAGGTAGACGCCTACAAGGAAGGCAAGATTGACCTTATCATTGTCTACTCCATGCTCCTGACAGGATTTGATGCACCTCGGCTCAAGCGCCTCTATCTAGGGCGCAAAATCAAGGCTCACAATCTTTTGCAAACACTAACCCGTGTCAATCGTCCTTACAAGGACTACCTCTTTGGCTATGTCATTGACTTTGCAGATATTTCCAAGGAGTTTGACAAGACAAATCGTGCCTATCTGGAAGAGCTCAACCAAGAATATGATACGACCCTGACTGGGGAAAATGGTGAGGATGTTTTTGGCTCGCTCTTTGTATCAGCAGATGAGATTTCTCAAGAGTTGAGCAAGACCGAGCATATCCTCATCGACTATCCAACGGACAATCTAGAATACTTCTCCCAAGCCATCAATGATATCAAGGATAAGAAGCAGTTAATCGCTCTTCGTAAGGCCTTGGAGTCTATCAAGCAGTACTACAATATCGCCCGTCTCCTCGGCTACGAACACCTACTCCAGCAGATTGACATTGCTCAGATTGCAACCCTGCTCAATGTCCTCTCTAGACGGATGCTGACACTGTCTCTGATCGATAAACCAGATGACTTCTCTAGTCGGACTCTTTTAAATCTTGCCATGTCTGAGACTAGCTTTAGCTTTGTCAAGATTGCAGAAGAAGAACTTCGTCTAGCAGCCAATGACTTGGAAGACTTGAAACGTCGAGTTGCAAGTGGCATTAAAAACCAACGTGATGAGAAAGATCCTGAGTGGGTCTCTCTCTACGAAGAATTCCAGCGCATCATGAAAAAACACCTGATTCATGGCCAAGAAGGCTTTACCATGGACAATATCAAAGAAACCCAAAAAGACTATGAAGAACTCTTTAAGTCCGTGGAGGACTATCATACTCGTATGAGACGCTTAACCATGAACTTTAACGGAGATGAGATGGCAGCTCGTTCCTACAAGCACGTGACCAACTCAACCACGGTCAGTGAGTTTCCTGCTATCTACCATGTCATCAAGGGTTCTAAAGTTAGACTAGACCGTAAAATCGGTCAAAATCAAGGAGTACTCGATAACGAGGACTTTCTTAAGAAGATGATTCGAGAAGAAGCTCGGATTGAAATGAAAACCAACCAATCTGCACGTAGTTTGACAAGAGAGGATTTTAACTATATCGTCGAGTCACTATTTGAAGGATATGAAGAGGAATACCAACACTAATGAATGAAACATATAAAGTCCAAGTCCAAGACTTGGTAGATGATTTGAAAGCTGTCTTTACCCACGCGGGACTAGGAGGAGAAGCGGGTGAGTACAAACTCCTCACCCAGTCCTTCCTCTACAAATTTTTAAATGACAAGTTTTTGTATCAAGCCAAGACACTAGATGAGTCTAACACCTATGAAAACTTGCTGGCTATGAGTGAGGAAGACTATGACTGGCTCTTGGAGGATATCGGTACCAGCACAGCTTGGCTCAAGCCAGACCAGTTGATCGAAACCCTCCATCGTCAGCAAAATGAAGCGACTTTCTACGAGAGTTTTGAAAATACCCTCAACCAGATCGCCATTGATAATAACGATATCTTCTCTGTGCATACAGACGGAGATACGGCTATTCGTCTCTTTGACGAGCGTTTGATTACAGATACCATCTCAGATAGCAGTAAGCGTAACGAAGTGGCAAAAGCCATCATCAATCTCCTTGCACGCGTCAAGTTTGATGAGACCATTTTTTCACAAGGCTTCGACTTTTTCTCTACTCTCTTTGAGTACATGATCAAGGACTACAACAAAGACGGTGGTGGCAAGTATGCCGAGTACTACACGCCTCACTCAGTGGCTAAGATTATTGCTGATATTCTTGTGGGAAATGACCAGCCATCAAACGTGCGTATCTATGACCCGTCTGCTGGTTCTGGAACCTTGCTTATGAACCTGGCTAGTCGCATCGGTGTGGATAAGACCACTGTCTATAGTCAGGATATCTCGCAAAAGTCATCCAATCTCCTCCGTCTCAATCTGATTTTGAACGGACTGCAACACTCCATTCATAATATCGTACAGGGAAATACAATCACCGCTAACCGTCATCCTGAAAAGATGGACTATATCGTGTCTAATCCTCCTTTCAAGTTGGACTTTTCAGAGTGGCGTGACCAAGTGGAGACCTTGCCAGAAGCCAGTGAGCGTTTCTTTGCAGGGATTCCAAAGGTTCCAGCCAAGTCCAAGGACAAGATGGCGATTTATGAGCTCTTTGTCCAGCATATTATCTACTCCTTGAAGCCAGATGGTCAAGCAGCCGTTGTCTTACCGACAGGATTTATCACGGCCCAGTCAGGGATTGACAAGACCATCCGTCAACACTTGGTGGATAATCAAATGCTGGCTGGTGTCGTTTCCATGCCGTCCAATATCTTTGCGACGACAGGCACCAACGTCTCCATCCTCTTTATTGATAAGAAAAACAAGGGTGATGTCGTCCTCATCGATGCCTCAAATCTCGGAACCAAGGTCAAGGAAGGAAAGAACCAAAAGACCGTGCTGTCTCCTGAGGAAGAGCAGAAGATCGTCGAGACCTTTATCAAGAAGGAAGCCGTCGAGGACTTTTCAGTCACCGTCTCTTATGAGGACATCAAGAAGAAAAACTATTCTCTCAGCGCTGGCCAATACTTTGATATCAAAATCGACTATGTAGATATCACAGCAGAAGAGTTTGAAGCCAAGATGACCGCCTTTCAAGACAAACTCACAGACCTCTTCCAGCAATCACATGCATTGGAGCAGGAGATTGAAGAGCAAATGAAGGGGTTGAAGTATGACTAGAGTAATTTTAGGGGATATTGCTATTTCTCAAACAGGTCCTTTTGGTAGCCAATTACATGAGGAAGATTATGTTAGCGAAGGAACTCCGATAGTAACAGTAGAACATTTGGGAGATACAAATTTTACACATCAAAATCTTCCTTTCATATCTGAAGCTGATACGAAGAGATTAAGCAAATACATCTTAATTGAAGGAGACATTGTTTTTAGCAGGGTAGGATCTATTGATAGAAATGTCTACGTTGATAAAAATCATGAAGGATGGATGTTTTCAGGTAGATGTATAAGAGTACGAGCTGATAAAAACAAAGTTAACCCTAGATATTTATCTTATTATTTTAAACAAAATAGTTTCAAAAAGATGATGATGAATCTGGCAGTTGGAGCAACAATGCCATCGTTGAACACAAAAATTATGAATTCAATAGAATTGGATTTATTGCCCAGAGAGAATCAAGATAAAATTGCAAACATACTTTCAGCAATTGATGATAAAATACAAATCAACAACCAAATCAACCAAGAGTTGGAAACCATGGCTAAGACCCTCTATGACTACTGGTTTCTGCAGTTTGATTTCCCAGACCAGAATGGTAAACCCTACAAATCATCAGGTGGAAAGATGGTCTATCACCCAGAACTCAAACGTGAAATCCCAGAGGGGTGGGGAGTGGATACTCTTAAAGACTTTGAGTCGAAAATTATTACTGGAAAAACACCTTCTAGAGCAAATAGTGATAATTTTGGAGGTGAAATTCCTTTTATAACAATTGGAGATATTCGAGGAAATACTTTTATTTATAGCACTTCAGAAACATTGACTGATTTAGGAGCAAGCGTACAACAGAATAAGTATTTACCTGAAGGTAGCTTATGTGTTTCTTGTATTGCGACAGTGGGTGAAATTGGATTTACTACTGAATGGTCTCATACAAATCAACAAATAAATTCAATTGTTTTTGAGGATGAAACCAATAGATATTATCTTTATTTTGCGTTGAAAAATTATTTTGAAAATGCTAATGCGAGTGCAAAGACTGGAAATACTTTTGCTAATATGAATAAAGAAGATTTTTCAGGAATTAGAATCATTCTACCAAGTAAAGAAATCAAAAAGAATTTTCACGAAATATCAGAGCCCTATTTTGCACAAATCAAGTGTTTACAAGGGCAAAACCAACAACTCACCCAACTGCGCGACTGGCTCTTACCAATGCTGATGAATGGACAGGTGAAGGTGGAGTAGGGAAAGAAAAGAGGAATAAATGGATACGATTGTACTTCCTAAGCGTTTAAATAAAGAATCAATTAGAGAGGTTGTTATTAAATTTAGAGACTACGTAACTAATTCAGAAATTGGTTCGGAAGTTCAGATTGATATGAGAAGAATTGAATTCACTGAGCCTTCTGGAATGGTTTCCTTGAGTAATATTATTAAATGGGCTGAAAAAAACAAAAAGATTGAGGTTACATTTATCGTTGATACTGAGACAGAAAATGTTGAAAATAGAAAAGTAATGAATTATTTATCTGATTGTGGATTCTTTAAGAATTTTGGTCAAGAGGACATTTTCAAAAAGCCTAGTTTACGAACTACAACACTGACTTTAAAACAAGTTGAAACAAGTAAAATTAATCAATGGCAACAATCAGATCTTATGATATGGTTACAGCACCAGACGGGAAGAAGAAATGACTTCTCATCAATCTGTGTAGCAATTGATGAGATATTTAATAATATTTCTGATCATTCAACTGAAAAAATAGGTTGTATTTTTGGTCAGTACTATCCAAAAAAGAACGAAATTATTATTTCAGTATCAGATTTTGGTGTAGGAATACCGACGACTATTCGTGAAAAATTTAATGGGGATTTATCGGATGATAAATTGATAGAATATGCATTGCAAGAAGGAGTTTCTTCTCAATCGGTACCACAAAATAGAGGTGCAGGTTTGTCTAATATAATGAATACTTTAACAAAAAATGAAGTTTCTAGAGTGACAATTCTTTCAAATTGTGGTATGATTGAAATATTTAACAACGAAATTGTTAAATCAAAATCTTTTAGTGAGTCATATCCAGGTACTTTTTTCGAATTAGTAATTGATGTGTCTAATGAACATCTATATGACTTAGAAGAAGAGGAGGAATTTTCATGGTAACGATTGAAGTGAAAAATATTGTGAACAATTATTCAGATAATCAATCGGGTCTTATTATACTTGATAAAATAAAAAGAGCATTTGAAGCGAATCAAACAGTCGTTGTATCGTTTGAATCGGTTCCATATGTAAGTACGTCTTTTGTTAATTCAGCATTTATTAATTTATTAAGTGATTATTCATTTGAGCGAATTAGAGAAGATTTAAAAATAATTAATTCAAATTCGCAAATTAATTCTTTAATTAAAAATCGATTTGCATTTGAAACATCAAAAATTGCAGTAGTTTAGAATCAGTGTAAGAAAACCAGCCAAATTTATGTTTGGTTGGTTTTTATTTTCAAAAGATGCTACAATTAAATTACTTAAAAGGTAATTTAATTTGAACAAATCGGTTGACTATAGAATTTCGTGATGAGGACTTAGAAAAAGTGTTTCCAAGTCCTATTGAAATCATAAAAAAGAGGAGGTCAGCGATTACTATGAGTAATAAAATTGTTGAATACAAAGACCTGATTGCTTTTCATCCAGGTCAGTATATTGAAGAGTTGATTGAAGAGTATAACGTAACGCAGAAAGAATTTGCGGAGCGCTTAGGAGTTTCCGCAAAGACTGTCACCAAGCTGGTCAATGCGGAGGAGTCCATCAGTAAAGAAACAGCTCATAAGTTAGCCAAGCTAAGCGGAGTTTCCATGCAAACCTGGCTCAATCTACAGAATGCTTACGATGTAAAAGTTGCGAAAATTTTTCCTGAAGATTTACTTAGAAAGGAAGACCATGACCCCCAACTATAAAATAACAGAAGAAATATTGAATCTCGTGCAGAAGATTTCTGAGTTGACGACTCAACTTTCTTTCGAAACGAGGGAATTACACCTACGCAAGGAAAATCGGATTCGCTCCATTCAGTCCTCCCTTGCCATTGAGAATAATAGTCTTTCTTTGGAGCAGGTGACTGATGTCATAGAGGGGAAAAGAGTTCTAGGCCCTCTTAAGGATATCCATGAAGTTCAAAATGCTTATGAAGCTTATGAGAAGGTTTTTCGCTTAAATCCATATAGTATGGATGATTTTTTACTGGCTCATCGATTGTTGACCCAGGATTTGGTTAAGTATCCAGGACAGTTTCGATTAGGAGATGTAGGTGTTTTTGATGGGGCAGGGAAAGTTGTTCATCTTGGAGCTCGACCACAGTTTGTTCCTAAGTTGGTATCGGACTTATTTTCTTGGGCGGAGTCTAGCCACATATCTGATATTGTCAAATCTTGTATCGTGCATTTTGAGTTAGAAATTATTCATCCTTTTGAGGATGGGAACGGTCGTATGGGACGGATGTGGCAGAGCCTAATCTTGAGTAGATGGAATCCTTTATTTGAGTGGCTTCCTGTCGAGTCTGTTATTTACCGACATCAGTCAGGATATTACCAAGCCTTAACAGAGAGTAATGAGGCTAATGATTCTACAAAATTTATCCAATTTATGCTTGATGCGATTTTAGAAACCTTGCTTGATTATAGTCAGCAAAAAACTGATAGTAAGGACAAGTCGATTAAAGTACTTTTGAAACCACGTGAGCTAGCTATTTTTGAAAAAATAGAGTCTTATCTTGTAGAGAATTATCAGATAACAAATGCAGTTGCACAAGAACTGACAGGTTTGAGTGCAGCAACCATGCGTCGTTATCTCCAAATATTCGTAAATCAAGGTTTGTTAGAAAAATCAGGATCTACAAAAAACACTATTTATTCGCTCATAATTCGCTCATAATTCGCTCGCTTTATAAAAATAACTTTGTTTCCGTATTTCCTGGGAACTAGTAGAAAGTTAGGAGAAATATGGAAAATAACAACCAACGTGCCCTTTGTCAGCAACTCTGGGCGGAAAACAAATACCTCGTTTTGAGTCATTCTAGTAATATATACAAATCGATTCGCCAATACTTGAAGAATGAAGAGGTGGAGGTGAGTCAGGTTCAGGAGATGATTGACCGTGCCTGCCAGATTCCAGAACACAGGGGTCAGGTCTGCAATGCCTTTCAGCATATTTGGGGCTATTTCAAAAAGAAAGCTACAGATGCCGAGCGCAAGGACTATATGCTCTTGCTGGATCGCTACCGCTTTGGTCAGGCTTCTAAGGAAGACTTGATCACTAAGACGAGAGAGTTGCTTGAACGTTACCCGAATACCTATTTACAAAATTCTACTTTGCTGAAAGGAGACTCCCATGAGACTTTGGCATGAGGCTTTGATTTCAGAACTTCCCCGTCCTCAGCTCTTGGGGCAACATCGAGAGTGCTGCGCCCTGCGTGGCAATGGCTGGGGCAGAAAGCATGCGACGGTGGACTATGTCTTTACCCATTCGCCCTATCGT
The DNA here is from genome assembly GCA_963530385.1 of uncultured Streptococcus sp. GTDB lineage: Bacteria > Bacillota > Bacilli > Lactobacillales > Streptococcaceae > Streptococcus. The sequence goes on along the minus strand of CAUSCX010000001.1, from coordinate 10,648 downwards.
CTCTATGCCTATCATTTCTTAATTATGGAGGAGATGGCTAGCCGTGGCTACAAGGTAAGTCCAGAGTGGCTGGACAAGAACTACCGTGGCAAGACCTGCCCTCCTTATCAAGACTTAGCAGAAGAAAAGCTGAAAAGTCCTATCTATAGTGAGCATGACCATGCCTACTATGAGGAGTGTCTAGCTAATCTCCGAGAGAAGGGGATTGAACTGGAGTAAGAATCAGGATTAGCTCCACATTATAACTCTTCTCGTAATTTTTTCGAATAATAAAAATGGGACCTTTAGAGTTTTTCTGAGGTCTTCTTTTTATGAGTGTTCAGATTTACTTTTAATAACTTTTAAGTTATAATTTATAAAAGCCAAGCGTGAACTGAATGACTTAAAAGAAAGAGGGTTAAGAGATGAAGAATAGTGCCATTGGGAAGAATTGGAAGGATGTCCGGTCTCAACTCTTCACCAAGGAGGAAATTCTTGAAAGTGATATGCGAGTAGCCATCATGAGTGAGTTGATTGAGGCTAGACATGAGCAAGGAATTAGTCAGAAAAAGCTAGAAGAACTTAGTGGAGTGAGCCAGCCTGTCATAGCTAGGATGGAAACAGGAAAGACGAGCCCTCAGTTGGATACGGTCTTAAAAGTTTTAGCCAGTTTAGGAAAGACACTAGCAGTCGTTCCACTTGAACGGGAAAAGAGTTGATTAAACCAACCTATAGTCTTTTCTAATAACAAGCCATAGGTAGCTTTCAATTCACTGATATTTTGCTGTGACCATAGTTATCTTAAAATACTGTTAACCATTGTCTATCAAAGGATTTGAAGCATTTGTCTCAAATCCTTTTTTGTACTTCAAATAACGATATAGTTTCAAACTATATCAAAGCCTAATTTTTTACAATTATACAGACGCTTTCTTTTCTGTTAAGATAGTTTCAACAACAATTTTTGGAGGACAAAACATGTCAACTACAATTATCGGTTTCCCTCGTTTGGGTGAATTCCGCGAATTAAAATTTACAACTGAAAAATACTTTAGAAAAGAAATCTCAGAAGAAGAACTCTTGGCTGCAGCTAAAGAATTACGTGCAAAACACTGGAACATCGTTAAAGAAAAAGGCATTTCTGAAATCCCATCAAATGACTTTTCTCACTATGACAACTTCCTTGATGCTGCCTTCCTTTTCAACGTAGTGCCTGCATCTGTTCAAAACTTGGACTTGTCTGATCTTGAACGCTATTTTGCTTTGGGACGTGGTTACCAAGGAGAAAAAGGGGATGTTCGTGCCCTTCCGATGAAAAAATGGTTCAACACTAACTACCACTACATCGTTCCTAAATTTGAAAAAGACACTCAAGTAAAATTGGCTGGCCACAAGATTTTCGATGAGTTCCAAGAAGCTAAAGAGCTTGGTCTTAACACTCGTCCTGTGCTTGTAGGTCCATTTACTTTCCTTCAATTGTCAGACTTTGAAGAAGGCGTGAAAGCAGAAGACTTCGTAGATAGCTTAGTAGCTGCTTACCAAGAGGTTTTTGCAAAATTGGTTGAACTTGGTGCAACTCGTATCCAACTCGACGAAGCTGCTCTTGTAAAAGATTTGACAGAAGAAGAAAAAGCCCTCTTCTTGAACATTTACAACAAATTGTTGGCCGACAAAAAAGGTCTTGAAGTCTTGCTTCAAACTTACTTCGGTGACGTTCGTGACGTTTACGCTGACCTTGTGAACTTGCCAGTAGATGCCATTGGTTTGGACTTCGTTGAAGGTAAGAAAACTCTTGAACTCGTTAAAGGTGGCTTCCCAGCTGACAAGACTCTTTATGCAGGTATTGTCAATGGTAAAAACATCTGGCGCAACAACTACGAAAAGAGCTTGGCGATTCTTGAGCAAATCCCAGCTGAAAATATCGTTTTGACTAGCTCATGTTCACTTCTTCATGTGCCATTTACAACAGCTAATGAAGATTTTGAGCCAGAAATCTTGAACCACTTTGCCTTTGCAGTTGAAAAATTGGGTGAATTGCGTGATCTGGATGCTATCCGCAACGGTCAAGGCGCAGAAGCTCTTGCTGCCAACAAAGAACTCTTTGCGACTGAACGTGTTGGTGAAAATGCGGAACTTCGTGCTCGTATCGCTGGATTGACTGACGCAGACTACACTCGTTTGCCAGCCTTTGCAGAACGTGAAGCTATCCAAGAAGAAGCATTCAAACTTCCAGCTCTTCCAACAACAACCATCGGTTCATTCCCTCAAACTAAAGAAGTTCGTGCTAAACGTTTGGCCTTCCGTAAGGGTGAATTGTCACAAGAAGAATACGATGCCTTCCTTGCTGAAACCATCGACGAATGGATCAAATGGCAAGAAGAAGTTGGATTTGACGTGCTTGTACACGGTGAATTCGAGCGTAATGACATGGTTGAGTACTTCGGTCAAAACTTGTCAGGTTACCTCTTCTCTAAAAATGGTTGGGTACAATCATACGGTATGCGTGGGGTGAAACCACCAATCATCTGGGGTGATGTCACTCGTCTTAACCCTATCACTGTTAAATGGTCTAGCTATGCACAAAGCCGTACAAACAAACCTGTTAAAGGTATGTTGACTGGACCTGTTACCATCCTCAACTGGTCATTCCCACGTGAAGACATCTCTATCAAGGATTCTACTCTTCAAATCGCCCTTGCTATCAAGGATGAAGTACTTGACCTTGAAGCTGCTGGTGTGAAAATCATCCAAATCGACGAGGCTGCTCTTCGTGAGAAATTGCCACTCCGTCGTAGCGACTGGTACGAAGACTACCTTGACTGGGCAATTCCTGCCTTCCGCTTGGTACACTCAACAGTAGCGCCAGACACACAAATCCACACTCACATGTGTTACTCAGAATTTACAGATATCATCCCAGCTATCGACAACTTGGATGCCGACGTTATCTCATTTGAAGCAAGCCGTTCAAACCTTGAAATCTTGGACGAACTCAAAGCGAAAAATTTCCAAACAGAAGTTGGACCTGGGGTTTACGATATCCACTCACCTCGTGTGCCTAATGAAGGCGAAATCGACCACACCATCGAAGCAATTCTTGCTAAAGTACCAAGCAGAAAAGTTTGGATCAACCCTGACTGTGGTTTGAAAACACGTGGTATTCCAGAAACTAAAGAAAGCTTGATCCGCCTTGTAGAAGCTGCTAAAGCTGCGCGTGAGAAATTGTAAGAAAAGACATTTCTCCATACATGGTTGATCAGTAAGAAATCAACTAGAAAAGGTTCATACATATGTCACGTCAAACACCGTCCCTCTCATTTGAAGTTTTCCCTCCAAACCCAGCAGTAGGCAATGACAAAATTATTGCAGCCCTGAAAGATATGCAGGACTTGGCCCCACACTTCATCAGTGTGACTGCCAGCAATAATAAATTTAATATCAAAGAGACGACGGTTCGTTTGGCTGATTATATCCAAAATGACTTGGAGATTCCAACCATTGCTCACTTGCCAGCCATCTATTTGACTAAGGACAAGGTGGCTGAGACCATTGCAGATTTGGATAAGGTTGGTGTTCAGAAAATATTAGCTCTCCGTGGAGATATCATTCCAGATGTTGAACCGCAAAAGGACTTCCGTTATGCGACAGACCTGATTGAATTCATCAAGGAGCAGGCCCCACACTTTGATATCATTGGTGCTTGTTATCCTGAGGGACATCCTGATTCGCCAAACCAAATCTCAGATATTCAAAATCTCAAGAAAAAAGTGGATGCAGGTTGCTCAAGTCTTGTAACTCAGCTTTTCTTTGACAATGAGCGTTTCTATGATTTCCAAGACAAGTGTACCTTGGCTGGAATTGATGTGCCCATTCATGCAGGGATCATGCCAATCCTCAACCGTAACCAAGCGCTTCGTCTCTTGAAGACTTGTGAGAATATTCATCTTCCACGTAAGTTTAAGGCTATCTTGGACAAGTATGAGAATGACCCTGAGTCACTCAGAGCAGCAGGACTTGCCTATGCCGTAGACCAAATCGTGGACTTGGTAACGCAAGACGTAGCAGGTGTGCATCTTTACACTATGAACAATGCAGAAACTGCCCAATATATCCACCAAGCAACTCATGCCTTGTTCAATCATCAACCTCAAGGATCATAAACAATAAACCATTCTTCTTTTCATGGAGGAATGGTTCCTTTTTAATAGAAAAGCCAGCACTTTTTAAGAAAAATATGATAAAATAGACTCTGTACGTACTTGATACAAAGATGAGGGTATTAAATAATACAATACATTCAAACTGCAAGGTTTAGCGACACGAGCGAGTCAAATCGATATTATTTGACGAGGAAGTTAGTAAAGCATTTAGCTAATCGCCTAATAGCGATTAGCGTTAAAGGCTTAGATGCTTTAGCATCAAACCTTTCTAATGATTTCTTGAGTAATTGAACCCGGCCGAAAAGCTGTGTAAAAAATATAAACTGTCTTATCTTCATCGAAGACTTCGTCAGTTTCCTATTTTTACTTTGCTTTTGACGTCCTTGGTATCTTGATAGTTGAACACGGGCTAAATCCATAGTGAAAAAGATAGATTTCCTGGTATGCATCGCACACTGCGTCAATCTCCTATTTTCAGACGGGATTCTTCACGCCCTTAGTATCCTGTGTAACTGAACACGCCTACAACTCTGTGGAAAAAGATAAATCTGCCTAGGAGCAGTCGCTCCGTCGTTCGATTTCCTATTTTCCTTTGAGTTGCTTGACGGCTTGGTATCTTGATTTTTGTAGGCAAGGCGTATAATTTCATCAATCCAAAGGGGATTAAAATGACAAAACAAGTGTTTCAAACGACTTTTGCGGGTCGTGAGTTGATTGTAGAGACTGGTCAGGTTGCTAAGCAAGCAAATGGCGCTGTTGTCGTGCGTTATGGTGAGTCAACTGTCTTGACTGCTGCTGTTATGTCTAAGAAGATGGCAACTGGGGATTTCTTCCCACTTCAAGTCAACTACGAAGAAAAAATGTATGCAGCTGGGAAGTTTCCTGGTGGCTTCATGAAACGTGAAGGACGTCCTTCAACAGATGCGACTTTGATAGCGCGTTTGATTGACCGTCCAATTCGTCCGATGTTTGCGGAAGGTTTCCGTAATGAAGTGCAAGTCATCAACACAGTTCTTTCTTATGATGAAAATGCTTCTGCACCAATGGCAGCTATGTTTGGTTCATCCTTGGCACTCTCTATTTCAGATATTCCATTTGACGGCCCAATAGCTGGTGTCCAAGTGGGTTATGTTGATGGCCAAATCATCATCAACCCTACGCAAGAACAAGCAGAGCAATCTCTCCTTGAATTGACAGTCGCTGGTACCAAACACGCCATCAACATGGTAGAATCTGGTGCTAAAGAATTGTCAGAAGAAATCATGTTGGAAGCTCTCCTTAAAGGGCACGAAGCTGTCAAAGAATTGATTGCCTTCCAGGAAGAAATCGTTGCGGCAGTTGGTAAAGAAAAAGCAGAAGTAGAATTGCTTCATGTAGATGCTGACTTGCAAGCTGAAATCATCGCAGCCTATAACAGTGACCTTCAAAAAGCGGTTCAAGTTGAAGAAAAATTGGCGCGTGAAGCTGCGACTCAAGCAGTAAAAGATCAAGTAACAGAAGTTTACGAAGAAAAATATGCAGACCACGAAGAATTTGACCGTATCATGCGTGATGTGGCTGAAATCTTGGAACAAATGGAACACGCTGAAGTGCGCCGCTTGATTACAGAAGACAAGGTGCGTCCTGACGGTCGTAAGGTCGATGAAATCCGTCCTTTGGATGCGCAAGTCGACTTCCTTCCTCGCGTACACGGTTCAGGTCTCTTTACTCGTGGACAAACTCAGGCTCTTTCTATCTTGACTTTGGCGCCAATGGGTGAAACGCAAATCATCGATGGTTTGGATCCAGAGTACAAGAAACGCTTTATGCATCACTATAACTTCCCTCAATACTCTGTAGGGGAAACAGGTCGTTACGGTGCACCTGGTCGTCGTGAAATTGGACACGGTGCTCTTGGTGAGCGTGCTCTTGCCCAAGTCTTGCCAAGCTTGGAAGAATTCCCATATGCGATTCGTCTAGTAGCAGAAGTATTGGAATCAAATGGTTCTTCATCTCAAGCTTCTATCTGTGCGGGAACACTTGCCCTTATGGCTGGTGGTGTGCCAATCAAGGCGCCAGTAGCAGGTATTGCCATGGGACTTATCTCAGATGGGAACAACTACACCGTATTGACAGATATCCAAGGTTTGGAAGACCATTTTGGAGACATGGACTTCAAGGTTGCAGGTACTCGTGACGGGATTACAGCCCTTCAAATGGATATCAAGATCCAAGGGATTACTGCAGAAATCTTGACTGAGGCTCTTGCTCAAGCCAAGAAAGCACGTTTTGAAATCCTTGATGTGATTGAAGCAACCATTCCAGAAGTTCGTCCAGAATTGGCTCCAACTGCTCCGAAAATTGATACCATCAAGATTGATGTGGACAAGATCAAGATTGTCATCGGTAAGGGTGGAGAAACCATCGACAAGATTATCGCTGAAACAGGCGTTAAGATCGATATCGACGAAGAAGGTAATGTGTCTATCTACTCTAGCGACCAAGATGCTATTAACCGTGCCAAAGAAATCATTGCTGGCTTGGTCCGTGAAGCTAAGGTGGACGAAGTTTACCGTGCTAAAGTCGTTCGTATTGAGAAATTTGGTGCCTTTGTCAACCTCTTTGACAAGACAGATGCCCTCGTTCACATCTCTGAAATGGCTTGGACACGTACCAATAATGTAGAAGATTTAGTTCAAATTGGTGATTTTGTAGATGTGAAGGTTATTAAGATCGATGAAAAAGGTCGTGTAGATGCTTCTATGAAGGCACTCTTGCCACGTCCGCCAAAACCTGAACGTTCAGAAGAAAAAGGGGATAAAGGTCCTCGTCATGGAGATCGTCCTCGTCACCACCACAAGGACCACAAACCTAAGAAAGAAACTACAGAAACACCAAAAGACTCAGAATAAGAAAAGGAGAAATGTATGGGATGGTGGCGTGAAACCATTGATATCGTAAAAGAAAATGATCCAGCGGCTCGTACCACTTTAGAGGTTTTATTGACCTATCCTGGTGTCAAAGCCTTGGCGGCCCACCGTCTCTCGCATTTTCTCTGGAAGCATGGCTTCAAACTCCTGGCTCGTATGCACAGTCAGTTCTGGCGCTTTTGGACTCAGATTGAGATTCATCCTGGAGCTCAGATTGAATCAGGTGTCTTTATTGACCATGGTTCAGGTCTGGTAATTGGGGAGACGGCTATCGTTGAAAAAGGGGTTCTTCTCTACCACGGGGTAACTCTTGGCGGGACAGGGAAGGATGTTGGCAAACGCCATCCGACCGTTCGTAAAGGAGCTCTCATCTCAGCTCATGCTCAAGTCATTGGACCTGTAGAAATCGGTGAAAATGCTAAAGTCGGTGCTGCAGCGGTTGTCGTAGCAGATGTTCCTAGTGATGTGACGGTTGTCGGTATTCCGGCCAAGATTGTCCGAGTGCATGGGCAAAAGGATGAACCAACCATTCACGAAGTTGAAGTAAAGCGGGAATACTACGTCAATAAACTTGAGCAGGCGAGAGATGCCAGTCATAGTTCGTCTGGTTTGTAGAGGATACCTATATGATTCAAGCAAGAAACAAGTTAAGCCAAGAGGAGTTATCTGAGGCGAAAAAACTAATTGACTGTTGTCAAGCCTATGATGGAACTTATCGTGATCCCTATCTTTCTAACATGCTTAATTTTGACCCCAACATGCCCGCCTTTTTCCTTTATTATGAAAAAGGTGAACTTGTTGGCCTATTAACCGTCTATGCAGATGACCAAGATGTGGAAGTAGCGATCCTGGTCCACCCCAATCATCGTCGTCAAGGAATTGCGCGGGCTTTGTATAGAAGTTTTGAGAAAGAAACGGCATCTTATCCAATTGAGTCTGTGACTTTTCAGACAGAGCGTGTTTTTCTAGAGCAGCATCCTGAGTTTGCCAGCAATTGGGGACTGGTCGAGGATGAAGAGACAGAAACCTGGTTAGGTAAGGATAGAAGACCTTATCTGTTAGCAACTGTTTCTAATCTTGAAGTTTTGTTAGCAGATCGTTCCTATCAGGATCAAATTAGTCAGTTAAAATTTCAGGCATTTTCAGAGGAGCATGAATCTAAAGAAGTTGTGGATAGATATGTCGCTAAAGCTCTGAAAGATCCAGAAAGTCGCCTATATATTTTACTAAAGAATGATCAGGTTATTGGGACTTGCTCAGTTGATCTATCGAGTAATACCAATTACTTCTACGGTTTAGCAATAGCTGAACTTGAACGTGGAAAAGGTTATGGAAGCTATCTAGCAAAATCCCTCGTCAACAAACTGATTGAGCAAAATGACAAGGAGTTTCAGATTGCAGTGGAAGATAGCAATGTAGGTGTCAAACGTTTGTATGAAAAGATTGGCTTTGTTAAACAGACCCAGGTGGTTTATCTGAATGCGAAGGAGTAATAAATGCTATTAGAAGAATTTGAAAATGTACCTGCTGTTATAGAGCCAACTGATCGAAGCCTTCTTAGTGGTGGAGAGATTTGTCAGACGATTATTCTGTCTTTTAATGGAGAGATAGTGGAAAGAGTCAAGCAGATGGACGGAGTCTATGAAGGTGGCTACCTTACCAATCTAAATGGCAAATTTCCATGGTACATCTATGAAGTAGATGGACTTAAACTTGCAGTTACTATGGCTACTATTGGTGCTTCAATGGTTGTGGGTTTCTTAGAAGAACTCAAAGCGAGAGGTTTCAACAACTTTATCGTTTTAGGGTCTTGTGGAGTTCTGGACCAGTCTATCCAAGCAGATAAAATTATCCTACCAAGTTCAGCTTTACGTGATGAAGGGACCAGTTACCATTATGCTCCAGCAAGTGATGAGATTTCTTATGATGAAACGCTTCTCTCAACTATGGAGAACGCTTTGAACAAAGCTGGTATTGAGCATATTCGAACAAAGTCTTGGACGACAGATGCCTTCTATCGTGAAACAGCTGCTAAGGTCAAACGAAGACTAGCAGCAGGAGCTAGAGTTGTAGATATGGAAGCTTCAGCTATCATGGCCTGGGCCCAATATCGACAAGCCAAGGTTTATCAATTTTTCTACACAGCTGACTATGTCGACCATCAAAATCACGAATGGGATGCTAGACGCGAGGATAGAAAAGCGGATGCGATGACTTTCTTTGAGATAGCCCTAGTTATTGCTCGAGAGTTAGTTTAGACTAGTCTTTACGATAAATTCGAAACAAGAGAGGAAGGGAGCCTAACGGAAAACATAGCAATAAAACTTCCGTAGTGACTCCCTTCATCTTTTTACTGTATTCTTCTTTTATGTTTAGAAAGGAGCAAGGAAATCCGATTTGTGACTAGCAATCGGACTAAAATTTAGTTGAACAGTTAGTTATGAAAATATCTGTTTATGAATTTTAGCTTTCCTGACTATTATTTTATGATTAAAATCTATGACACCATGTCTCGTGATTTACGAGAATTTGTCCCGATTACAAAGGGAGAGGTTCTCATGTATGTCTGTGGGCCAACTGTATACAATTATATCCACGTGGGGAATGCCCGATCGACGGTAGCCTTCGATACCATTCGTCGCTACTTTGAGTACCGTGGTTATGAGGTTGCCTACATTTCCAACTTTACCGATGTAGATGACAAGATTATTAACCGAGCTAAGGAAGAAGGCATCACACCTCAAGAAGTAGCGGACAAGTACATTGCTGCCTTTCGTGAGGACGTGACGGCTTTAGGCGTGAAGCCTGCAACTCGTCATCCTCGTGTAGTCGAGTTTATGGATGATATTATTCGTTTTGTTGTTGATTTGATTGAAAAGGGCTATGCTTATGAGAGTCAGGGAGATGTCTATTTCCGTGTGGAAAAATCTCATAACTATGCTAAGTTGGCTAACAAAACATTAGAAGACTTGGAGTTAGGCGCTTCAGGTCGTACAGATGAAGAAACAGCTCGCAAGGAAAATCCAGTCGATTTTGCCCTTTGGAAAGCTGCCAAACCAGGTGAGATTTCTTGGGACAGTCCTTGGGGACCTGGTCGCCCAGGATGGCACATTGAGTGTTCAGTCATGTCAACTGAGATTTTGGGAGATACTATTGATATCCACGGTGGAGGAGCGGATCTTGAGTTCCCTCACCATACCAACGAAATTGCCCAGTCAGAAGCTAAAACAGGGAAGACCTTTGCTAATTACTGGATGCACAACGGCTTTGTCAATATCGACAATGTCAAAATGTCCAAGTCCTTGGGTAACTTTATCACCGTACATGATGCCCTCAAAACGATTGACGGACAAGTGTTACGTTTCTTCTTTGCGACCCAGCACTACCGCAAGCCTATCAATTTTACGGAAAAAGCTGTTCGCGATGCAGAGACCAATCTTAAGTATCTAAAGAACACTTATGAGCAACCATTTTCTGGAACTGTAGATGCGGGTGAGTTGCAAGCTTTTAAAGATAAGTTTGTAGCGGCCATGGATGAGGATTTTAATACAGCTAATGGAATCACAGTTGTTTTTGAAATGGCCAAATGGATCAACTCAG